>JAEKNW010000181.1 GCA_016838885.1 Candidatus Cloacimonadota bacterium
ATAATGCAGTAGACCTTTGCGAATAGCACTATCTTCTTTTGCAAAAGTAAGCTACATAATTTTCAGGAATATATATATTATATGCCTTCAAATTCTGTAGCTTATTTTGCTAAAAGAATCTAGCACTCTTCACCTGTGATACGTAGCTTTCTACTTCGCTAAAGCTACGTAGAATGTATTAGCGAAGTATTATCAAAGTTCTACTGCACTATTCGGGTTAAAAAAGTCCGGTTATATTACCATTTTCATCGATATCCATCTTTTCAGCAGAAGGGGTTTTAGGTAAGCCCGGCATTCTCATAATATCACCGGTGATGGGGACTAAGAAGCCCGCTCCTGAAGAGATAATAATCTCTCTGACCGTAACCAAGAAATCTTTAGGTCTTCCCAGTAAGCTAGGATTATCAGAAAGAGATTTTTGAGTTTTTGCTATGCAAATAGGTAAATCATTATAACCATTCTTTTCTATGATCTTTAAGGTCTTTTTAGCTTCAGCAGAGTAATCCACAGCTTCAGCACCGTATATTTCGTGGGCTATCTTAAAAATTTTATCTTTGACAGGTGATTTCCAGTCATAGAGACTATGCAATTTACATGCTTCAGAATCAATCATTTTAATTACTTTTTCTGCTAAGTCTACTCCACCTTCACCACCTTTAGTGAAGAATTCAACGACAGAGACATCAAAGCCTAAACCTTGAACAAAATCTTTAACTATGTTAATCTCTTCCTCTGTATCAGTAGCAAATTTATTAATGGCGATAATAGATTTCATGCCAAACTTTTTAGTATTTTCCAAATGTTTCTCAAGATTAACAATACCTTCTTTTACTGCTTCAGGGTTAGGTTCTGAAAGGTTTTTAAGCTTAACTCCACCATGGAATTTGATGGCTCTGATAGTAGCTACTACGACGGCTGCACTAGTACAGAATCCACCGTAAGGACAGACTATATCGAAGAATTTTTCAGCTCCCAAGTCAAAACCAAAACCTGCTTCAGTAACTACATAATCACTCAAGCCTAAGGCTGTTTTGGTTGCAATAATACTGTTGGCACCTTGGGCAATATTAGCAAAAGGTCCACCATGAATAAAGGCAGGAGTGTGTTCAATAGTCTGAACTATATTGGGCTTGATGGCATCTTTAAGAAGGGCTGTGATTGCTCCTTCATAGCCTAAGTGTTTAACTAAAACAGGTTCTCCGCCATAATTAAAACCTACAGTTATTTCCCCAATCTTTCTCTTAAGCTCCATTAAATCATTGGAAAGACAGAGAATAGCCATGATTTCAGAAGCAGGGGTAATATCAAAGCCTTCTTCCATAGGAATACCTTGGGTTTTACCACCTAGCCCGATAACTACGTCACGGAGCATTCTATCGTTAACATCTAAAACTCTTTTCCAAGTTACTCTGCGGGGGTCAATGTTTAACTCATTTCCTTGATATATATGATTATTTATTAAGGCAGAAAGAGTATTATTAGCTGTGGTAATAGCATGAAAATCACCTGTAAAATGTAGATTGATATCCTCCATAGGCAATACTTGTGAGTATCCACCCCCGGCTGCACCACCTTTAATCCCGAATACAGGGCCTAAAGAGGGTTCTCTGATGGCAACACTTGCTTTCTTGCCAATCTTATTCAATGCCATGGAAAGTCCTATAGAAACTGTTGTTTTGCCCTCTCCGGCAGGAGTAGGTGTTATTGCTGAAACTAAAATTAACTTTCCTCGCTCTCGTTTTCTAATATCAGCTACTACAGGTAACTTTATTTTTGCCTTATAATCTCCATAATGTTCTAAATCTTCAGGTTTTAATCCTAATCTCCCTGCTACTTGATCAATATGCTGTAACTCTATTTCACTTGCTATCTCTAAATCTGTTTTCATATTTACTCCTTAATGTAATTAGTTTTCATATAATATAAGGTATTTTGAAAATTAAACAAATAGGAGGTGGAGTATAACCCAAATAATGCAGTAGACCTTTGTAAATAGCACTAGATTCTTCTGCAAAAGTAACTTCCATAATTCTCCCGAATATATATATTATATGCGTCCGAATTCTGTAAGTTATTTTGCTAAAAAAACTGCACTCTTCTCTAAAGCTCTACTGCATCATTCGGGTTTAATGTGGATGAAAAAATTATTTCATCAGAATCATCTTTCTTGTAGAACTAAACTTTCCACTTCTAATTTTATAGAGATAGATTCCTGAAACTACATTATGATTATTATTATCTTTACCATTCCAGACTACTTGGTGATTTCCAGCTTCCTTGAACTCATTTACCAGTGATTTTACTTTTTGTCCTTTTATGTTGTAAATATCTAAAAAGACATCTCCTGCTTCTTTGGTAATGAAAGATATTGTGGTTTCAGGATTGAAAGGATTTGGGTAATTTTGATTTAAGACAGTATTATTACCAGCAACATCATTGTCTTTATTCTCAATTGAGGCAGGTGCATCTGAAAAATCAACATTGAGTACAGCATACTTTATAGCTCCTGCTGTCTCAGGTCCAATCCCAAGAATAGATGAGCCATAAGAAGTATCATCATTATACACTAAATATAGTACTCCATAAGGATTATACCAAGAATCATAAAAGAAATCAATTTCATTACTCGGGTAGGCGAAGCTAGGGTTTTGTCCTGCTAATTCAGGAGTTTCAACATTATTCAGGGAGATAGGGTCAGACCAAACAAGCCCCATATCGTTTTTGAAGGCTATCTTAGTTTCAATAGTTTCTTCGTAAGGTGCAAGTTCAGCATATTTTAGAGGATTTTGATTGTAAAGTCTAGACTTCTGAGTATCATGCCATACTATTGCCATCATTCCTTCATAATTGGTATTAGTAATGGAAAGATGATTAAGTTTAGGAAGAAGACTATTATCCGCAAGGGCATATTCATCCCAATATTGGAAAGGCCAAATAGTCTTTAAAACAGGCCTTCCCCAATAATCAGTGTCTGCCGGTGTTATGTTATCATCAATATTATCCCATGTACCATCATCAAGAACTTCGTCATAGATGCCATCTGAATCTGCATCCCACCAATACCAAGGTGTTCTATTATTATGAACAGATAAACCCCCATTTGGTGATGTAAATTGAACAGGGAAAGTTGGGTTATCAGACTGGGGATATACTTCTTGGATGGTAAAACCATCAGTCAAAGGATTAAATATGATTTCTTTAATTGTATGTAGTTCCGGATAATAATAACCAGAGTAAGTTTTTTGGGTGAAAAGTGCAGGAATATGAAGCCTGCCCATACCATCAACACCAACATTAAAGTGGCTTGACTGCCCTATTCCAATGTACATATCTTCATCATCAAGGTCATTAATGGGAGTGTCAAAATATTCACGTTCCATGAATCGACCAGTATGAAAACCTGTTGGATTTACATAATTCGGATTGTAAGATTGGAAAGAGTCCCAAACTGAGTGCTGCTCCCATTGACCCTCACCATAATTATCACAAACAAAAACATCAATAGACGGTTCAGCAATAATGTTCTTGTAATCGAGTTGGAAATCTACGGCTTCATGATAACCAACATAATACAAGGCATCTTCAAAAACCTTAAAAGCCATAAAAGGTTTTCTACACTCAGTTGTAGATGTGTTCCACTCATTAAGTACTGGTATTGTAGTATATTCCCAACTATCACCTGTAAATGTTTGGTATTCAATTTCTTCTTCAGTAAAATCTTGGTAAAAAACTACTATATTTGCAGATGAATATTCTGTGTCATTACAACTATTCTGACCACAGATATAAACCCTTTGGTGTCCGTTTTCTGGAGAAGGACCAATCTGTATTGTAGGGTTAAGAAGCTCAGATATTTGATGAGATGTACCATTTACAGCAATGTTTAATGGAGCATCAAAGACCGAAAATAAATCAGAATTTTGTGCAAGTGCAACACCAGCAACAACAGCGTCATAACCAAAGCCTATTTCTAAGTATGGCTCATCTTGATGCAGAAAATCAAGATCTGTCTGATAAGCTAAGAAAGGTCTTCCGCCTTCAGTTAAAGCAAGAGATGGTAACTCTTCCCAGAGGTCATCGAAACCGAAGGGTAAATTTGATATGTTGAAAGTCCCATTGTATTCAAGAGGAATGAATGCTTTATAGGTTCTTAGTTTCGAGTTATGTGTATATTTTGCTGAGTAGACAAACCAATTTCCATTGAGCATGTCAGTAATTGATCTTTGCATAGGCATAGAGCCAACACTTCCTATAAAGTAATCATAATAATTAGTTTTTAAAGAAATTGGATTTGTAGAGAATTCAAAAGGTGCTTCCCAGCTTGTTTGGGATTGATAAGGTTTTAAACTAATTTCATCGAGTGATTGCATGTTCAAAAAAGAATCTGTATCTGCAAATAAAGATCTTGTACAGACTATAAGCATAATTAGCACAAATGTCTTATTCATGGCTCCTCCAGTGAGTTAAGAAAGATATAATAATTATGTAAGAGGCTGTAGATAAATTCCCTTTTGATAATAGAACTATATTATTTTGTTATAAGAATCTACTTTTCCCCAAATCACTAATGAATAATTCACGTTAGATATTTTAGTAATCTTTTATCTAACTCATAATTGATTATTGTAAGATTAAAAAAAGTTGTCAAGTTAAAAAAAATAAAAGATACGTTTAGAGTTTAGAGTTTAGAGTTTAGAGTTTAGAGTTTAGAGTTTAGTGTTTAGTGTTTAGTGTTTAGGAATTAAACCAATTCTTAAATGAGCCCACTTTTCTTCTGCTTACAATAACCGGCATGTTAGTATCAATAGTCAGTTCTAGCAATAATCGTTTAGGATCATATTTCTTGAAATTAACAATGGCATAATCCGCAATGATAAATCCACGTGAGATGCGGAAGAAGTGGAGTGGGTCTAGAATAGTTTCAAGATGTTCCAAAGAATGATCAATGATATATTTATGGTTTTGTTTAGTAATTAGATAAGTAAGGTTAGATTCAGAGAAGAAGAGAGCAATTTCTGAAGCAAAGATGGGAATATAGTTGATTCCTTTTTTAATGAGAAAACGAATGTCTTTATCCGGGTTAGGGGGCTGAGGGATATTCTCTGATTGAACTAATGGATTATTGAAATTGTTCAGGATAAGGGATTTAAACTTATCTATATTTTCTTTAATATCACTCTTTTTGAAAGGTTTCAGAATATAGCCTATGCTATTTAATTTAAAAGCATGAAGAGCATATTGATTATAGGCTGTTAGGAAGATGATAGGAGCTTGAGGAGAGTGTTGAGAGAAAATCTGAAAACAGTTACCATCGCCTAATTCAATATCACTCAAAATCAGGTTAGGTTCTTGATTATTTTTAAACCATTCTTTTCCCTGTTTAACGCTTCTGATTATATCAATAACATGATAATCACTAGAAATTTCTTCAACTAATTTCTTGATTCTTTGAGCAGTAAGATATTCATCTTCAATGATTAGGATATTCATTTAGACCTCTGAGAGTAAAGGGATTTTTGCAATAAATTTTTTGGAAGACTCTACAATAACAATATTGATTTGTTTGAGCAAGTATAAACGTTGATTCAAATTCTTTAAACCCAACTTAGAAGTTGGTTGATTATGTTTTTTAAGTTGTAGCAAATTTTCCACAATTACATAATCATCTTGGGTGTAAATATTAATTTCTAGAGGTGATTCATCTGTTGCAATATTGTGTTTTATGGCATTTTCAATTAACATTTGGATACTTAATGGAGGTACCTGTTTTTGCAAATTCTGCTTTTCTATGTTAAATGATGTTACAATGCTTTCATTAAATCTCTTTTTTAAGAGAAAGACAAAAGCATGACAAAAGTTTAGTTCTTCTGCAACTGTAACGAAATTATTATCTTTAGTATCAAGAATATATCTATAAACTTTAGAAAACTCTTGGATGTAATCAATAGCACACTCTTTATCTATTTCGATAAGGGCAACTAGAGTTCCAAGGCTATTGAAGAGGAAATGAGGGTCTAATTGTTTTTTTAAACTACTAAGTTGAGATTCTAAGTTTGATTCAGTAAGCTCTAAATTCTTAATTTTTTGGGCTTGAAGTTCGTTAACAGTCATATTATAGTGTCTGTAAGCATAAACAGCAAAGGCAATAATCCACACAAAAAGTCCCATCCCAATTTTGCTAAACATATTAATTGAACCTTGTTTTGATAGGAAAATAGGGGAGATTAAGAAGATGAAGTTAAACATAGCTGCTATTGAAAAAAGGAAATTTGTTTGAAGCAAGTCCAATTTAGATTTATTAATTTGAAGAATAATAATAAGATTGAAAATAGCTAATATGATTAGAATTAAAAATCTGGTTTGTGAGATCGTCTTGGGAGCTATAAAAACCAAGATAAGATTTATTAATACTAGTAAGGAAATTATTGCTAGATATTTCTTTTTGAGGAAAGAAGAAATTAAGAGACCAAAAAAGAACCAGACAAGATGAAAAAAAGTTAAGATATAGAGCATTCTGGTGTAAGTAAAATCTGAGAAGAAGAGGGATAAGGGGGAGAGCATCCAATACAATAAGCCAGAGGTTGCCATAACAAGAGAAAAGAATAACATGGTATAATTAAATCTTCTGATGGTAATAATGAAGGTGATTAGGGTTATAAGACTAACAAACAGGAGAAAATTCCCTGCAAAGAATGTCAGATAATCATTATTACGTTTTATTACCTCTTCATTAATGATATATTCCCTTATAGTGGCTTCATCTCCAACAACTACAGGGAAGAATTTAAACAAAGGGGTTTTTTGGTCAATATCGATGGAAAAATATATCATATTTAGGGGGAATTCTGTAAGATCTGGATTAGATTTTAAGATAATAATTTGTTTATTGACATGGGAGTTTACATCATAATTACTGATAGAAGCCTCTGTGGCTTTAGTTGGGAAGATCTGTTCAGGATAATAAACACGAAGATTGTTTTTCAAAGAATGAAAATAGATGGCATTAAAAGGGATTATAAGACCAGATAGATCAATCTTGAACCAGACTTTGGTTACTCCATTAATTTTTGTAGTTCTATATTGTTCAAAATCTTTCCAAGCCGTATTAGGAATTTGGGTAAAATCAGGTGAAGTTTCATTAAATTTAGGTATATTCCCAATAAAGAATTGAATGTCATCATGTCCAAAAACTTTCAATTTCTCATCAAAATAGTCCGATATTGCCGGTAATTTAGTTATTAAAAGAAGTAAAATTACGATTAGTTTTATATTCTTCATAGTTCCTCAAGATAGGTTTGAATTATAAGATTTGTTATAATAAGATAAACATCCCTAGAAGGTCAAGAAATATCTATATTTAACCCAAATAATGCAGTAGTTCTTTGAGAATAGCACTATATTCTTTTGCAAAGGTAACTTCCATAATTATCAGGAATATATATGTTATATGCCTTCAAATTCTGTAAGTTATTTTGCTAAAAGAATCTGCACTCTTCGCCTGTGATACGTAGCTTTAGCGAAGTATTACTAAAGCTCTACTGC
>JAEKNW010000182.1 GCA_016838885.1 Candidatus Cloacimonadota bacterium
ACCCCTCTTGGAAACATTTGCAAAGCAAATGAAGAGGGGATTTAAGATTATCCAAGCTTTTCAAGCTTGGTGCAGGCGGGAAGGCCCGCCTTCCGACCATGGGCTCTATCTCTGTTTCCATTCACAAAATAATTCGTGTTTATTCGTTTTAATTCGAGTTAATTTGTGTGAAAGATCTTCTTCTTTTCGGTGTTTTCAGTGTTTTCGGTGGCTATTTATTCTTTCTTATCCGTGTAATTCGTGTAATTAGTGGATAGACTTTCTTCTTAAAACTCTGTGCAACTCTGTGTTAAGGGTCTTCTTTTCGTGTAATTCGTGTAATTCGTGGATAAAAATTCTCCCCGTCTCCCCGTCTCCCCGTCTTTTCGCGATCAGCGAAAAATAATTCGAGTTAATTTGTGTGAAAGCTCTTCCTCAATTAAACGATTAAACGATTAAACGATTAAACAATTAAATTATTTTCACTTTTTTTTCAAAAACCGGGACATTTTGGAAAAAGTGGACCCTATATATATATGAAGGGTATAAATAGAATTAGTATAAATATTAGGATAAATATTTGATTATTGACAAAAATAGAGTCTATTATTTTAATGATTAAAAAATAATATCACGAGGTAAAAATGGAAAGAATATTGATAGATGGTAATAATCTTACCTTAGAGAATGTATGGGAAGTTGCCCATAACATGACCACAATAGCTCTCACAGAGGAGAGTAAGAATAAAGTTATTAAGTGTCGTAATTATGTTGATAAAATAATAGCGGAAGGCAGAATAGTATATGGACTAACAACCGGCTTCGGTAAATTTTCTACTATAACTATAGCCCAAGAAGATATAGCTGAGTTGCAGGAGAATCTTATTTTGAGTCATGCAACGGGAGTAGGCAACTTCTTCTCTATTCCGGAAGCAAGAGCAATAATGTTGCTGAGAATCTGTGTTTTAGCTAAAGGTTTTTCAGGCATTCGTTTATCTACTTTAGAGACTCTCATCGAGATGTTGAATAAGGATGTTACTCCATGTATTCCTGAAAAGGGTTCAGTGGGTGCAAGTGGAGATTTAGCTCCTCTTTCCCATCTGGCTTTAGTGTTACTTGGTAAGGGCGAAGCCTACTATCAAGGGGAAATGATGAGTGGTGAAGAGGCTATGAAAAGAGCGGGGATTAGTCCGGTAAAGCTAGTAGCTAAGGAAGGACTTGCCCTTAATAATGGAACCCAAGTTATGACAGCTGTGGGTGCTTTAGCTTATATTCGTGCTTTGAGATTATGTAGAACAGCTGATATTGCTCATGCAGCTTCATTAGATGCCTATTTAGGGACTACTGATGCTTATGACCCATTAATTCATCAAGTGAGACCTCATTCAGGTCAGTTAGCTTCTGCTGAGAATATCTTAAACTTATTAGCAGGCAGTAAATTAAGAGACTCTCATAAGGGTTGTGAAAATGTTCAAGACCCTTATAGTATGAGATGTGGTGCTCAAGTTCATGGGGCAGTAAGAGAAGCTTTAAGGTATGTAAAAACTGTCTTGGATGTTGAGATAAATTCAGCTACTGATAATCCTCTAATTTTCCCTGATGAAGATAGAGTAATATCTGGTGGTAATTTCCATGGTGAGCCTGTAGCAATAGCTTTAGATACTTTAGGAATCGCAACTGCTGAGCTGGCAAATATCTCTGAAAGAAGAATGGAACAACTTTTCAATCCTGCTCAATCCCGTGGATTAAAAGCCTTCTTAGCTCCACGTCCGGGAATTGATTCCGGTTTTATGATAGCTCAGTTAACAGCTGCATCTTTAGTTTCAGAGAACAAGGTTTTAGCTCATCCTGCTTCAGTAGATTCAATTCCGACATCAGCATTGCAAGAAGATCATGTTTCCATGGGTACCATTAGTGCCGTGAAAGCAAGAACAATAGTTGATAACTGTGAGCATGTTCTTTCAATAGAATTAATGGCTAATTGCCAAGCTTTAGATGATAGAAAGATTGAGAGTTCTCAAGCAATAGAAGCAATCAAAGCAGAAATCAGATCATTTGTGAATTATATAGACAGAGATAGAATCATCTATCCAGACATGAGAAAGATGAAAGAGTTTGTTTGCTCCTTCCGTCCAATCGAAATTGTCTCAAAATTCGTAACTTTAAAATAGAAAATATTAGTGGTTGATAGTTATCAAGCTACCAACCCTCTTAGGATTATTAGCTATCTATAGAGGAGAAAATATGAAGAAAGTCTTCATTCTGTTAGCACTGTTGCTAGTTCTAACTTTAGTAGGAGGTTGTGCTTATTACAACACCTTTTATAATGCTAAAAAACTTTTTGCTGATGCCTCTTCCCAAGATTTAGAAGCATCAGGGAGAGCCAGCAGAGCTGCTCAGCAACAATATAATGATGTAATCAAGAAATGCGCTTCACTTATCGAGTTTTATCCCAATAGCAAATATGTAGATGATGCCATCTATCTTATGGCTCAAAGTTTTTATAGAAAAGGTGGAAGTACAACTCAAGTTTTTGAACAGTGTGATAAGCTAATTCAATACTTTCCTAATAGTGAATTCTATACAGATGCAATAGTTTTAAAGGCCCAAACTAACCGTGATTTGAATAGAATTAGTGAGGCCTATTCTCTTTTAGAATCACAGATTATTTCTCCTAAAAGCCAAGAAGACAAGGCTAAAGTATTACTTAAAATAGCTGATTTCTACACCGAAGACCAAGAGTTTGAAAGAGCCAGATTCTATTTGAATACTATTATTGAAGAACATAAATCAACTCCTGAATTTAAACAAGCTTCCTATTTCATTGGTTTGAACTATCTAGCGGAAAATAATTATGCAGAAGCTATTAAGTCTTTAGAAAGATTTTTAAGAATTAAAAATGACAGGGAGATAAAATATGATGCTCGTTATTATATTGGCCTGTCCAATTATCATTTAAAAAACTATTCAACAGCCATCAAACAGGTGGAAAAACTGCTTGAGGATGAATATAGAAGAGATGAGAAGAATAAAACAAGTGTTCTCCTAGGTAAAATACTGCTGGCAGACGGACAGGAAGAAGCAGGTATTGAAGTTTTAAATGACTTGATTGAAGGAAACCAAAGAGGTCAATTCAGTGCCGAAACTAACTATGTCTTAGGAGATTATTATCTTACTAATACAGATAGTTTAGCTTTGGCAATTAAGCACTTTAATGAAGTTAAGAAGGCTGATACAAACTCTCCTTTCGTAGAAAGCTCAGTTGCTAAAAGCTCTGTGGCAAGTCAGATTCAGCTCTTCCGAGATGATAATTCTCAGCTGGAACCTAAGCAACTAATTAACGAACAATTTAAGTTAGCTGAATACTATCTTGATATCATGCAACTTCCGGATTCTGCCTTAGTTGTCTATGATAACATCATCTCCAATAAAGATAAATTCATAGTCCTGAAAGATAGTCTAAATATTAAACTAGATTCACTAAATATTTCACTGGGAGACCTATCTGCTCAAGTTATGTCGATGAATAATGAGATAGACAGTTTAAGAACTCTTGTGCTTAATACTAATACTTTAGCAGACTCTTTAACTGCAGATTCTCTCAAGAGTCAAGACCCTAATGGTCAAAGAATGCTAGCCTTAGAGAGTGAAAAAGATAGTCTGAATATTAAGGTAGATGTGCTTCGCAGAGACTCCTTGTCGGTTGATACACGACTTAAAAATATCGATGATGTCTTAATCGCTTTTGATGAAGAATATATTCCCTTCGCCAGCTTTGTGAAAGCTTTTCTTTACGTAGATACCTTTAAGGAACCTTCTTATGCCTATGAAATCCTGACCTTCCTGCAAGAGAATTATCCCCAGTCCAAATA
Organism: Candidatus Cloacimonadota bacterium; assembly: GCA_016838885.1. Lineage (GTDB taxonomy): Bacteria > Cloacimonadota > Cloacimonadia > Cloacimonadales > JAFGVF01 > JAEKNW01. Next base: position 3,852 of record JAEKNW010000182.1, read on the forward strand.
TACTTACACTATAGAAAATTATTTGAATAAAGGAAGTCTAAAGCTAACTACACGAGAGAAAGAGATTTCCTTACAAAAGTTTGAAGAGGCCAGTAGATACTTATTAGAAGATCCAGATACGACTATAGTGCTTTTAGAAGCTGTTTTGGATACTTTAGAAACTGATGAGTTAATAAAAGCTAAAATGGCTTTAGGCTATCTCTATTATGCTCAAGATGATACCCTCTCAGCCCGTAGATATTTCCAGGATTTGGTGGAAAACTATAGTCTTGCTGAAGACCAAACTAAGTGGGTAAAGATCTTCTTCTCTGATAATAAAATCAATAAATTAGAATCATTGGTATTTGATGTTCCTGATCTAGAGAGTCGAATTGAAGACATGACAGAAGCTGATTCTTTGAATAGTGATGAGGAAAATGACAAACTTAGAGATGAACTTGAAAAAGAGAAAGAAGAAAAAGAAAAAGAAGAAGAGATAAGAGAACCACAAATGCCCCTTAACAACACTCCACCTCCTCCACTAGCACCGGGAGCGATTGATAAGTAATGCCAACAAAACAGCTTTATGAGTCCTTCTCCTTTAGAATACATGTATTCTTTAAAATCATCTTAATCATATTTTTGATAATGATCATAAATGGTGATTCTCTTTATCTGGCAGGCTTTGTCTCTCTAGGCTTATTAGCTCTACTCTTGAAAGGGAGAATCCGTAATTCATGGCTGAAGTTAGTCTCAAAATTAGCCTATTTTCTAATAGCTTATATCCTGTTAGACTTAATCTTTTCTCACAATATTCAATCAGCTTTATTCTTTGTTGGTAAACTACTTAACTATTTAATCTTAATGGTCTGGCTTAAAGAAAGCACAAACTTAGAATCTTATCTTTCTGATGTCTATTCCTTAACTTTTGTCTTAGGAGTAAATTTCATCTCACGGAAAGTTGATTCTTTTTTCCATTACTTGAATTTTTATGTCATCGCCACCATTAAGTTAGTTGGTAAATTTGTCGAGACCTATGACAGCCTCTTCCCCAAGAGAACTTCTTTCATTAATCTCTTTTTACAAGTCTTTTTAAATACCCTACTCAGAGTCCCTGAAACTAAGTTAGAGACTAATCAGCAATTAGCCCTTATTAATTATCGTCCCTTACATTGGAAGGCTAATTTACCAATAATCTTTTTAATTATTCTTTTGGGATTTCTCTATTGGTCTAATTGTGAGGATATATGCAGAAATTTCTTCTTAAAATAGCTTATGATGGTTCCTGCTATCACGGTTGGCAAAATCAGCCAAATGGCATTTCTGTTCAAGAAGTATTAGAAAATGCCCTGACCAAGATAGCAAAAACAAATATCTCTCTTGTTGCTTCAGGTAGGACAGATACCGGGGTCCATGCCTTAGCTCAATTTGCTCACCTCTATTTTCCCCTTAACATGACCCCTCAACAGATTAGGTTAGCACTTAGAACTAAGCTACCAGACTCCATTAGAGTTACTGAAGTCCACTTGATTCAAGAAGAACTTCACGCCAGGTATTCAGCCTTTCAAAGATCTTATAAATATATTCTTACCCGGGCTAAAAATCCTTTTAACAGACTCTACAAAAGCTTTGTCCCTTATCAGAAGTTAGATCTTGAGATTATGCAAAAAGCTATTCCTTATCTTCTGGGTGAAAATGACTTTGCTTCCTTCTGTAAGCCTAATCCTCAAATACCTAATACAGTGTGTAATCTTAAGCAGTTTGACCTCATTACTCAAGATAATGATATCATCTTCTATATCACAGCCAATAGATTCCTCCATAATATGGTCAGACGCCTAGTCGGGACTCTTATCTCCTTCTCCCATAATAACTATGAACCACAGCTGATGAGAGAAATATTAGAAGCTAAAATAGGTAATCAAAATATTATCTTTACAGCTCCTCCTAATGGTTTATACTTGCTTGATGTTAAATATCCTGACTTGGATAAACTAATATTAGAATCTTCAATTGAGGAGATATAGATGATTAATAAAAAATACTTTATGACTATTGCAGCTTCAGATAATTCAGGAGGTGCAGGAATACAACAGGATTTGAAAGTGGCTGATAAATTAGGTTTCTGGGGATTGTCTGTTTTAACTGCTATAACAGTTCAAGACTTTTCCGGACTAGATTCTATTTACCCCCTTCCCCTAAACTTAATCAAAGATCAATTTATCAAAAATATCACTTCTTTCCCTGTCTCAGTTATCAAAATAGGTGCTCTCTGTTCTGGAGAAATAACTGAGTTAATTACTAATCTCCTAGAAGAATATTACTCGGGAATTGTAGTTATAGACCCTGTTCTTGCTCCCACAAAAGGTAAAGCCTTCTTTGATGAGAAGGAGATAGATATTTATAAGAATCTTATTAAAAAAGCTACTATCCTTACCCCAAATAAAAGAGAATTAGAAGTGCTGGCATCCGGTAAAGCTGATTCATATCCTCAAGCCTTAACCCTAGCTCACGCTCTCCTTAATGAAACAAACTGCAATATTTATATCAAGGGTGGACACTTTTCTTCTCCAGACTCTCAAGAAATAAATGAATATCTTGTAACTCAAGATAATCAGCTATTATTCACAAAAACTAAACAAATATTTACCTACTCACATGGTACAGGATGCTACTTTGCTTCTGCTTTAGCCTGCTACTTAATCCTCTATAATAATCTGGTAAAAGCATGCCAAAAAGCCACCGAAGATGTCTCAAGTTTTTATTCAGAACTAAACAAAATTAGATAAATTGACTAAAATAATTATATTATAAAAAACTAAAGGAAATAAATATGCTCAAATCTTTTAAAATTATGTTACTCTCTTTGCTCTTACTTGGTTTTATTGTTGGCTTAAAGGGACAAGCTAAGATAACTAAGACAGCTTCTCCTCAACTTGCTCCTAAGAAAGTACTTCTCATAAATGATTTTATCAGAGTTAATTCTAAAGATACCATCTATGTGCAAACTATTCAATTCCCACTCATGACTGATAATGAGAGAGTTTTTGTTACTAAAAGAATATCTGACTATAGAAGCTCTAAAATAAAACTCTTCATCGATGCCTTTTATAACAGAGACCGAGTACAAGACCAATACTTTCAAGATGTAAGCTATTCTCAGAATTGGCGTTGCGAAATAGTCTATCAATCTCAAACTGAGCTCTCTATGCAACTATTCAACTATGAATTTACGGGAGGAGCCCACGGAAATACAAGCGTAAAAAACTTTAACTTTGATCTTAAAAATCTCAAATCATATACCTTCAATGACAAATTTAATAGATTAGACATCACTAAAGTTGCTGAATATTGCACAAATTACTGTGTTACTAATAATATTCCAATTTTCGAAGATGCTATCAAACCCTCTCCCCAATTGCTAAATATCTGGAACTTTACCAATCAAGGTTTATTGCTAACTTTCCCCCAATACACCATTGCCCCTTATTCTTCCGGGCTAATCCAAATTCATATTCCTAATGAAGAACTCAAGAAAATGACTCTTACAAAATAATCCCGAATGGTGCAGTAGAGCTTTAGTAATACTACGCTAAAGCTACGTATCACAGGCGAAGAGTGCAGATTCTTTTAGCAAAATAACTTACAGAATTTGAAGGCATATAATATATATATTCCTGAGAATTATG
>JAEKNW010000183.1 GCA_016838885.1 Candidatus Cloacimonadota bacterium
TCTGTAAGTTATTTTGCTAAAAGAATCTGCACTCTTCGCCTGTGATACGTAGCTTTAGCGAAGTATTACTAAAGCTCTACTGCACCATTCGGGTTAAAGGAAAATTTTCAGATGGGTGCTAGGGTTGTATGGAGTGGAAGCATCTTGCTTCCACCTGGCGGCAAGTTGCCCCCAGTCCATAGAAACACCCAGTCATCGTTAGATATCATTACTTTTCTATCATGGCTAAGCGATTAATTAAGAGGGGGAATCGACTATTCATCCTGTTTGCACCGTCTACAGAGGGGAATCGCATCGGTTTTCTAGCATTCAGTTAAAAAAAAATAAATTTCCTATTGACAGGTTTTATCCTCAACTGCTAAAATGGCACTGTATAAAAATATATTTTAAAACACAGTTAAAGGAGAATATATTATGAACAAGAAAATGCTAACCTTATTAGCTTTTTTAGTCGCAATTACCTCCATTTTTGCAATATATGTAGAAATTGGAGCCGGAGAGACCACCACTAGTTATATACCTGCTTATGGGTACTATGATTATAGCTGGTCCAATTATATTTTAACTTCCGGTCAAATCGGAAACGCAATTGATATCAATGAACTTCAATTTAATGTAGGAAATACTCCTGCAAATTACACCATGGAAAACCAACAGGTTTATATGAAGCATACAACTGATACTGAAGTTTTAGCTACATATCCTGATCCGGCTGTAAATGATGACTATACCTTAGTGTATGATGGTTCAATTACTTGGAATGGCGGAGGCTGGCAAGGGGTTATCCTTGATAGCGAGTTCAGCTATGACGGTACTTCCAACTTACAAATTGTTTGGATTAATAATGATGCAACTTATGTTTCAGGACAACCAAACTTCCTTAAAACAGATACAGAATCTAATACAGCTGTATATAAGTATGCTGATGGTACTTTCCCTGTAACAGATGGTACATTAGTTACTTATTTCCCTAACACACGTTTAGGATTTGCTGCTGAAGGTGCTCCAGGATACCCAATTTTAGCATCACCTGCTAACAACTCTTTAAATAATGAGTTGGATACTGAGTTAGTATGGACTAATGGTGAAAATACTGAATTTATTCATGTTTACTTCTCAGAAACTCAAACTGATGTTGTTAATAATGAAACTTCAGCTCTTGTGGTTAATGGTGATTTAGTTACTTCATTCTCACCAACTTTAGAAAATGCAAGTGTCTATTACTGGAAAGTAGTAGCTTCAAATTCTACTTCAGAGATTGTAGCTCAATCTCCAGTATTTTCTTTTTCAACTACTTATGGTATAGCAGAAGTACCTTATTCACAGGATTTTGAAGATGTAACACCTCCTGCTTTACCACTTGGTTGGATGGCACATCTTGAGAGCACTTCAACCTCTGCTTATGTTAATACTTATGCTTTTCAGGCTTATGAAGGCACAAATACTCTTAGAATTGCTAATAGCAGTGATATAGCAGGTACTTATATAGCAGTATTACCTCAAATTGAAAACATGGGTAACAGAATGAAATTCTGGGCAAAATGTTCAAGTGCTGGTTCTCAATTATTAGTAGGTTATCTTGCTGATGTTGCTGATGCAGCTACTTTCACTGAAATTCAAACTATTGATTTAACTTCTGATTATCAAGAACATACAGTAGAATTAGAACTTCCACGAACTGTTAGATATCTTGCTCTAAAACACGCAAACGTAGCAACTTATCAAACAATTTATATAGATAACATATTAATTGAAGAAATCCCTGCTAATGAACCAACTCCTGCAACTCTTTTACTTCCAGAAAATGGTGCTACAGATGTTGCTATGGATGCTGAGTTAACTTGGGAATATGGAATGAATACTGTAGCTGTTAACTTATATTTATCAGATGACATGGCTGATGTTGCTGATTTAGTTGAAGATGCTATTGTCGTTGCTAACGAAGATGTAACTTCATATATTGCTGATTTAGCAGAGTGGACAACCTATTACTGGAGAGTTGGATCTCTTAATTCAACCGGTTATGAAGTTTATAGTAGTATCTATTCATTCACTACTGCAACTCCTGAAGGAACTATTCAGATTGGTAATGGCACTGAAGTAAATCAAGGTATGCCAATTGAACCTTTCTACGGCTATACTTATACTCAAACTATCTACCCTCAAGCTGATGTAAATCTTGCCGGTGATATCGAAATTCTCGCTTGGCATTATAATGGAAATAGTGCTTGGGGTCCTGATGATATAAAAATCTATATGGCTCACACAACTTTAACTAGTTATGAAACAACTGAAAGTTGGGTAGCTGCTGAAGAATTAACTTTAGTGTATGATGGTACTCTTTCTGTACCTGCTGTTGATGGTTGGGTTCCTATCACTTTAGATACACCTTTCTCTTTCAACAATACAGATAATCTTTTAATTGCTGTTGAAGAAAACACCCAAGGTTATCATGGTAGTGGTGATGAATTCTATAATACTGCTGCTGAAGTAAATGTATCACTCACATTTAGAAGTGATACTGTTAATCCAGACCCAACAGCTCCTCCTGTAGGAACTCTTAAGGCTTATTATCCAAATGTAGTTCTTGTTATGGATGCCGGTGAACCACCTGTGGAAGAATATCCAGCTCCAACAAACTTAACTGCTGAAATCCAAAATGAAAATGATGTTCATTTAACTTGGAACATGCCAATTCTTCCTGAAGAAGGTGGAGAATGGTTATGGCATGGCTCAGGTATTTATGATGATGGTTTCGGAACAGGAACAGCTTTCACTTATACCGGTGCTGTTAGATATGACGCTGCTGATTTAGCTAATTATGGTGGTGCTGATTTAACTCAAATCAAATTCTATCCACGTAATCCTGCTGCAACCTATACTTTAAAAGTATGGACTGGTGGTTCTTATGAAGGAACTACTTTTGTTCCTGGAACTGAAGTTGTTTCTCAAGAAATTACCGAATTTACAACTTTCGCTTGGAATACAGTAGAATTAGCTGATGATGTTACTTTAGTTGCAGGCGAAGAATTATGGGTTGGTATTGATGTAACCACACCTAATGGCTATCCACTAGGCGTTGATGCAGGTCCAGCTGTTGCAGGTAAAGGTGATTTAATCTTCTTTAACGGTAACTGGAATCTTATATCAAATCTAAATGTTAGTAAGAATTTCTTGATTCAAGCCTTTGTTGAAGGTTCAAGAATCATCAACAGAGATCCTCTTGAAATTACTGCTTATAACATCTATCGTAATAATAATATCATCCAATCAATTGCTGATGCAAATGATACCACTTGGGTGAATACTAATGTACCTAATGGTGTATGGGAATATAAAGTTACTGCTCTTTATGGAACTAATATGTCTGAACCTTCAAATGTAGTTGTTGTTGATACTACACCTCCTGTGTATAACCCTCCAACAAACTTCACTGCTGCTATAGTTGATGAATTTAATGTTCAACTTAATTGGGATGCTCCTAATGCCAGAACTAGAACTGCTTCACGTGAAGAAGCTCTTTTTGGTTTAGCAAGTGATAATGAGATAACAAGAGACTTGATAGGTTATACTCTTTATCGTAACAATGCTGTTTTAGCTGAAGTTGGTACAGATGTAATGTCTTATTTAGATGAAGCTTTAGATTATGGTACTTATCAATATAAAGCTGTTGCTAATTACGATGAAGCTGATTCTGATCCTACTCCTGTAGTAACTATTGTTATTGAGGAAGAAGAAGAGATATTACCTCCAATGAACTTGACCTCATCTGTTAATGAAGATGTTGTTACTTTAGACTGGGATGCTCCTGGAACAGAAGCTCCTGAAACTATGCATGAAAGTTTCGAAAATGACTTCCCTCCTACAGGTTGGTCTCTTGATGTTACTAATACTACAGAATCTTGGGAACAGTATGGTACAGTTACCTTCTCGACTGGCGATATAGTTCCTACTGATGGTGATTATCAAGCCGGTGTAATGTGGGATTACGGTGCTCAAGACGAATGGTTAATGACTGGCCAAATGACTGGTATTACAGGATTAACTTTTGACTTCTATGGACAGTATGGTTCAACCTACGGTGATAATTACTATGTAAAAGTATCAACTGATGGTGGTTCTACTTGGACTCCTGTATGGAATGCTACAAGTCTTCCTGCAGGTGATAATGCTTATGATACACCAATATCAATAGACTTAACAACTTATGCTTCAACTCCAATCCATATTGCTTGGAACTTCGTTGATGGCGATGGACAAGGTCTATGGTATGCAACTTATATTGATAATATTAGCTTCCAAACTGCTGCCACCACTAGAGCTATTAGAGGCAATGAGTTAATTTCTTTCAGTAAAGCTGTTAGAAACCCTGAAGTTCTTGTAGATAGAGATCTTACAGGTTACAAAATCTATAGAGATGATGAAGAAATCGCTACTGTCGGCGCTACTGTTCTTACTTATGCAGACGCTGATTTAGAAAATGGAACTTATGAATATTACGTAACAGCAATGTACGGTACTGAAGAATCAGAAGCTTCTAATACTGTTTCTGCTACTGTAAATGTTCAAATACCTGGCGATTACTTAATCGAAGATTCTTTTGAAACCTACACTGATTTTGCTCTTGAAGCAGGTGAATGGACTCTAATTGATGGTGATTTATCAGGAACCTATTCAATCACAAATACAACTTGGGAAAATGCTGAAGCTCCTCAAGCTTACATCGTATTCAATCCTACTCAGACTACTCCTCCTCTTACAGATGGAGCTTATAGTGCTTATGAAGGTGATAAATACATGGCTGCTTTCGCTTCTACTACTCCTGCTAATAACGATTGGCTAATCTCTCAAGAATTTACCCTTGCTGAAACCGCTTCAATTAGTTTCTGGGGTAAATCAATTACTGATCAATATGGTCTTGAAAGATTCAATGTTTTAGTTTCAAATGGTTCAACTAATCCAAATGACTTTACATCAATCTCAGGACTTAATCATATAACTGCACCTACTACTTGGACCCAATTCACATATAGTTTAGACGCTTATGCTTACCAAACTATTAGAGTTGCTATTCAATGTGTTTCACATGATGCTTTCATCTTCATGGTCGATCAAATTCAAATCGATGCTCCTGGTGGAACTGATAATGAAACTAATGAAGTTGCTTTCGCTTCTCAACTTATAGGAAACTATCCAAACCCATTCAACCCTGAAACTAGAATCGCTTTCTCAACTAGAGATAATGGTCCTGTTTCTATTGATATCTATAATATCAAAGGTCAAAAAGTGAAATCCCTTCTTAATGAAAATAAAGAAGCTGGAAACCACACTGTTGTTTGGAATGGTAAAGATGATAATGGTAAGAATGTTGCTTCCGGTGTCTTCTTCTATAGAATGAAATCAGGAAAATATACTTCTACTAAGAAAATGATCTTAATGAAATAGTACCGGGAACGCTTGCATCTTGCAGGCATCCTTAAAAAAATAAACTAAAAGCCTCGCTTATGCGGGGCTTTTAATTATTCACCACAAAGGCACAAAGAAGAAGATTTTCGCTATCCGCGAAAAGACGGGGAGACGGGGAGAAAGGGAGACGGGGAGAGTCCTTAACACAGAGTTACACAGAGGTTAAGAGAGGAGGAAGAGCCTTCACACAAATTAACACGAATTATGACGAATAAACACGAATTAATCTATCAAAATATACACAGAGATAGAGCCCGTATGTCTTAAATCCCCTCTTCATTTGCTCTAGCAAATGTTTCCAAGAGGGGTGCATCATACGAAGCTTTAGCGAAGTATGGTGGCATCGAAGATGACGGGGTGTTCAAAAAAAAGAAGAAGAGCCTTCACACAAATTAACACGAATTATGACGAATTAACACGAATTAATCTATCAAAATATACACAGAGTATGAGCTTGTATGTCTTAAATCCCCTCTTCATTTGCTAGATTAATTATTGCACTGCTTTTACAGAGAAGAATTTAGTTGTCGGTATTACAGAGGATGTCCAGGAATGACTAGTTCTGGAAAAGTTTCTTACTCCCAGTTGATTGTTTTTACTTTCTGAATTAATCTCAGCCGAAATTCGACCTTCTCCAAAAAATCCATCAGAACTAACATCTATATATTCTCCATTCGGAGTTTCACATGCAAAAATTTTGTAGGAAGATGCAGCAGAAACTTCATCCCATGTTATAGTCAGCTGATTACTTGTTACTGTAATTACAACATTCTCTGGTGAATCAATATTTGCAATATGTTGGAATCCTTGCCAAGCTAAGAAGGGATAGCCATTATTTTCTTGAGGATTAAGTCCCCATATATCAGCAGTTCCATTAATTGATTCGGCAAGGAAATCCCAAGTAGCATCAAAGTAAGTAGAATAACTGAGCATCTCTGCTGTAGTTTTACCGATTCCTCCAGAACTTATGGATTGATTTGAAGTCTCGATATCCCAGAATGATGAGATGATTTGTGTGTTGTTACTATCTCCTGTAAGTCCACCCACTGCCGTATAACCGTCAATTAAACCTGTGCTGTAGCAATTTTCTATATTACAATATCTTAAAAGACCACTTAATCCTCCGATTACGTAGCTACCTGTAACAGATGCGTTACTATAGCTGTTACTGATATTAGTATAATTAACTTGTCCGACTAATCCACCCAGAGCACTTGTTCCGGCAACACTACCCGCGCTATAGCAGTTTGTGATTGTACTATTATTGGTAAGTCCGATTAAATTACCAACACTGATATAACCTGACACATTACCGGAAGTACTACAATTAGAAACTGAACTATTTTCGCATGATCCGGCTAAAGCTCCCACAGGCCAATGACCACTGACAGAAACATTGGTCAATATAATATTTTCACAGTTTGCTGAATCAATATATCGAAAAAGACCTACAACTTCTTCAGTACTTTGCAGACCAATATGTAAATCCTGAATTTCAAAATGATTACCATTATAGGAACCGGTAAATTTATCCGTTTGGGTTCCAATTGGAATAAATCCGACACCACTATTCCAATTTTGTGTCTGACTTGCATCAATATCGCAAGTCTGAGAGAAATAGGCATCCCAAAATGTTGGATTTACACTTAACCAACCTAAATCTTCAATGGAAGTTATCAGATAAGGATCATTCATGCTACCACTACCACCCAAAAGTGTTGGTAATTGATTATCATAAGCCTGATATGCTAAAAAAGGATAACTACCATTATAAGCAATATTTATTCCCCAATGATTATTTGTACCGTTTGTTGTCTCATCTAGGAAGTCCCAATTTGCTTCAAGATAAGTAAGATAATTTTTCATTTCCAGGCTTGTTTTTCCTACTCCTCCTGCACTTGAACTCTGATTAGAATTATCTATATCCCAAAATGATGCGGTTACTGTAGTAGATAATATCCGCAAAAATAAACGAGAAATTCCGCAAAAATAAACGAGAAAAGTGCCTAGATAACGATTCAATAGTCTGCAAGAATAAATGAGAAATTATA
>JAEKNW010000184.1 GCA_016838885.1 Candidatus Cloacimonadota bacterium
AAATGCGCTTAGAATTGCTAATAGCAGTGATGTAACAGGTACTTATATAGCAGTTTTACCTCAAATCGAAAACATGGGCTCTAGAATGAAATTCTGGGCTAAATGTTCAAGTACAGGTTCTCAGCTTATAGTAGGTTACCTTGCTGATATTGCTGATGCAGCTACTTTTACAGAAATTCAAACTATAGATATGACTTCTGATTATCAAGAACATACAGTTGAATTAGAACTTCCACGTACTGTTAGATATCTTGCCTTTAAACACGCAAACGTATCAACCTATCAAACAATTTATATAGATAATATATTAATTGAGGAAATTCCTGCTAATGAACCAACTCCTGCGACTCTTTTACTTCCAGAAAATGGTGCTACTGATGTTGCTATGGATGCTGAGTTAACTTGGGAATATGGGATGAATACTGTAGCAGTTAACTTATATCTATCAGATGATATGTCTCAAGTTGCTGATTTAGTTGAAGATGCTATTGTTGTTGCTAACCAAGATGTAACTTCATATACTGCTGATTTAGCAGAGTGGACAACCTACTACTGGAGAGTTGGTTCATTTAACTCAACCGGTTATGAAGTTTATAGTAGTATTTATTCATTCACTACTTCCACTCCTGAAGGAACTATTCAGATTGGTAATGGCGCTGAAGTAAATCAAGGTATGCCAATTGAACCATATTTTGGTTATACTTATACTCAAACTATTTACCCACAAGCTTCTGTTAATACAGCCGGTGATATTCAAACTATTGCTTGGCATTATAATGGAAACAGTGCTTGGGGTCCTGATGATATCAAAATCTACATGGCTCACACAGCTTTAACTAGTTATGAAACAACTGAAAGTTGGGTAGCTGCTGAAGAATTAACTTTAGTTTATGATGGTACTCTTTCTGTACCTGCTGTTGATGGTTGGGTCCCTATCACTTTAGATACACCTTTCTCTTTCAACAATACAGATAATCTTTTAATTGCTGTTGAAGAGAACACACAAGGTTATCACACTAGTGCTGATGAGTTCTATAACACTGCTGCTGAAGTAAATGTATCTCTCACATTTAGAAGTGATACTGTTAATCCAGACCCTACAGCTCCTCCTGTTGGAACTTTAAAAGCATTCTATCCAAACCTAGTTCTTGTTATTGAAGGTGGGGTAACTCCTCTTCCTGTAGTAACTGATTTAGCAGCTTCTGTTAATGAAAATGATGTTACTTTAACTTGGTCAGCTCCTCAAGCTGGCGACAATACTATTGTTGAATATCAAATTTTCAAAGATAATAGCCAGTTAACAACTACTGAAGCCTTAACTTATACTGATGCTGATCTTGCTGACGGTTCTTATGAATATGCTGTGAAAGTTGTTTATTCTGAAGGTACTTCTGGTCTTTCTAATGTAGTTACTGCTACTATCTCAACTACTCCTGTAGATGTTGAAGCTCCTTTCAATTTAACAGCTTCTGTATCAGGTCAAGATGTTACTTTAAACTGGTTAGCTCCAGGTACAGTTCTTCCTGATGAAATTACTGAAGGTTTTGAAGAATCATTCCCTCCTACAGGCTGGACTCTTAATGCAACAAACACTACTACTACTTGGGAACAAGTAGAAACAGTATCTTTTGCTGACGGTGATGTTGTTCCTACTGAAGGAAGTTATCAAGCTGGTGTTGCTTGGGATTATTCAGCTCAAGATGAATGGTTAATTACTTCTGAAATCTCAAATGTTACTAACTTAACCTTCGATTATTATGGAAGTCTTGGTTCTACATATGGCGATAATTACTATGTAAAAGTATCTACTAATGGTGGTTCAACCTGGACTCCTGTTTGGAATGCTACTGATCTTCCTGAAGGTGAAAATCACTATGATACACCTATCTCTATCGACTTATCTGCTTATGCTTCTGAAACTATTAAAGTTGCTTGGAACTTCGTAGATGGCGATGGTCAAGGATTATGGTGGACTACTTTTATAGATAATATCGTATTTTCTAGTAATGGCAGAATACTTGCTTTTGATGCTTCTGAGTTAAAATCATTCTCAAAAGCAGATAAAACTATTGCCTCTACTAAAATTAGAAATAATAGATTCGCTAAAGATCCAAACTATGTTTCTACACGTACAACTCGTGAATTAACAAGCTATAAAATCTATCGTGATGCTTCTGAAATCGCTACTATCTCTGCAGATTTATTAACTTATACTGATGCAGATTTAGATTTTGCTAACTATGATTATTACGTAACTGCTCTATATACTGAAGGTGAATCTGATCCTTCCAACACTGTTACAGCTTCTATCGTAGATCCTGCTACTACTTTACCTCCAATGAACTTAACAGCTTCTGCTAATGGTTCAAATGTTGAGTTAAACTGGGAAGCTCCTCTTGATTTATCAGAAGGTACTTGGATTACTAAAGCTGCTGAAGCTAACAACGATGGTATTGGAACAGGCGCTGCTGCAGAATATGGTGTAGCTCACTTATATACTCAAGCTGAATTAGCTATGTATCAAGGTCTTTATATTAACTCAATCAAGTTCTTCCCTCGTGAAGCTTCTGCAACCTATACTATCTCTGTTTGGGGTGGTGCTACAGGTCAGACTCTTCTTTACAGTCAAGTAGCTTCAGATTTCGTTAACGAAGCTTGGAATGAACACCAGTTATCTAGCCCGGTTGCAATTCCTGCTACTGGTCCATTATACATTGGTTACATGGTTGATACTCCTACAGGTTATCCTGCAGGTTGTGATGCCGGCCCTGCTGTTACAGGCGGCGATCAAATTCATTTTGTAGGTGAAGCTTGGGATGCTCTAAGTGCAATAACAACTATCAACGTTAACTGGAATATTCAAGCATTTGTATCACCTGAAGGTGCCGACAGAGCTGTTAATACTCCACTTGTTAGTGCTAATAAACCACTTAGAACTAGCTCAAATGTAGCTAATTTAGTAGCAGGTAACTTAAATCCTATCACTTCAGCTAGATTTGATATGGAAAGAGATGTTACTGCTTACAAAATCTATCGTGATAATGAAGAAATTGCTGAAGTTGCTGCAAGTATCTTAACTTATACAGACAGTGACTTAATGAATGGTGTTTATTTCTACCACGTTACTGCTATGTATGGAGATGCTGAGTCATTAAACTCAAACACTGTTTCAGTTACTGTGAACAACTCTAACCCAGGTGATGTTCTTATTGCTGATTCTTTTGAAAACTATGCAGACTTCTCATTACAGTTTGGTGATTGGACCCTTGTTGATGGCGATTTATCACCAACTTATGGCTTTAGTGGAACTACCTTCCCTAATGCTGAAACTATGATGGCTTATATCGTTTTCAATCCTGCTATGACAACTCCTGCCCTTACTGATCCTAGTTACCAAGCTCCTGACGGAAGCAAATATCTTGCTTCATTCGCAGCTGTAACTCCTAGTAATAATGACTGGTTAATTTCACAACCTTTCACGCTTGGTTCAGAAGGTGAGTTAACTTTCAAAGCTAAATCAATTACTAACCAATACGGTTTAGAACAATTCAATGTCTTAGTATCTACAGGCTCTACTAACCCTAACGACTTCACATCAATCTCAGGTACAACACCTGTGCAAGCTCCTATCACTTGGACTAGTTACATGTATGGTTTAAACAACTATGCCAACCAAACTATTAGAGTTGCTATCCAATGTGTTTCTAATGATGCTTTCGTATTCATGCTTGATGATGTAAAAGTTGTTTCTGCCGGTGGAACTGACAATGATGAAACTTCTGCTCCTCTTGTTACTACATCTTTAGAAAGTAACTATCCTAACCCATTCAACCCTGAAACTACTATTCGTTACTCAGTTGAAAAACCTGGAAAAGTTACTCTTGAAGTTTATAACATCTTAGGACAAAAAGTTAAAACTCTTGTTAATGACACTAAAGATGCAGGTTCTCATAATGTAGTATGGAATGGTAAAGACCAAGCTGGAAACAAAGTTTCTTCAGGTGTTTATTTCTATCGTATGAAAAATGGAACATATTCGAAAACTAATAAAATGATCTTAATGAAATAGTACTGGGAACGCTTGCATCATGCAGGCATCCTTGAAAAAATAACATAAAAGCCTCGCTAACGCGGGGCTTTTCTTCATTCACCACAAAGGCACAAAGAAGAAGATTTTCGCTATCCGCGAAAAGACGGGGAGACGGGGAGAGTCCTTAACAGAGTTACACAGAGTATGAGACTGTATGTCTTAAATCCCCTCTTCATTTGCTCAAGCAAATGTTTCCAAGAGGGGTGGCATCGAAGATGACGGGGTGTTCAAAAAAAAGAAGAAGAGCCTTCACACGAATTAACTATTTAAAAAACACAGATATAGAGCCCGTGCGTATTAAATCCCCTCTTCATTTGCTCTAGCAAATGTTTCCAAGAGGGGACTTAAGACATACGGGCTCAAGCTCAGTTTCAATATAAACAAATAATTCGTGTAATTCGTCTTAATTCGTGTAATCTCGTGTGAAGAATCTTCTTTCATTTTCTTTCTTCTTCTCAGTGTATTCTGTGTTTTCGGTGGCTAAATATCTTCTTCTTCTTCGTGTAATTAGTGTAATTTCGTGGATAGACTCCTTTCTTTTTTGTGATCTTTTTGCCTTAGTGGTGAACAAGAAAAGCTCCGAAAGGAGCTCGGAGCGTTTCTTCATTTGGATTTGCTTTTATTGGACTATTTCATAAGGATCATTTTGTTGGTTTTACTGTAATTATCAGTAACTAACTTATATAGGTAGATTCCTGATGAAACGTCGTTGTTATTGTTATCTTTACCATTCCATATAACATTTAATCTTGTGTTTGCAGTCTCAACTTGCTTGTTAAGTAGAGTCTTTACTAACTGACCTTTCATGTTATAAACTTCTAATCTTACATGTTGAGGGTTAGAGATTGAATAAGAAATAGTAGTTTCTGGATTGAAAGGATTAGGATAGTTACCATAAAGCTGACTTCCTAAAACTATATTATCTATATCATTGTCTTCTTGGTCTGAAATTTTGATAGTAACAGGTCCGAACATTTGGTTTGTGCCATCAAAATCATTAGCTTGTAGCCAGTAGTTATAAGTGGTATTCATTTCAACTTCATCATCAGTGTAAGAGTAGCTATCGCCCATTGCTTGGTTTGAAGCAATTATCATTGTAGCTGTTACTCTTAAAGCATCTTCTTGATTCTCAGTCTCTGATCTATAAATATTATAACCTAAAAGATTAGATTCGGAAGCTGTTTCCCAAGAGATTTGAGCAAAATTGTCTGCTGTGGCTATAGCATTGAAGGATGAGAGTTCTACTGGTAAAGTAAAGTCATCATTATTAGTTACAACAATGTCTTTGCTACCTTTTGAACCATCATAGTCATACATAAGCCAAATACCATTTGCATTTGTACCCCACTCCATAAATTCCTCTAACTCAGTTTCACCAACATAAACATGACCATCAGTAAAATCTGCAACTGTAATATAAATACCGTATATTCCTGCATGAGTGAAATTATACCTTACAGCAGCTACAGGTTGATAGGCAAAACCTTCTATAGGTAAAGTAGCTAAAATCTCAGGTTCATTAGGTAAAACTCCAGCCGGAAAATCCCAGGGGAGATCAATATAAATATCTTCAATAGGGTTATCTTCATTTATAGTTTCCGGAGCAAGGCCAGGTTTTGTATAAAAACTAATAGTAGTTGGATCTGTTGCCGGATAGAATTTATTTTCCGTTCCATCTTCTTGATAGAAAGCTTTAACTGAATAGGAGTATTGGCTTGTATATTCTAAAGTATCTCCTAGTACAGCTTGTCTAACTTCGCTAACTGTAGTGATATAATTATCTTCAAAAGTTATCTCATATCCTCTGGAATAACCAGCTAATTCAGGTATTTGAGTCCAATAAAAAGTTGGAGATAAGCCAATATTTTGTTGTCCTTCTGAAGGGATATTATTTGTAACATGAGGAACTTCTATACTTTCAATGAAGGCATCTTCTGAAAAAGTCAAATAAGGGAAACCATCATTGATTTCGCTGTTCAATGCCCAATAATCATTTTCACCATTAGCACTTTCATCAACAAAATCCCAGCCTGAGTTTGTATAGGTAGATAGGGTTTGTAACTCCTCAGTAGTTTTTCCTGTAGCTATAGGTGAAGTTGCTACACCAGCAGTTGTTGTATTCCAAAAAGAATCAAAACAATCAGCATAAGTATTATAGCCTGTAAAACCACCAACATAGGTTCCTGAACAAGAGACTGAACCTATAGAGTAGCATTTATTAATATTTGCTTTATGAATTCTTCCGAAAATTGCACCGGTATAATTTGATCCTGTTACATCACCACTAGCAAAGCAGTTATTAACTGGAAGACGGTTTGATGTGCTTGTTCCACTAGTATAACCACAAAGACCACCTACATATTCATCTCCTTCAACATCTCCGGTAGCAAAGCACTCACTGATAGAAGTCATTTTATAAACATATCCAATTAAACCTCCTATTGAGGAAGTGGAACCTTGGACATTGCCGGTAGCATAGCTCTTTGATACACTAGTATTTTCTTTACAATTTCCAATCAGTCCACCTACGCTCCCAGTCCCATTTACAGAACATTCTGAGTAAGTATTTTCTACACTTGTTTGAGAATTAATATGTCCAATCAATCCTCCAGTATAGTTCTCTCCTGTAACAGAACCGGTAGTATAACAATTCTCAATACTACTTGAAAATTGTGCTTCTCCTACAAGGGCACCAGTATTAAAGGTTCCTGTTATTTGGCAATCTTCCAATCCAAGGTTTTTTATAATAGCATTATTGCATGTCCCAAACAATGCTTGATATCCAGAGGACCTAGAGATAAAAAGATTAGATATATAATAATTATTACCATCATATACTCCTTGAAAATTTGCAATAGGAAGGAAACCTGCTCCACTATTTAATGTGGAAGAATCAGAAGCATCAATATTTCCAGTTTGTTGGATATAAGTTCCGGAAGCCCAATAAGAGTTAGTTGAAGATAAAATTACCAAGTCTAAAAAATCTTCTACTAAATAGGGGTTATCAGAAGTACCTGCTCCACTAAGTCCAGCAGGGCGATCCCCTTTTTCCGTAGCAAAAAGTGACATACATAAAACAACTAACAAAAGTGATAAGATAAGTTTTTTCATTTTTTTTCTCCTTTTCTTTTTTTTTAAAAATTTAAAAACAAAATCCTTATGATATATATAATAGCATTATGAATTCCAAAAATATACCACTAAGAAAGAAAATCTGTAAGTGTCCGTATAATAA
>JAEKNW010000185.1 GCA_016838885.1 Candidatus Cloacimonadota bacterium
GTTACCAATAAACAATCATTATAAAATGTCAAGAAAACCTAAAGATGAGCTATATTATTGACTTTTTCAAGGATAAACTATTGAGGAGGGTGGCTTGATAGTTGAACAGTCTCATTATTCGGGTTTAAATATAAAAACATTTAATTCTTGACCATAATCCCCCTAATGTTAAAATTTGGAAAATAATAAAATTAAGATATGGAGGAAGAATGGAAAATCGCGTATTAGCAATTAATCCCGGTTCAACATCAACGAAAATCTCAGTATATGATGATCACAAAGAGGTTTTTACTAAGACATTAAGACATGATGCAGAAGTATTAGACAAATTTGGTGGTATAATTGAGCAGTATGATTACAGGAAGAAGTTAGTCTTAGAGGCTATGGAAGAGAACAATGTAGATCCTAAGACCTTGGTGGCTGTAGTCGGACGCGGTGGTTTAATGAAGGCAATTGCCGGTGGGACTTATATCGTCAATGAAGAGATGAAGAAGGATCTTAGTGATCCTGCTTTATGGGGAAGAATCCATGCTTCAAATTTAGGTGCTTTTATTTCTGAATCAATTGCTAAAGATTATGGTATTCCTGCCTATATTGTTGACCCTGTTGTGGTTGATGAATTTGATGAGATAGCCAGAATATCCGGTATTCCGGAAATCAAGAGACAATCTTTATTTCATGCTTTAAATATCAGATATATTGCTCGTTTATTAGCTGAAAAGTTAGGTAAACCCCTTATCGAATGCAATATGATTGGTATTCACATGGGTGGTGGTGTCTCTGTGGCAGCGATTAAAGGTGGAAGAGTCGTAGATGTAAACAATGCTCTTCTTGGTATGGGACCATTCTCTCCTCAACGTGCAGGTGCTTTACCAATTGGTGATCTCATTGAAATGTGCTATTCTGGTCAATATACTAAAAAAGACTTGCTTGGTTATTTATCAAAGAAAGCCGGTTATCTAGCCTATTTGGGTACTGACGATGGTAGGGAAGTTTCAGAAATGATTAAGAATGGTGATGAAAAAGCCAAATTAATTCAAGATGCTATGTGCTATCAAGTTGCTAAAGAAGTTGGAGCTTGTGCCAGTGTTCTTAGCGGTCAGGTTGATGTTATCTTCATGTCTGGCGGCTTAGTCTATAATGATTTAATAGTTCAAACTATCTCAGATAGAGTAAAATTTATCGCACCTATCGAGCTTTTCCCGGGTGAGAAAGAGATGGAAGCTTTATGCCAAGGTGGAACAAGAGTTCTTAAAGGCTTAGAAGAAGCTAAAATATACGGAAAGTAAGTTTAACTATATAGTGCTGAAAAAAAAGACACGAGAAATCGTGTCTTTTTTGTTTTTTTAAAACCCGAATGGTGCAGTAGAGCTTTAGAGAAGATCACTCTGGGATTGCGGGCTTCCAGCCCGTATTAAAAACCGGTAACTCGTTGCTGGTTCTTATCATCTTGCTGTTAGCAAGATAGATCATTTCTCCTCTTTAGGAGAAATGAATACGGGCTGGAAGCCCGCAATCCCAGAGAATATGCCCGCAATCCCAGAGAATATGCCCGCAATCCCAGATAATATGCCCGCAATCCCAGATAATATGCCCGCAATCCCAGATAATATGCCCACAATCCCAGAGAATATGCCCGCAATCCCGGTTAAGAATGCCAGCAGGGATGTTAGCGCTCCCTGAGAAGAAGTCGCGCTCCAAGTCAGGAAAAGCTCATTTTGCATGAGGCTGTCTATTATCAATCTCATTACCACTGTGGTTTTACCACTTGTCTATTGTATCACTGTTAGCTTTTAGTCTAACAGTGACCTAATAATTGCCCAATAGACCTCCAATAAACCCCCAATAAACTTAGGGACATTTTTGGGGAATCCTCCTCTTTCTTTTTCCTTGACACAATATCCTTCTTTTAATCTTTGTTACAATAGATTAATATTAATAACTTTACGGAGAAATAATTATGATTAAAAGTAGCGAAATTCGAGCTCAATTTATAGATTTTTTCAAGAATAAGGAACATACCTTTGTGAAGTCTTCACCGGTTATTCCTCAAGATGACCCAACCCTGCTCTTTATTAATGCAGGGATGAATCAGTTTAAAGATATATTTTTAGATAAGGTTGAAGCTAAATACCTTAGAGCAGTTAATTCCCAGAAGTGTATTCGTGCCGGGGGTAAACACAATGATTTAGATGAAGTGGGGAAAGATGGTTATCATCATACCTTCTTTGAGATGTTGGGTAATTGGTCTTTTGGTGATTACTACAAAAAAGAGGCAATATCTTGGGCTTGGGAACTTATTACTCAAATCTGGAAACTAGATAAAACAAGGCTCTATGCTACAGTGCACCATACAGATCAAGAAGCTTATGAACTTTGGAAAGAAGTAACTGACATAGACCCTGCTCATATAAGTTACCATGGCGATAAAGATAACTTTTGGGAGATGGGTGAGACCGGACCCTGCGGACCTTGTACTGAGATTCATTATGACAGGGGTGGCGACTTCTGTGGAGTAGAGGGAGACCATAACTGTAATGTCAATGGGGATTGTCATCGCTATATGGAGATTTGGAATCTGGTCTTTATGCAATATTATAGGGAAACAGATGGCTCTTTAACCCCATTAAAGAAGAGACATGTCGATACAGGTTCAGGCTTTGAAAGAATATGTCAGATTATTCAAGGTAAAGATTCTAATTATCATACCGACCTCTTTATGCCTATAATTGAAGCTATCAGTAAAATCTCTGAGGTGGAATATGACCCGGAAACATCAGTTTCTCATCGGGTGATTGCAGATCATATCAGGTGCTTGACCTTTGCTTTAGCAGATGGGGGAATGCCTTCCAATGAGGGAAGAGGCTATGTTTTAAGAAGGATCCTCAGAAGAGCAGCCCGCTATGGGAGAAATATTGGCTTAAAAGAACCTTTCTTATATAAATTAGTTGATTCTGTAATCTCAGTTATGGGGGATCATTTTAGTGAACTTGCTGAAAAGCGTGAATACATAATAATGATTATAAAAGCAGAAGAGGAGAGATTTAATCAAACTCTAGATAAAGGATTAGAAAAATTTGAAGAGATTGCTTCTAATCTCCAGAATAAAACTATACCCGGAGCTGAAGCTTTTACTCTCTATGATACTTTTGGATTTCCTATTGACCTAACTAATATTCTGGCTGAAGAGAGAGGACTCCTAGTTGATATGGCTGGCTTTAATCAGGCGATGGAAGAGCAAAGAGACAGAGCGCGACAAAGTTCAAAATTTAGTATGGATATTGATGATACAGAATGGGTTTTTGTGGAAAAAAATCAACAAACCCAATTTATTGGTTATGATAATTTAACTTGTCATAGCTCAATTCTGCGCTACGCCCTTGATGATAAGAAGATTGTAAAATTAGTCCTTGATAAAACCCCTTTCTATGCCGAGTCGGGTGGGCAAACAGGGGATAAAGGGGAAATTGAAAATGATAATTTCCTAGTTAAAGTATTCGATGTTAAAAAAGTAGCTGATAACTGGATTCATCTGGGAAAACTTGTGTCTGGAGTAATATCCGGAGGACAAGTAATAGCCACAGTTACTGAAAGCGTAAGAAGGGATATAGCTTCTAATCATACAGCTACCCATCTCCTTCATTCTGCTCTAAGAAAAGTACTAGGTCCACATGTCCAACAAAAAGGTTCATTAGTTGATAGCAAAGGACTGAGATTTGATTTTACTCATTTCAATGCTTTAACTAAAGAAGAGATTGGGCAAGTTGAAGATATTGTTAATAATCAAATTAGAAAGAATAATCCTCTTCAGATTGAAGTTAAATCAATTGAAGAAGCTAAGCAGACCGGTGCCATTGCCCTCTTTGGCGAGAAATATGGAGACCAAGTTAGAGTTGTTTCTGTAGCTGATTTTTCAAGGGAACTCTGCGGAGGAACTCATGTCCACTCAACCGGAGAAATAGGGTCTTTTAAAATAGTCTCAGAATCATCTTCAGCTGCCGGAATTAGAAGAATTGAAGCTATTACGGGTGATAAAGTAATAGAATTAATCAGACAGCACGAATCACTCTTGCACTCTGTTAAATCACACCTAAATGCTAATGATAAAAATATCGAAGAAAAGATTGAGAAAACTCTGGATGAAATTCGCGAACTAAAACGTGAAATTGAAGAATTGAAAGCCAAACAAGGCTCATCTGTTATTAATGATTTAGTAAAAAAAGCAGAGATTATAAATGATTTTAAAGTTGTGATTAGTGAAGTTAAAGTAGATAATCCAAATGATTTAAGAACACTTGGCGACCAACTAAAAGATAAACTACAGTCAGGTATAGGAATATTACTAGCCAATCTTGGAGATAAAGTGTCTCTCCTAACAGTTGTTACTCCCAACTTAACTAAGAAATACCATGCAGGGAAAATTGTAGGAGAACTGGCAACTATTTTAGGTGGGAAAGGAGGAGGACGTCCTGACTCAGCTATGGCAGGCGGAAAAGATATTGATAAAATTCCTGCAGCTATTAAAGAGGCTAAATTGCTTATTCAAAAGATGAGTTAAATTGCCTTTATTTAGCGATTTATAAGTAAATATTACATTGCTAAAATATTTTTCTTGACAATAAAAAAGGATTAGCTAAAAATAAGATTATGGAAAAAAATATTAAAATAAATAGTAGAGCAAATATCTTAATAGTAGATGATGAAGTTGTTATTCAGAAACTCTTCTCAGACTTTCTTGCTAACAGCAATTTCTCTCTCTTCTGTGCTTCTAATAATCAGGAAGCAAGAGAATTTCTGATGAATGAAGATATTGATGTAATGCTATTGGATGTCTATATGGGACAAGATTCAGGGATTGATTTGATTCCTGAAGCAAGAAAGATTTCTACAAACACCGATATTGTAGTCATCTCCGGTACTTCTAGGGTATCAGATGTGATTAAAGTAATGAAATATGGTGTGGCAGATTTCTTGCTCAAACCAATAAAAAAGAATGAGCTCTTAGACCTTATTGATAAAATTGTCGGTAATAAAAGTAACTACTTGGATATACCTAAATCCGATGATATCTATCTGGGGGAAAGTCCTATTATTAATGAACTGGCAGGCCGGATTCAAGTAATTGCCCCAACAAATCTGAATGTCCTGATTACCGGGAAAAGTGGGACAGGTAAAGAAGTCTTCGCTAAAATGCTTTTCCAACAAAGTAAAAGAGCTAAAAAGCCCTTTGTCGCAGTTGATTGTGGTGCTATTCCTGAAACCTTAATCGAAAACGAACTTTTTGGAAGTGCTAAAGGAGCTTTTACCGGAGCCCATGGACATAAAGGTAAGTTTGAACTAGCTGACCAAGGAACTATTCTTCTAGATGAAATAACTAACCTGCCTCTAAGTAGCCAAGCAAAGCTACTCAGAGCTATCCAAGAAAAAAAATTCTATCCAATTGGTAGTAATAAAGAAATTCACGCTGATTTCCGGATAATTGCAACTACCAATGTCGATTGTGGACCACTTATTAAACAAGGACTTTTTAGAGAAGATCTCTACTACAGATTAAATGAAATATCCATAGAAATTCCAGACCTAAACGAGAGAGAAGAAGATTTTGAAAAAATGGCACTTTTCTTCGTTAACAAAGCTAATAAAGAACTTAATAAACATATCACAGGCCTCTCAAGCGATGCTGTAAGATTGCTCCAAAACCATAAGTGGAAAGGCAATATTAGAGAATTTAAACATGTCATTTTTACAGCTACCTTATACTGTCCAGGCTCTCTTATCTCCCCTGAACATCTTTCTATTAATAAAAAAGATGGGGAAAGTAACTCTCGGCTCAGTGATCAAGCAGGATTCTATGATGTCCTTAAAAAAACAGAAAAAGACCTTATCCTCGAAGCTTTAGATAAACATCATTGGAATAAAAGCGAAACTGCAAAAGAACTTAAAATAAATAGAAAAACACTATATCGAAAAATTACTGAATTGAAAATTGCTGATAGGGATTAATATGAGAATAATCTCAAAATTGTCCCATAATGCTCAAATAAAATCAAAACAGATTAATCTAATTTCAAAAGCGAATTTGCCTATCTTACTCACTTATAAGACGTAATAAGAATTAGGTAAAACTTGATATTTATGGAACCAATCGTGCATTATTAATGTAGTATAACGTAACAAAATTTAAAACATTAACCTATAAATGAGGAAATTATGAAAAAGTTTTTATTGATTTTTAGTCTTTTAATTTTATCAATACTGCTGTTCTCTGAAACTATTATCGATAATAGTACTGTATCAGGCAACTGGAACGCAGAAGGTAGCCCCTACATCATTACCACAAATATCGAAATCCCTCAAGGACAATCCTTAACTATTGATCCCGGGGTAACAATATTAATTAACTCCGATATAAAAATTACTGCCTACGGGGTCATTAGTGCAAATGGTGTTGAAGAAAATTTGGTATATTTCCAAGGAGCCACTGAATCTACTATTTGGCAAGGAATTGAAGTAAATTCTGAAAACGGTAACTTCACTTATACAAATATTATTGGTGCTACTAAAGGATTAGCTATCTATAAAAGCAATTCCGTAGATTATATTAATATTGTAGGACTTGAAACTTCTGATTTTGAAGAAGGACTCTATTTATCCGGAGATAATCAATCTACTATTTCTAACCTCAATATTCTTGGGTATAAAACAGGTGTTACCATCAAAGCAACTGATGATGATGATGATGATCATGACCCAACTACTCCTACTATGGATGTTATAAGAATCTATTACTCACCGGAAAGCTGGAAAAGTGGAAGAACTGCTACTACTAAAGGTATCGATATGGATACCAAAGTTGAGCCAACTCTTACCAACATTGAAATTGAAAACTACGACGAAGGTATCACCATAAAAGCTACTGATGATGATGATGACCACGACCCGACTACTCCTACTATGGATGTTATAAGAATCTATTACTCACCGGAAAGCTGGAAAAGTGATAGAACCTGGGAAACAAAAGGGATTTACGTTGAAGGTAAGGTTAACCCATCTTTTTCTAATGTAGATATAGAAAACTACGATGAAGGTATCACTATCAAAACTAATGATGATGATGATGACCACGACCCGACTACTCCTACTATGGATGTTATCAGAATTTATTACTCACCGGAAAGCTGGAAAAGTGATAGACTCTGGGAAACTAAAGGT
>JAEKNW010000186.1 GCA_016838885.1 Candidatus Cloacimonadota bacterium
GGAATATATATATTATATGCCTTCAAATTCTGTAAGTTATTTTGCTAAAAGAATCTGCACTCTTCTCTAAAGCTCTACTGCACCATTCGGGTTTAACCCAAACAATGTAGTAGACCTGCGAGAATAGCACTATTCTGGTTTTAGAATAACCAAGCTAATAAGCTTGGTGCGACCAGGGGTGGTCGCGGTCCGACAGAAGAGGCCTCGTTCTTAATTCAACAATCAAACAATCAAACAATCAAACAATCAAACAATCAAACAATCAAACAATCAAACAATCAAACAATCAAACAATCAAACAAATCAACAATTAAACAATTAAACAATTAAACAATTAAACAATTAAACAATTAAACAATTAAACAAATCAACAAATCAACAATTCAACCAAAATAATGATAAATTATTTGACTAAATTATTAATCCATATTATATTGAATTAGAGGTGAGTGAATATGAACAAAGATATTTTTTCTCAATTAAAATCTATTGAAGATGGTATGAATAGTTTGTTAGGTGCTATGTCCTCGTTAACACATAGTAAATATACCTTTCAGGATAATTATGATGAAGTGTGGACTCCTAATTGTGATGTCTATATTTCTAATATGAAGCTACATATTGTAATTGAATTAGCAGGTATAACAAAAGATTCACTAGAACTTGTATTTAATGATAAATACTTGTTATTGCGAGGGACTAGAGATTTTGGAGTACCTTCTAGTGATGTCTGCTTTTATCATATGGAGATTGAAACAGGAGCTTTTGAGAGAGTAATCTATTTTCCAGAAGTTCAATTAGATAAAGAAAAGCCAAAAGTTAATTTTGAGAATGGAATTCTGAAAATTCAATTTGATATTTTGGAAGAGAAGGAAGCTTTTATCACAGTGGAGTAGGAAGAGGGATGGATATTTAGAGGTTAAACAGTCTCTTACCCTTTCAGCAAAGCACGTAGACTTTAGTATTGACAGATTTCATTATTTTAAAAGTATAGCCTACCATAAGAATACGAAGAAAAATGGGATGGATATGAACAAAATAATAATAATAGTATTTCTCATGGTTACCATGATAGGGTGTAAGCCAAAAGCTAGTGGAGATAAAGAGTTGGAGACAAGGGTTGATAGCCTGGCTCAAGAAATTGAAAAACCTGATTTTAGCAATTCTCAAGTTTTTATTCATCCTGAAACAGGAGATACCCTTTATGTAGATTTTATCATGGATTCTGATAATCTGGAAAGTAAAAAAGAGTATGAAAAGTACTATATTGTATCGACCTATTCATCATATAAAAATGATGCAAGGTTTGAGGAAGAGTTGGCACGGTGGAGAAAAATAGAGCCTGATTGCTATGTAGAAGAGTTTAGGATAGGACCAGGTGTTAAGTATTTTATCTCATTAGGCAAATTTACTACTCAAGATCAAGTAGTCCTAGCTTTTAATGAGTTTAAAGCTAAGTACCCCCAAGAAAATATTAATTACCAGTTAATCTCGCAGTAGGAAATAGGGGGTTGTTATTCAGTCCCTACAATATGTAATTCAGCAATAATAAAATGCTATAAAGATTCTAAATTGAATATTGGTTAATATTTTGCATTTAATATTGATTAGAGAGAAAAAAAAGTAAATAAATAAGATATAAAAAGAAATGAGGAGAAAAAATGAAGAAAATTATTTTAGTAATTTCTCTGATTATGTCACTCACTTTGGTGATGGCAGTTCAGGAAAATTTAATGGATTTACACCAAAACAGCATCATTTTACAGAATAGTAATGATTATGGTGTAGATATCAGTTATGAATTAGGAACAATTGATATTTCAACTAACAATACAAGAGGTGGAGATTTTTCTCAGTTGTCAGCTAACGACTATTCTTTGACAGGTGATGAAGGTTTACCACAGCTACCTTATAGTCAGAAAATAATCTCTGTTCCGCTTGGAGCAAGTGTTGAAGCTTCTGTGGAAGTTAGATCCTCCACAAGTTTAAATTTATTAACAAGAGGCTATAACAATAAAATTATCCCTGCTCAAGCGTCTGTTGCCAAGTGTGATAACATTGAAGACATGCCTTTTATTATCAATGAATCAGTTTATAATGCTAACAAAACATTCAAATATGAACCTGTTACTGTTAAAGAGATTGGTATTCTTCGTGGAATGAGACTTTTTGAAGTTAATTTCTACCCTGTGGAATATAATCCGGTAACCGGAGAGATTAGAGTAATCAATAGTGCTGATGTTCAAGTTGAATTCATCAATGGTGATATTTTTGCAACTGAAGAGTTAAGAGCTAAAACTCGTTCTTTCATGTTTGAAGGAATCTATGCTCAGAATATTTTTAACTATTATCCTTCCAGAATGTCTTTAGAGAACTATCCTTTAGGCTATGTGATTATTACTCCAAACCAATTTTTAGATACTTTAGAGCCATTTATTACTTGGAAGCAAGAACAAGGATATGATGTAACAGTTGGAGTAACCGAAACTATTGGTTCTACAACAACTGCTATCAAAAATTTTATGCAAGGATTATGGGATGCTGCAACCCCTGCTAACCCA
Source organism: Candidatus Cloacimonadota bacterium (assembly GCA_016838885.1). Classification (GTDB taxonomy): domain Bacteria; phylum Cloacimonadota; class Cloacimonadia; order Cloacimonadales; family JAFGVF01; genus JAEKNW01. Next base: position 2,562 of record JAEKNW010000186.1, read on the forward strand.
GCTCCTTCTTACTTACTTATTGTAGGTGACACACCTCAGGTACCTGCTTTCACAGGTGCTACAGATTCAGGTCATGTTACTGACCTTAACTATGTTAGACTTAGTGGAACCGACTATCTTCCTGAAATGTACTATGGTAGATTCTCTGCTAATAATATTTCAGAATTAACTCCACAAGTAAATAAAACTTTAATGTATCAAAAGTTTGAGATGTCTGATCCTTCTTATTTAGAAAGAATGACCTTAATCGCAGGTATGGATGGATATTGGGCACAAACACATGGTAATGGAACACTTAATTATGGTTCAACAAATTATTTTAATGAAGCCCATGATTTAGATGTTACTACTTACCCTTACCCTCAATCTGGCAGTAATGCTTCCAATATTGTGGCTGATGTTAGTGCTGGTTTAGGTTACCTTAATTATACTGCTCACGGCTCAGAGACATCTTGGTCAGACCCAAGTTTTACTATCTCTAATATCAATAGTCTTCAAAATGCAGAAGAGTATCCAGTTGTTGTTGGTAACTGTTGTTTAACAAACCATTTTAATACAGGAACATGCTTTGGTGAAGCTTGGTTAAGAGCTTCAAATGGAGCTGTTATTTATATTGGTGGAACCAATAGTACTTATTGGGATGAAGATTACTGGTGGTCAGTAGGACACTTTACTCCTACTTCTACTTCCAATCCTACTTATGCAGGTACCGGATACGGTATGTTTGATGCTTTATTTCACGAACATAATGAAGCTTTTGAAGATTGGGCTCACACAGCAGGTTCAATGGTAATCACAGGCAATATGGCTGTTCAAGCTTCTGCTTCTACCAGAAAAAACTACTATTGGGAAATTTACGCAATTATGGGTGATCCTTCTCTTATGCCTTATATCGGGCTTCCAGAAGCTCAAAATGTTAACTACTCAACAACTCTATTAGTTGGAATGAGCTCTTTAGATGTTACTGCAGCTCCTTATAGTTATGCTGCACTTTCAAGTAATGGTCAATTATTAGGTGCAGTCTTAACTGATGGTTCAGGTAATGGAACTATCAACTTTGATCCTATCAATACACCAGGTAATGTTAAGTTAGTAGTATCTCATACAGATTACCAACCATTTATCACTGAAATTGAAGTAGTTCCTGCTGAAGGACCTTACTTAGTAATAGACAGCCAACAAGTTGCAGGTTTTGTCGCTGCAGGTCAAAATATTTCTCTTTCTTTAGGAATTGGAAATGTTGGTGTAGAAGCTGTTTCTAATGTAGAAGTTAACCTCTCTAATAATGATGGTAACGTAACTGTTATTAATGGCACAGGAACTATTGATAATATTGATGCAGAATCTATCGTACAGTTACCTTCGGCCTTTGAGATTACAATTGCTGACGGTATACATCATGGCGAAACAATAGTTTTAATTCTAGAATTAGCTTCTGCTGAAGATACCTGGGAATATGAAATTGTTCTAACTGCTATTGGTCCACATTTCTCTATAACTAATGTTGCTGTAAATGATGGAGATAACAACCTCTTAGATCCAAATGAAACTGCTGAACTAGTGATTAGTTATATTAATAACGGGTCATTTACTGCCTTGAATACTATCGCAAATTTAGTTTCAACAACTCCTGGAATTACTATTGTTGATAGTAATATCGAACTTAACGATGTTGCAGTAAATCAATCAGGAGTATTCTCCGTTACTGTTGAAACTTCTGCCTATATGGAAACCGGTACTTCTGCAGAATTTACTACTACCTTTACTAGTGACGCTAACGTTAGTTCGACTGAAAGCTTTGCTTTATCTGTAGGATTACTCTTCGAAGACTTTGAATCAGGTGATTTCTCTTCTGATTTCAACTGGAATACACCTGGATGGACTGTTGTTAACAGCGAAGCTTATGAAGGTACTTATTCTGCAAAATCAAACACTATTAGTCATAACCAATCTGCTTCTATGACTGTCCAGATGGATGATGTTAATGAAGGCGAAATTAGTTTCTGGGTAAAAGTATCTTCTGAAAGTGGTTATGATGAATTAACTTTCTCAATCGATAATGCTGTTCAAGATACCTGGTCCGGTACTGTTAACTGGCAAGAAGTTAGCTATAACGTTACAGCCGGGAACCATACATTCAAGTGGGAATACGAGAAAGATGGTAGCGTTAGTACCGGTAGTGATTGTGCTTGGATTGACTACATTGTCTTCCCTACTGCTACTAATGAAGTAGGCGACCCAGCTATTGCTGTTGATATAACAGAACATAACTTCGGAAGTGTTACTTCCGGACAAGGCCAATTTAATATCTCTAATGAAGGACAAGGTATTCTTGCAGGACAAATTTCTGCCAATCCTGAAAGTGTTTTCTCTCTTAGTATGAATGGATCTGAACCTAGTTACCAACTTAACTATTCTATAGATCCAAATCAAAGTGTAGAGATTACTGTGTACTTCAATCCAACAGCGAATATTGAATATTCGAGTAACATAATTATTACCTCAAATGATCCAGCTCACCAGCAAATCCTTGTTCCTGTTAACGGGACAGGTGAAGGTGTATCTAATGTGGACGATAATTTAATTCCTCAAATTACTGAACTTCAAGGAAACTATCCAAATCCATTTAATCCGGAAACAGCTATTAAATATGCAGTTAAGGAAAATGGACCAGTCAACTTAAAAATATATAATTTAAAAGGTCAGCTTGTTAAAACCCTTGTCAATGAACAAGTTAACGCAGGATATCATAGTGTGGTATGGGACGGTAAAGATAACTTTGGAACAAATGTTGCAACTGGTATATACTTGTATCGTCTAGAAACCAAAACATATAACCAAACCAAAAAGATGATGCTGATGAAATAACCTCCTTGTATGCTAGCAGATAAAGGTTGGGCTCCCCGCCCAACCTTTCTGCATTTATGGGAATAGTTTATTTTCACCTAATAAGAATAAAAGCGCAAAAAACTTCTATTGTGCAAAAAATACAATAGGATGCATATAATAAAAGTTGATATTTGCTAATAATTGACTTTTTACATGTTTTAAAAAATAGAATATTTCTCATTAATCTATTAACCCAAGAACATTATCTCTTCATGCTTAGTTAACTTTATTTACTATTCATAGGAAAATCTGTGGTAACACTGTGGACATAACAATCAATTTCAAAAAAAGAGTCTACTTTGTTCAAATTTCTAAAAATAAATTTGGTATATTATATGACTGAATATCAAGAGTTTAAGATCTTTTGATATTATATTAATAAAAAAAAGATGAAATAAAAGTTGTTTGGAACACCTATTGCATTATTATATAATCGTATCGTCTAGAAACCAAAACATATAACCAAACCAAAAAGATGATGCTGATGAAATAACCTCCTTGTATGCTAGCAGACAAAGGTTGGGCTCCCCGCCCAACCTTTCTGCATTTATAAGGATTTTTTTATTTCTTTATTACCAGTAAAAAATTTACTTACTAGTCCAATACTGGCTGTCTGGGTATTTTGCTTTTAAGCTTGGCTCAAGTTCTTTTACATCTTTTCTCATTTTGTTTGCTTTGAAGATATCCAATTTAAGAAAGCTTTCTTCTTCAGAGGAAAATTCTTCTTCAGGATCCTCAATATCTTTTCCTTTGTAAGACATCCCAGTTTCAAAAGTCTTTAAGGCAGCTTTGTTTTTCTTTAGTTTTAGCTGAACTCGGGCTAACCAAAGATAAGCGTCGTAGTGTTCGATTCTAGTCTCAATCGCCTTTTCTAGGGCTCTTGCTGAATTTTCCCAATCCTCTAAATTATAATATGCTTCACCTTTGTGTCTCCAAGGGCAAGACCATGTTTCATAATTTGTATTAAGAAAATCATAGTGAGATATAGCCTCTTCCATTTTTCCTAAGGCAAGATAGGTATTAGCTAACTGAAAACGTTGACCGGCTTGTAAGTTATCAGCATTCATTTCAAGCTCAGCCATAACTTTGCTAAGTTCATTCAAGTGAACAACCATCAAATTATAAGTTGCAGTAATATTGTCAATATTCTGTTCTGCATCTTCTAAAACAGCTAGCATATTAGCAAAAGTATCTTCGCTAAAGTAGTTTTGAAGCAACTTCTGACTATCTCCAAAAAGAAGGCCAAGGGAAAATATGCTTATTATTAAGCACAATGATTTCTTCATAAGAATCTCCTAGTTATATATTATTTGAGTAAAAATCCAAAAATAATTCTCAAGCAAGTGATGTCAATCATTTATCCCAAATAATGCAGTAGATCTTTGAGAATAGCACTATATTCTTTTGTAAAAGTAACTTCCATAATTTCCAGGAATATATATATTAGGCTATAGTTCAAGCCTAGTGGTCAAAAAGAGACTTTTACTATAGCATATTAATTGTATTAGAGAAATTTACAAGTATAAATATACTATTAAGAGTATGTTTTATTTGCTGAAAATGCTACAATCCTGAAAGGATAAGTCTTAAATCCCCAAAGGGGATAAATAGTT
>JAEKNW010000187.1 GCA_016838885.1 Candidatus Cloacimonadota bacterium
TTTATTAGTGGCGGAGAGAATCTCCACCGTCCGACTGAAGAGGCTATTTTTTTTACTTCTATAATTCATTCGTGTAATTCGTGTAATTCGTGGATAGACGTTCTTCTGTCTTCTTCTTCTTTTTTGTGTTCTTTTTGTGCCTTTCGTGGTAAATTGTCTCCCCGTCTCCCTTTCTCCCCGTCTCCCCGTCTTTTCGCGAATAGCGAAAATTAGTAGTAAAATAAAGTGTTATAAAAAATCTTTATTGACAGTATTTGCTTTATTTTATATATTTGTTTATATTTAATTTAAAAGGGGTGAGAAGATGAAAAAGTATTGTGTTTTGTTATCAGGATGTGGACATAGGGATGGTTCTGAGATAAATGAAGCAGTATTTAGTCTCTTATCTTTATCTCAGCATGGCATAGAGTTTGATATATTTGCACCAGATGAGGAGCAATATGATACACTTAATCACCTTAACGGAGAGGAGATTAACCCTAAGCGTAATATATTAGAGGAATCAGCCAGGATTGCTCGGGGAGATATCAGGTCATTGGCAGGGTTTGATGTGAATAATTATGATGCCCTAATTTTACCTGGGGGCTATGGAGCTTTAAAGAATTTCACTAACTTCCCAGCTGAGAATAATGCTTGGATAGTTAAGTCTGATATAGCCAGCTTGATTTTATCCTTTTATGATGCTAAAAAACCAATAGGGGCAATTTGTATATTCCCTTCAATTTTGGCTATTTTGTTCAAGGATAGAAAAGTGAGGGTAACAACAGGATTGAATCCCGAGTCTAAGAAATTAATAGATTTCACTCAAGCAGAGATAGTATTAGTTGATTCAGATGAAATAGTGCTTGATGAAAATAGTCTCATAATTTCCACACCTGCATTTATGAATGACGCCTCCTTAGCTAAGGTGTACAGCGGGATTAACAAGTTAGTTAAACAAATTCAAAGTATGGTAAAATAGATGAATATTAAAGAAATAGAAGCAAGAATTAGCAGTGATGAACAGAGTATTGCAATCCTAGATGATTTAAAGACATATATAAATTATTTAATTCAAGAAGAGCATAATTCTCAAGTTGAGAAGTTTTTAAACAGGGCAATTAAGTTAGCTGGAGACTTACAGTTACCTCGTGAAGAAGGTGCTTTGCTGATTGAGTTAGGAGTTCATTATTGGAATCAACTTGATTATAAGACTGCTTTGAATATGTTTAGACTTTCCTGTGGTATTTTCAAACAGAGCAAAAACGAGTATGATTTAGTAATAGCCACGCGAAATGTAGGAGAGACTTATACTAAAATTGGTGATTATAACAATGCAATTTCTTTTTTAAAACTATCTTTAGATTTTTTAGGGAAAGTAAAGGAGCATGATGCAAGAGAGGTAGATGAGCTATGTGCTGACATCAACAACTCATTAGGAACAGCCTACCGCAAGTGTAAAAGTTATGCTTTGAGCATGAGTGCTTATTTTAGAGCCTTGGAATTACAAGAAAGACACAATCTTAAGCAGAAGATTTGTGATACTAATCTAAATATAGGCAAGATGTTTGTGGATATTGGCAATTTTGAACGTGCCTTGAAGTATTTTAATAAAGCAGTAGAGCTCTCTTTAGTTACTAATGATATTCAGTTAAAATCTCAAACTCATGCTTTAATTGGAAAACTTTATCGGAAAAATGGAAAGTTCTCTCAAGCCATTCCTTTTTATCGTGATGCCCTTAGTTACCTTAAGCAATCTTCTCAAAAGGAGCTTTATAATAGGATTAGAATTCATTATGAACTAGCCCTTACATATCAAGAGTTGGAAGATTTTGAAAAGTTAATTGATGTTTGTTTGGATGGGTTAAAAATTCTAGAATCCACAGAATTAAATATCTTTAAAGGTAAATTCAAATACCTGTATGGTAAAACATTAGGATTAGAAGAGAAGTATGATGAGGCTAAAGAGATCTTATATTCCGCCTTGGATGATATTGCTACTGAGGATACTAGCAATAGTTTGAAATATAAGATTTTACAAGCTATTTCTGAAATATATGAAAAACAAAATTCTTATGACAAAGCTTATCGGACATTGATTGATTCAAATAATTACATAGATTTGATGATTCAAGAAAAACAAGATAAAGCCCTTCTTGAATTAGAGGCAAGATTCGAAAGTCAGCAAAAAGTGAGAGAAGAGATTATGCTTAAAAAAGCTAACCTAGAAGTTGTTGAACTTAAAGAAAAAGTAAATAATCTTTCAAATTTACTCGAAGATTATCAAGAAATTAACAGTTTCTTTGGAGTTATCCCTAAAGAAAAAGTCTTGGAAATTATTAAAAAGAATAAAACCCTCCATTCTCAAAATGGATCAGATATCACTACTGTTAAACTAACCCTTACAGCAGACCGTGAAGTCTCCCAAGACTTAGTTACCAGGATACTTAATGATATTTCTAAACTGGTAATGTTCTATACCAGAAATCATGATGAAGTTGGACACTGGGGTGCTGATTCCCTTGTGCTTATTCTTTCTGGTATGAAAGCTGAATCAGTAGATAAAGTGATTGAAAAAATTAAGTTTCCTATCTACAATGATATCTTAAAGAAAGAGATAGAAGCCAAATTTGAGATGTCCTTTGATTTGCTTGATTAGCTGTTTAGCCCCCATTATCCAGTAGGCCTTTGGAGAGCTATAAAAACTTACTTACCAGACCTTAAATGAAATCCAACTTTCATCCCAAAATAAGGAACCAATTCATCTGTTGTTTCCTCAGTAATTTCTTTTTCAAGTCCGGTAGCTAAAATAGCATAAATTAATCCCATATCAATGTTAACATTGAACTCAGCTCCCACAGCTTGTAATTTTTTAACTCGTGGTAAAAATGCAAGTGATTCGTTCCTGTTAGTATTTGCTTGGCTGTAATAGAGGGACATACTTGGAAAAGTTCTTTTTTCCGGGTTTTTTAAATATCCATATATTAGAGCAGTTTTAAACTCTAGATTATAGCCATCATATTGTTTAACAGATTCATCACTAACAAAAGTTATATATTTCCCATCTAAGTATAAAGTTACTCTATGGGGATATTTGTAGTCAGTGAGTAAACGTTTAAGCCCGACTTGATATCCACTAAAGCCTGTATTCAGATCTGTTTTTGTAGTAAGAGCTGTCCCAAATTCATTTTCTTGATATTTATAATTATAACCATTATCGATACTTCCGGTAAGAAATCCCACCTTGATTTCTGTTGAGTTATCAATCCCAACCCTAGCGTTGAGTCCATTATATCGGCAATAATCTTTCACCTTTGACCCATGAATTAGCAAATTTCCTTCTTCAGGCCAGTCTTGATATGATAGCTCAGTAATAACATCAACAGTTGCTGCTCGATTGTTAAAGAATTCAAAAGCTATAGTTCCTTTCCCAATAGGCAGGGCAGTCTCATTTACTCCCACGGTTCTTAACATAGAACTAGAAGCCATCTTATGACTGGTGCAGCCAGTGATTAAAGTTAATATTATCAGACCAGATAACAATATCATGTGTAATTTTTTCATTTCATCTCCTTCATTAACCCGAATGATGCAGTAGAATTTTAGTAATACTTCGATAAAGCTAGGTATCACAGGTTAAGAGTGCAGATTATTCTGCAAAAGTCTACTGCATTAATTGGGATTTATAATCATCTCAATTATTACAATATTTAGAATAATTTGAATGTCAAGATAAATTATATACGGTATCATTTTATTTAGTTAATTTACATATATAACTGAACAGATTACTTATAATTAAGATGAGTTACATATACAGCAATGATATAAAATTCTTTTAGAATATTATTTGCTATAATATGCTAGTCATAATATTTTGGTTCTAAGATTAAAAAACATAAGAATAAGGAGTCCGAAATGATTGAAATCAGATGGCACGGACGTGGAGGTCAAGGTGGTTTCACTGTTTCACGTCTGTTAGGTATGGCAGCTTCAATTTTTAATGGGAAACATGCTATAGCATTCCCGGCTTTTGGTCCTGAAAGAAGAGGAGCCCCTGTTTTAGCATTTACCAAGATTGATGATAAGAAGATTGATGATAGAAGTGAAGTTGAGTTTTGCGATTATGTTGTAATTATGGATGAAACTTTAATCAACACCTCTTTAACTACCGGACTGAAAGATGATTCAGTGATAATAATTAACACTCAAAATCCTGAAAAATATAGTGAGTTTTTCCCAAAACCCAATCGAATTTTCTACCTTGATGCAACCCAAATAGCTTTGCAAATCTTGAAGCGCCCCATCACTAATACAACGATGTTAGGTGCTTTAGTAAAAGTTTCAGATGTTACTGACTTAGAAGCTTGTTATCAAAGTATAGATAAAGAACTTAGTTCCGGTATTGCCGGCAAGAATAAACTGGCCATTGAAAGTGCTTATAATGAAGTCAAGGAGTATCAGAGGTAAAGTTATGAAAAAGACAAAAGATATGTTATCCCCAGACGGTACCAGACCTGTCAAACAAGAGTTTCCTAAGAGAAATCATATATCTGAATACCCTACCGGGCCTGGTTTTACTGCAGGTCATCTAGCTGAAATCAATGCAGGTTGGAGGGTTTTCAAACCAATTATAGATATAGAAAAATGTATCGGGTGTTATAAATGTTACATGGTCTGCCCTGATGGAGTAATCTTCAAAACAGGCGAAAAAGCTGTAGCTGTTGATTACGATTATTGCAAAGGGTGTGGGGTTTGTGCTCACGAATGCCCGGTAAAAGCTATTACCATGATTAAAGATGAGAGAGATTAGGAGGCTATCATGAAATTAGATAATTCAAAAAAACTGTTTGTTTCAGGTGATGAAGCTATAGCACTTGGAGTCCGTTTAGCAAGACCCCATGTTATCTCAGCTTATCCTATAACCCCTCAAACTATTGTTGTGGAAAGACTCTCTGAAATGGTTGAAGATAAAAGCTTAGATGCTGATTTTATGCATGTTGAATCTGAACATTCAGCACTGTCAGCAGCCATGGGAGTTTCTGCAGTAGGAGCTCGTGCTTTTACAGCTACTTCTTCTCAAGGCCTTCTCTACATGGCTGAAGTCTTAAGTTATTGTAGTGGAGGACGCTACCCGGTGGTAATGATGAATGCTAATCGAGCCCTGGCTTTACCATGGTCTATCTTTGGAGATCAATCTGATTCTCTTCTTTTATTAGGATCAGGTTGGATTCAATGTTACGTAGAAGATGCTCAAGAAGCTCTTGATATGATTATTCAAGCCTATAAAATAGCAGAACATCCTCAAGTTTTAACTCCTTTTATGGTCAATTTAGATGGTTTTATCTTAACCCATACTTATGAGTTAGTAGATATTCCTGACCAATCTGAAGTCGATGAGTTCCTTCCACCTTTCTCCACTCCTAACCAAATGAGTTTAGAAAATCCTATGAACTTAGGCTTTTCTTCCACCCCTGCAGATAATCTTGAATTCAAATATCAGCAACATCAAGCAATGCTTAATTCACTTTCTGTGATTGAAGATATCGATGCTGAATTTGGAGACAAATTTGGCAGATATTATGGTGGGGTCTTAGAAACTTATCAAACTGATGATGCTGAACACATTATGATTACAGTAGGAACAATTACCGGGACAACTAGAGTGGTTGTTGATAAACTTAGAGATGCAGGGAAGAAAGTTGGACTTATCAAACTACGTTATTTAAGACCAATGCCGGAACAAGCTCTTATTGAAGCTGTTGGTGATGCAATGAGTATTGGTGTAATTGATAAAGATATTTCCTTCGGACATGAGGGAACTATCTTCACTAACGTTAATTCTGCCCTTTCAAAATCCAATCAAACTCCTAAAAAACATAATTTTATATGTGGAATGGGAGGAAGAAACATCTCCAAGAATGATATCATTGAGATGTTCCAACTTCTTGAAGATTCAGTGAAAGGAAAAGATATTCCTGCAGTAAACTTCATAAATCTCAACACTTCAATTCAGGAAAAGGAGTAAGCCATGCAAAGTTTAGAAAGAATTACCCCTAAAAATATAGATCCCAAAGAGTACTTTTATGGTCATAAGGCTTGTGCCGGATGTGGTTGTGCTTTAGCTGTCAGATTAGCTCTTAAAGTCATTGGAGAAGGTGCTTTTAGTATCTTACCAGCCGGATGTATGTCTGCTGTTGGCTTTATATATCCCCAAATGGCCTTTGTAAATAACTCTATGATTTCCACCTTTCCCGGTGCTGCTTCATTAGCATCAGGAGTTTCAGCAGGCAATAAAGCTCTCAAAAGAGAAGGGACTAAAACTGTTGTTTTTGCCGGTGATGGAGGAACAGCTGATATCGGGATTCAAGCCCTTTCAGGTATGATAGACAGGGATGATGATGTTCTCTATATCTGTTATGATAATGAAGCCTATATGAATACCGGAATTCAGAAAAGTGGACTTACCCCTTTTGGAGCTAAAACTACTACAACTCCTGCAGGAGATAACATCAGAGGTAGTCAAACAACTAAAAAACAGTTATTTGAAATTATTGCAGCTCATAATATTAAGTATGCTGCAACTGCGTCTATTGGCTACTATCAAGATTATATCAACAAGATTCAAAAAGCAATCTCCATCAAAGGAGCAACTTTTATTCATGTAGCAGCCAGCTGTCCTACCGGCTGGGGAACCCCGACAGAGACCGCGGTTGAAATTATGAAAGAAGCTGTTGATTGTGGACTTTGGTTCTTAGCTGAATATGAAAATCATAAGTTTACCCTCAACAAAGACCCCAAGAAGTTTGGTTCAATTGCCGATTATATCAAAGCTCAAGGAAGATTTAAACACCTTACTGATGCTGATATTATTGATATTGAAAAGCATCGTGACCAACTCTGGGAAAGAATGAGAGAAAACTGGAAATAAATTATCTAGAGGGCAGAAATAAATTCTGCCCTTTTAACCCGAATGGTGCAGTAGAACTTTGATGAAGAGTGCTAGATTCTTTTAGCAAAATAAGTTGCAGAATTTGAAGGCATATAATATATATATTCCTGAAAATTATGTAGCT
>JAEKNW010000188.1 GCA_016838885.1 Candidatus Cloacimonadota bacterium
CCCGAATATATATATTATATGCGTCCGAATTCTGTAAGTTATTTTGCTAAAAGAATCTGCACTCTTCTCTAAAGCTCTACTGCATCATTCGGGTTAAAAAAATCTAAGTACATGAAAGGAGTTCAGAATGAACAAAAAGACTATGCTTTTATTATTAGTCGGACTATTTGTAATTACCAGCGTTTTTGCTACTCAAACAAGAATGAGTGGCTTAGGTCATCCTTATGGTTTAATCGAAGATGATACTGATGTTTTTACTTTTCCAGCAACTATCTTTAAATATAGTGGCGTTGCTGTTGGTGAGTTACAAAAAGATTTTGATAATACCACTTGGTCAATGAGTGCTAATATCCCCATTTTGGAATACAAACTAGGTGTTTATTTGAACCGTAATACTATGATTGATTTACCTGGTTGGGGTGTTGATTTAGATGTTTCTAAGAGTGTTGAATTTAATTTTGGTTTTATGGATAAGTTTGCTCTTGGTTTTGGAACCTCTGCAGATTATAGGCCGGAAGAAGAATATTCTTGGGTAGTAGGTCAGGACACACTTACTTTTAACAATGAACCTACTGCTAACTATTACTCTTTCTTTGGTGGATACTCTGCTGATGGAATGGATTTCGGTTTCAAAGTTGAAATGGCTAAAGCTGAAGATGTTGATAATGGTGGAGATTTCTTAGAAATAAGTAATACTGTTTTTGAAATTAATGGAAGACAAATTATCAACCCTGCAGATAATTTAGAATTGATTGTTAAAGCTGGATACAAAATGTCCATGTCTGAATATAACTACAAGAATTATGTAACTGATAGAAAAATAAAAGATATCGAAATGTCTGGTAGTGCTCTTGATTTAGGTTTTGGCTTACAAGTTAAAACTAGTGAAAAGAATAAGATAATCTTTGGTGTAACTCCTATAATATATAATCCTTACACTAAAGAAACTACACAATATTTCTATAATGCTGTAACGGAAACTACAACTAGCTATAAAACAGAAAGAAATGAAAACGCTATTTTCTTCCCGGAATATAACCTTGCGGTAGAATCACAAATATGCTCATGGTTAACAGGAAGATTTGGTGCTAATCAAGTGTACAAGCATATTACTGAAGAAATGGATTATTCTGATATAGAAGAATTAAGTGGTCAAGAAGATTATGAACATTCATCTTATGAAAAAAACTATCACATGAATTTAGGTTTAACCTTCTCATTTGGTAAATTCTGTGTCGATACTGTATTACAGCAGGATCTATTATTTGATGGACTTAACTTCTTAGGTGGAAAAGATAATGGCTTAGCCACTGAAATCTCTGTTAAATACAAATTCTAAACAAATAAGAATTTAAGATAGATAAAGAGTATAGTTTTTCTGTACTCTTTTTTTATTTGACAAAATTTTCTAGATAATAAATAAAGATATAAATTATTTGGGAATATAGTGAGGATGGGTATGAAAAAGAATTATTTAATTAGGTTAGAAGAAGTAGAAGATTATAGTCAAGTAGAGAATTTAACTAGAGAAGCCTTTTGGGATGTTCATGTTCCTGGCTGTGATGAACATTATTTAGTTCATATCTTAAGAGATTCACCTGCTTTTATAGCTGAATTAGATTTTGTTTTAGTTATAGATAATGAGATTATTGGAAATATCATGTACACAGATGCAGAGATTATCAATGACTCAGGCAAAGTTTATAAAATTATCACCTTTGGACCTGTCAGTATTTTACCTAAATATCAAGGCTTAGGATATGGTTCCCTCTTGATAAAGCATTCATTGAAAAAAGCTTCTGAATTAGGCTATAAGTTAGTTGTTATCTATGGCCATCCTGCCTACTATTCCCGTCTTGGATTTGTCCGGGGAGAGAAGTACGATATTTATAGTAGTGATGGTTATTATAATCCTGCTTTACAAGTTTTTGAGCTTTCTCCAAATGCTTTAGCAGGAGTTAGTGGGAGTTTCAAAGAGGATAGAGTATATTGTTTAGATCAAGAAAAAGCAACAGAGTTTGAGGCTAAGTTTCCCCCTAAAGAGATGAGAAAAAGACCTTCTCAACAAGAGTTTCAAGAGTTAATAAGTCAGAGAAAGAAAAGAGCTTAACTTCCCTTATTATCAATAGTGCAAGCACCAAGAGTCTTCTACCTATCAATTGGATATTTATTGGCTAACAGCCTAATGGAGAACTAATAGATGCCCAATAGACCCCCAATAGAGGCCCAATAAACCCTAAGAGATTAATTATTCTCTAAATAGTGTTGAATGCGTTGTAAATCATGCCAAGCAGGTAGTTTATAGCTAGGATTATGAAGCAGGGCAGAAGGATGATAGGTAACAAAAGTAGTGATATTTTGGAAGTAATGTTCTTTCTCTCGGTAATAACTAAGGGTTGATACTCCAGATTGACCTAATATAGTGTTTGCTGCAACTTTTCCGAGGAGAATAATTATTTTTGGTTTAATGAGATTTATCTGTTCACGGAGATAAGGAAGACAAGCTTGTCTTTCAGCAGGAAAGGGGTCTCTGTTTTGAGGGGGATGGCACTTCACAATATTTGTTATATAGATATCTTGGCGTTCGACATTAATAGCTTTCAGCATTTTTGTAAGTAGTTGCCCTGCAGGACCAACAAAAACATGACCGGTTTTATCTTCTTGAGCTCCGGGACCTTCTCCAATAATCATAATATCTGCATTAGGATTTCCATCACCATAGACGACATTGGTTCGTGTCTCATGAAGTGGACACTTTTGGCAATTAGCATACTTTAACTTGAGGGTTTCAAGAGAAACTGATGTTGAGATTGGATTTGAAGGTAAGTGCTGGATTTTTAGATCCGGATTAGTTTTTAAGGGGATTTCAGGGTGTTTTATATTCTGCTTGAAAATAAAATCTAAGCCTGATAATTTAAGTAGTTCTAAGTTGTAGCTTTTCATGTATAAAAAGAAGCTATCTCATTAGGAGATAGCTGATAAAAATCTTTTTAATCTTCAATAATTCCCATAAGTTCTTCTGTATCATCATCATCGTCATCTTTAGACATGTCAATATCTTCATCTCTTTTTTTGATCATGGCTTCATTGCTTTCAAACATGTAGTCTGGAATATAATTTTTTGCTATATGCTCAAGAGCTTCTTCGGTAATAGTTTTCTTAAAAGCATCTTTGATAGATTGAGGAAGTTTGTTCATCCTCTCAATCTCTTTATTTGCCAATAAGCAAAACATATATGACATGTCACTATCTTGAAGAAATTTCTCTATTTCTGGATTTATCATAATTTATTCCTATCCTTTTTTATTTACTAAACTATAATAAAATGACTTCATTATTTGTCAATATTATTATTTGGGATTATAGAAAGAGTGATAAATATCGTTATATCTGGATACTTTATGCATTTCAGCCCAGATTATATTTTTAACAGCATAGACGGCTTTTTCTAAATCATCATTAACTACTAAATAGTCATAATGATCGATTAACTCTAGCTCTTGACGTGCTGTATTTAATCTTTTTTCGATTACTTCCCGGCTATCTGTCCCTCTCTTACGCAATCTAGATTCTAACTCTTCAGCATTGGGTGGTAAAAGAAATATCTTAACCAGCGGACATTCTGTTAGTTCTAACTTAAGACAACCTTGAACATCAATATCCATAATAACAAATTTGCCTTCATCGAAAGAAGACTGAATAAACTTGCGAGAGGTACCGTAATAGTTACCAAAGACATTTGCATATTCAAGAAATTCATTTTCTTCAATCTTAGCTTCGAATTCTGCATTATCTAAGAAGAAGTAATCTACACCATCTACTTCATCACCTCTTGGTTTACGAGTAGTGGAAGAGATAGAGTAACGGATATTATCAAAATCATTTAATACACGTTCAAGGATAGTAGATTTCCCTCCTCCGGATGGAGCAGAGATAACTATCAAAAAGGGATTTTCGGATATTTGGGTTAGGCTCATTTTTTCTTCTTCTCATTAAAAAAATAGAGGCTGTAAGATAATTCATTATTAACTTCTAAGAAACCCTTTTGATTATGCGGTTTGCTAAAGGTTAAGCTTTTGTTAATTATACTACAGTCTCTATAGTTAATTTATTAGTTTTCGATTAATTTAGCGTATTCTTGTGCGCTTAAAAGATTTTTGACTGATTCTTCATCTTCTAACATTACTTTGTAAATCCAACCATCTTCGTAAGGTGATTTGTTTATTAAGTCGGGAGAATCTTCTAATTCTTCATTAACTTCTACTACTTCACCGGAAACAGGAGAGTTGATGTCCTCAACTGCTTTTACAGCTTCGATAGAACCTATTGATTCACCTGCTTCAACTGTGTCTCCTACTTGTGGAAGTTCAACATACACGATGTCACCTAATTCATGAGCTGCGAATTCTGTAATCCCGATAAATGCTTCTTTACCGACTACTTTGACCCATTCATGGGATTCAGTGTAATATAGTTCTTTTGAAAATTCCATTTTAAATCTCCTGCTAATATTTTGGTGCAAATTTCAAACTCTCTTCTAATGTGTCAAGCATAAAATTTTATCTGCCTTTTTTATTGACATATTCAGGAAAATCATTTTATTAGGACTAAATTTATTATGAGGAATAATTCACATGAAAGATAAAGCTATTAGAGGCATTGCAGCGGATAAGCAGATTCGTTTTTTTGCTGTTAATTCAACCCAAACAGTACAAACTGCTCTTCAATCTCATTTTCTCTCAGTTACTTCAACTATTTTTCTAGGAAGAATGATTTCTGCCGGGATAATGTTAGGAATGGATTTAAAAGATGAAAAGTCTTCCATCACCTTAAAAGTAAATTCTGATGGTCCCTTGGAAGGAGCTACTGTAGTTTGCAAAAACAGGGGAAAAACTAAGGGTTATGTTAAGAACCCTCAAGTTGAATTGGAAGCTGAATCCACTCTTTATGGTCTAAGTATAGCCAAAGCTGTTGGAAATGGGACCATGACTATAATCAAAGACTTAAATGTTAAACAGCCATTCTCAGGTCAAGTTGAACTTATTTCAGGTGAAATAGCAGAAGATTTAGCTTTCTACTTTGTCCAATCTGAGCAGGTCCCTTCAGCTGTAGGATTGGGCTTATTGGTGAATCCGGATGCATCAGTGAAAAGCTCCGGAGGTTTTATAGTTCAGTTAATGCCTTTTGCCCAAGAAGATGTTATTGCTAAGCTGGAAGATAATGTTAATAAAATGCCTAATATCTCTGACTTGTTAGATATGGGCAAGGATATTGAGACAATAGTGAGAGATTTTGTCTTGAAAGGCTTTGATTTAGCTGTTACTGATGAATTAGAACCATCCTTTTCTTGTGATTGCAGTAAAGAGAAGTTTTGGGATGGAGTGAAATTACTAGGTTTGGTTGAGATTCAAGGAGCCTTGCTTCATGAAGGTAAATTAGAGGCAAATTGCCACTTCTGTAATAAAACCTATACCTATGATGAAGTTGATTTATTCAAGATGATTGAAGAGATAAAAAATACTAAATAAACTAATAAGAAATAACTAATAAAAAAAAACTAATAAGAGGTGATTTATGAGAAAGACAGTTGTTGTTGCTGCCAAACGTTCTGCTGTTGGAAGCTTTGGAGGTCAATTCAAAGATGTTTCAGCTGTTGAGTTGGGAGTTCAAGTATTGAAGAGTGTTCTAAAAGAGCTTAACTTAGACCCGGCAAAAATCGATGAAGTTATCTTAGGCAATGTTGTTGGTGCCGGCTTAGGACAAAACGTTGCCCGTCAAGTCTCAATTCATGCAGGTATTCCTAATACTGTTCCTGCTTATACTGTTAATAAAGTCTGTGGTTCCGGTATGAAGAGTGTTACTCTGGCATCAGCTATGATTGCTTTGGGCCAAGCAGATATCGTAATAGCCGGCGGAACAGAGAATATGAGCCAAATCCCCTACATCATGAGAGATGCTCGCTGGGGTGCTCGTATGGGTGATAAATCAATTGTTGATTTAATGGTTCATGATGGACTTTATGATATTTTTAATGGCTACCACATGGGTATAACTGCTGAAAATTTAGCAGAAGAATGGAATATCACAAGAGAAGAGCAAGATGCTTTTGCTTGTCAATCTCAGAACAGAGCTGAAAAAGCTATGAATAGTGGAAGATTCGATGATGAGATTGTTCCTATCATGGTCCCTCAAAAAAGAAAAGACCCTCTCGCTGTTACAAGAGATGAATTCCCACGTGCAGGAGTAACTCAAGAAAGCTTAGCCAAGCTTAGACCTGCCTTTAAGAAAGATGGTTCAGTTACAGCTGCCAACTCTTCAGGTATTAATGATGGTGCTGCAATATTAGTAATTATGAGTGAAGATAAAGCTAAAGAATTAGGTTATCAACCACTTGCTACTTTAGTGAATTATGCCAGTGGTGGAGTTGATCCTGCTATTATGGGATATGGTCCTGTTCCTGCTATTAAAAAAGCACTCACTAAAGCAGAATGGGATATAAAAGATATTGAATTATTAGAACTTAATGAAGCCTTTGCTGCCCAATCTTTATCTGTTATTAAAGGTCTTGCTCAAGATGGGATCATAGTTGACCAGGAAAAAACTAATGTTAATGGCGGTGCTATCGCTATTGGACATCCTATCGGTTGTTCAGGTGCTAGAATTATCGTTACTCTCCTCCACGAAATGAAGAAAAGAGGAAATAAGAAAGGCCTAGCATCTCTTTGCATCGGTGGTGGTATGGGAATTACTACTCTCTGGGAAATGTAAGAGACTTAAGAGATTTCACACGATTTAAGCCCTGCTGACGCGGGGCTTTATAGTCTATCCACTAATTACACTAATTACACGAAGAAGATTTTCGCTATCCGCGAAAAGACGGGGAGACGGGGAGAAAGGGAGACGGGGAGAGTCCTTGACACAGAGGGTAAGAGGAGTTCACAGAGTTTTAAGATAGAAGAAAGAAGAGCTTAGCCACGGATAACACAGATAAACACGGATAAGAAAGAAGAAAACTTAGCCACCGAAAACACTGA
>JAEKNW010000189.1 GCA_016838885.1 Candidatus Cloacimonadota bacterium
ATTACTGAGCCTATTTTTTTTAAATAAGGGTTTGTCAAAAGCCTCTATTAGCTTTCAGCTAATGGCGGAGAAAATCTCCACCGTCCGACAGAAGAGGCCTTATCTCTTATTTGCAGAAATCTGTTTCTAGTGATTTTTTTTTCTTTCTACCTGATACCCACTCTACTTGTGAGAGAGCCAAAAATAACCCAAGGTGTAATCTTTCAGTGATAACTCCTTGGGTGGTATATAATTCAATAAATACTAAAAAGCCCAACCAAATTTTAAAAATTCTATATTAACAATCTGATCTATAGGAATAAAAAGGTCATTGTTATCAAATTCTAACTCTTCAATTTTATTACCTCCTATGTATCTACCAAAGCTTACACTAGTTCCCCAGTAAAGCCCTTTATAAGAGAAAATTCTGTAGCCTACTCCAACACCAATTCCAATATCAGAAATAGTTTTTTTCTTATAATAATCTCCTTTATCGGAATATTCATTATCCCAGTTATCTACCCAACCATCGAACTTTGCATAGCGAGCAAAAGCACTAATATAAAAACCGTTTTGAGTATTTCTTAAAAAGTATCTATAATGGCAATCTAAAGTGAAAATTTCAGTAAAAAATTCTTCTTCAGGTTTGAAATAGTAGATTGGGAATGCTAACTCTGCATCACGGTTAATGTCGAATAAAGAAAAAGTACCCGAAAAAGATGTATTTTTAAGAAGAAGGAGCCTAAAAAAATTTGCTTCAATACCATATTTTTTGTCATGTAAAGGATTATTCTTAGTCTCTTCATAAATAAACTGTTGAGTTTCATAAATCTTATCAATTTTTTTATCAACCTTTTCTAAAGTAACACCTTCTTCTTCACTTGATTTCTTCTCAACACTGTAGAGAAAACTTGATAAACAGACAAAGCTAATCAAAAGAACTAATGTTAAATTTTTCATACGATCTCCTTCCTTTTATGCACTAATATTGCAATTAATCAATAAGTTGTCAAGCTTTTAATAAAAATTTATAAAAAAATATGCTGTAATACAATATGTAGTGATTGATTTACATAAAACTAATTGTAATGATGGTATTGGATAGATTACCCTGTAAGGGTTATATAAGATTTATTGTAGAATAAATCGATTACATCTGGAATCTTCTATCCATTTCTACACGGTGTGGATGATCACATCCACATCTAATCCAAGGCTTGGAGTAACTCAGTATACTCAGATATTGATATAGTATGGTTTGACGTCTTTTATCTACAAAGGTGTCGCTCCTCTGGAGCTTTATTTCCAAGCTTACAGCTTGGGGGAGGACAGAATGTCCACCGTCCGACAGAAGACGAAGATTGTCGCCACTCCAGGGCTCTGATATCGTTGGTATCTGTTACAGTGTCTTCGAGCACGGCCTATTATATTTTCATCCCTTTGGGTTAAACCCAAATATGCAAGAGAGCTTTGGAAATAGCTTCGAAAGCTCTAGAGTTCTATTCTAGCATAAGCGACATTATAACAATAATATAAGGTTAATATGTAAATATTTAACTCAAATTATTTTTAACTATTTTCGAAAAACCGGGATAAATTGGAAAAAGTGGACCCTATATATAAGTGAAGGTTGTTTTTCTATGAGCCTTTCAAAATGACTAGTTTGATAATGCTTGTAAGCAATCCTAAAGGTGGAAATGTTTTTGTTGGAAAATAATATGATATCTCAAATGGTTTCGCTTCTCTGGAGCTTAGGAGAATGGTTTGCTCCTCTGGAGCTGGTAGAATGGTGTGTTTTTATGTCCTGTATTTGTTGTGAACATGGCATACATCAAAGATAAGTCTATTATTTTTTTTCTAAGACCCACTCTAGAGAGCCAAAATATTCAAAATAATACTTGACATAAAAAGATATATATAAATCGATATAAATATATCTAAAAGAGAGGGGTCATATTATGCCTAATAAGAAAGATATTAAAATCAGTATTTGCATGGGAAGCTCTTGTTATCCGCGTGGAAACAGAGAAACTTTAGAAAGAATTAAGAGTTATGTAATAGATAACAATCTTACTGAAAGAGTTTCTCTAGAAGGTAATTTGTGTGAAGGAATGTGTAAGGATGGTCCAAATGTTAAGATAAATGATGAAATTTATCATGAAATAGACTATTATAATCTCATAAACTTGATTAATAAGCTTTTAGACGAGGACTAGTTATGAACCCAAACAACTTACCTGTTTTTACTAAGTTTGCAGAATGCCAAGATTGCTACAAATGCGTTCGTGGCTGTCCTGTAAAAGCTATAAAAGTTGAAAATCATCATGCTTCGATAATCCCAGAATTATGTATTCACTGTGGGCACTGTGTTGATATTTGTCCGGTTAACACCAAGTGTGTCAGAGATGATTTAGGAAAGCTAAGGCTTCTTGTATCTAAGAAGCAAAAGATTGTGATATCTTTGGCTCCATCTTGGAAAAGTGAATTTCCAAATTTAGCTAAGGAGAAAATGATTGCAGGCTTGAAATTACTTGGAATTTCTGAAGTTTCTGAAACAGCTTTAGGAGCTGAAGAGGTCAACAGTAATTTAAGTATATATCTAAAAGTGGCTAGTGGTGTTAAGATATCTACAGCATGTCCAACAGTTGTTGAATTAGTAGAAAAATATTTCCCCCAACTGGTTACTTGTTTAATTCCCTTCGATTCTCCCTTATTGGCTCATAGCAAAATATTGAAGGCATATTTTGGAGAGAATTATAATATCGGTTTTATAGGTCCTTGTATTTCAAAAAAAATTGAATCAGATAATCACCAAGAACTATTAGATTTTGCTATTACCTTTAAGGATTTGCATAGATTTTTTGCTGAAAGTAAAATAGATCCTTATAAATTAGATGCTGATAGTAATAAGGACTTTCTTCCTCAGAGTGCCAAAGAAGGCAGTCTTTATCCAGTTGAGGGTGGAATGATCGATACAATGCTAATTGATAAAGATACTGATTATCAGTGTTTTGCCATCTCTGGAACAGATGATATTTGCAAACTCTTCACAGATTTAGTCAAGAGAGGAGTAGATAAGAATATATTTTTGGAGACTCTTTCCTGCAAGGGAGGATGTATAAACGGCCCTGCTTGTATTAAAGAAAAGTCATATCTACTTAAAGAAATTGATATTATAAATAATAATGAATTTGTGGGAATTAAGACTGAGAGAAAACCTGCTCTAGATATTTGCCAAGATTATAACTACATAGCAATAAGTAATCCTGTTCAAAAGGAAATATCAATTACAGAAGTTTTTCGAAAAATTGGAAAATTTCGACCTGAAGATGAGAAGAACTGTGGAGGTTGTGGCTATAATACATGCCGCGAGTTTGCACAAGCTATTATTGATGGCAAGGCAGAAGCCTCTATGTGTGTGTCTTATTTGAGAAAATTGGCTCAAAAGAAAGCTAACGCTCTTTTTAGAACAATGCCCTCAGGGGTCATTATTGTCGATAAGGATATGATTATTCAAGAGACGAACGTTAATTTCTTTAAGATATTAGGTTTAGAAGATCAATTTGCAACAGATGCTATTGATTTAGATGGGGCAAGATTAGATAGAATGATATCTTTTACGGGGATGTTTAAGAAGGTTTTAGATGAGGGTAATGATATATTGGATAAAGAATTGCGTTATGGTGAAAAGTATTTTAAAATATCGATTTTTTCAATAGAGAAGCATGAACTTGTTGGTGCGGTGCTACAAGATATAACTCTACCATCTGTAGCAAGAGGGCATACTATTAGTCAGGCTAAGGCTGTTATTAATAAAAACTTGGATATGGTTCAGAAAATTGCCTTTCTCCTAGGAGAAAATGCTGCTGAAGTCGAGATTGCTTTAAATTCTATTATTGATGTTTCTGGTATTGATAAAACAGAAAACATATCAGAATAGGTAATATTATGCAAATAGACAATAATTTCTTCATTGAAGTTGATTATATTCAGAAGTTTAAATTTGGTCAAAAGGTATGTGGTGATACTTTTCTAAGTAGTAAAGTGAAGGATGACAAACGAATAATTGCAACTCTTTCTGATGGATTAGGCAGTGGAGTTAGGGCTAATGTTATATCTTCAATGACTGCTAAAATGGCCTTAACATACTCATGTAATAAATATAACATAATAAAAGCTGCAGAAACAATAATGAAAACTTTACCTGTGGACAGTATTCGCAAGATAAGCTATGCTACTTTTACTATAGTTGATATTGATTACCAAGGAAAGTGCAGTATTGTAGATTATGATAATCCCCCTTTTATTTTGTTAAGAGGTAATAAGTCAATGCATCCCTATATCAAAAGCCATGAGGGCAAAATAGAAAACCTAAAAAGAAAATATACGATCAATATGGCAAACTTTCAGTTAGAATTAGGGGATAAATTAATTTTTTTCTCTGATGGAGTTAATCAATCGGGGATGGGCTCAAATGCCTATCCTTTAGGCTGGGGAAATGAAAATGTTAGAGAGTATTGCCAGTTTTTAGTTGATAAATACCCCAACCTATCTGCTCGAAGTTTTGCTCAAGAGATAGTAGAGCATGCTACTGCCAATAGTAATTATAAGCCTCAAGATGACATAACTTGCTGTGTGATAAACATCAGAAAACCTCGCAAATTAGTGATATTAACTGGGCCTCCCATAAATCAAACAAAAGATAAATATCTAGCTGAGATTGTAAGTAGCTATGAGGGAAATAAAGCTATATGTGGAGGAACAACAGCTAAGATATTAGCTCGAGAACTAAATAGAAATGTGGAAGTAGATATCTCTAGTTTAGACCCCATTGTTCCCTGTAGTTCCTATATGGAAGGCGTTAATTTGGTTACTGAAGGGATGATAACAATGGGAGAAACGCTAAAATATCTTAAGAGTAAAGAGTTTATCGAGAATATTAATATAGATAATGGGGCAACCAAATTAGTAAAATTGCTTTTAAGTAGCGACATTATTGATTTTTATGTTGGAACAAAGATTAATGATGCTCATCAGGATCCAAATATGCCAATTGAGTTAGGAATTAGAAGGAATACTATTAGGCGTATAGCCAAAGTCTTGGAAGATAGATATTTAAAAGATGTAAAAATAAATTTTGTATAAAAAAAAGAGGATATAATGGAAAATCAGATTCGAATTACTGTTTGTTGCGGGACCACTTGTCATTTAATGGGTTCCTCAGAGATATTGATTTATAAGAAGGAAATTGAAGAAAGGTATAATCATCAAGTAGTGATTTATGGATCTCCTTGTCTAGGCAATTGCAAGGAATATGCTGCCTTAAACGCTCCTTATGTTATGATTGGTGAGGAACTAATCTGTCAGGCTAATGTTAGCAAAGTGATAACATATCTAAATAAGGTTTTTGATATCAAGGAGTAATGATGTTCCAAATAAATAATGCCATCTTGTTGAGAAGAGATCTCAAAGTCAGAATCTCAGATATTCTACTAAATGACAGAGAGCTAACTGATTTAAATAAACTACCTGTAATGATGACTCCTAAAGGCAGCCAGAGTAGTATTCGATGCTGTGTTTATAAAGAGAGAGCTGTTACTAGGTCTGCGGCCTTAGCTTGTTTTGGGGTAGGTTATGAAGAAGATGATGAGCTTAAAAGTATCAAGGAATTTGCAGAAGAAAGATTAGCATGCCCCCAAATAGATCAAGAGCTTTTAACAGTTCTTAATGAGGGTTGTTCAGCATGCGCAAAAAATAGTTATTTTATCACCAATGCTTGCCGGGCTTGTGTTGCTAGGCCTTGTATGATGAACTGCCCTGCTAAAGCTATATCATTTAAGAATGGCCATGCAGAAATAGATCCTGATCTGTGTAAAAATTGTGGGAAATGTTTAGATGCATGTCCTTATCACGCCATAACCTATGTCCCTGTTCCTTGCCAAGATGTATGCCCGGTTGATGCAATTTCTAAGGATGAAAATGGAATAGCTAAGATAGATTTCGCCAAGTGTATTTTTTGTGGTAAGTGTATGAATGCTTGTCCATTTGGGGCAATATTTGAAAAATCTCAGATGCCTTTTGTTATTAAGCATTTAAATCAAGAAGATAAAGTTGTAGCTATGATAGCTCCTGCAATAGCCGGGCAATTCACGGTTGATTATAATAAGATAATAGCAGGACTTTTTAAATTAGGTTTTACTGAAGTTATTGAGGTTGCTTACGGAGCTATTGAAACCGGGATAAGAGAGGCTGAAGAGTGGTTAGAATTCTCTGAGAGGCGTAAACCTGCCTTGACGTCTTCATGTTGTCCTGCCTATAAAAACTATGTAGAAAAGCATCAAGCTGACAAGGAAGAGTTTGTTTCCTCGACATTATCTCCTATGAGGTATACTTCTCAAGAAGTTAAGCGAAGAGATGCAGAAAATATTACTGTATTTATAGGACCCTGTATTGCAAAAAAAGCAGAAGCAATATCTGATCCTAATACAGATTTTGTTCTTTCCTTTGAAGAACTTGGTGCTATGTTAGTTGCTAAGGATATTCAGATGGTTGATATGGAGGCAAAGCAAGCTTCATTAAGAGGAGATTCTCCTAGCAGAAACTTCGCTGTCAGTCAAGGTGTTGCTCAAGCTATTCAATTGAATCTACCACCTGATAGCAACTTCAAAGCCGAGATTATTAATGGAATAGATAAAAAGAGTATTTTACGAATCAATGCTTTTCTTTCAGGTAAATTACCGACAAATTTTATGGAAGTAATGGCTTGTGAGGGTGGTTGTATTGCTGGACCAAACTCAATCACTAATCCAAAAATTGGTCTAGCTTTTCATAAGAAGTCCTTGTAAAATGAAAAAAAAATCAAAGACTTAAATCAATATTATCGCCCCTGTAGGGCTCATCTTTGGTTGGGAACTCGGTACAGTGTCTTCGAACACTGCCTATTATATTTTCATCCCTT
>JAEKNW010000190.1 GCA_016838885.1 Candidatus Cloacimonadota bacterium
ACAGAATTTGAAGGCATATAATATATATATTCCTGAGAATTATGGAAGTTACTTTTGCAAAAGAATATAGTGCTATTCTCAAAGATCTACTGCATTATTCGGGTTTAAGCTCTCTTAGCATCAGTTGAGTTATAGCTTCCGGAGCTGATAGTTGACCCTGTAAAATCTTATAGGTTGCTTCTACTATTGGCATATCAACGCCATGTTTTTCGGCTAAGAAGAAAGTTGTTTTCGTAGCAGAGACACCTTCAGCAACCATTTTCATACCTGCTAAAATATCCTTGAGAGAACGTCCTTTGCCTAATTCTACTCCGACATATCTGTTACGACTATGATGAGATATTGCTGTGGTAATCAAGTCTCCCATTCCGGCAAGTCCATCTAATGTCTCAGGTTTTGCTCCTAAAGCTACTGATAGCCTTTTAATTTCGACGTTTCCTCTAGTGAGAAGTGCTCCTAGGGTGTTATCACCAAGCCCTAAGCCTACAACAATTCCGGCAGCTAGCGCTATTACATTCTTTAGAGCTCCTCCTAATTCCACACCGATGATATCAGTGGTACGATAAGCTCTGAAATAGTCATTGCTAAAGGCTTTTTGAGCTTCATAGAGGTAATCTAAGTTATTACCTGCAATTGTAACAGTGGTAGGTTTTTTTAGAGCAACTTCTTCAGCATGACTGGGTCCTGACAAGACACAAATCAAGTTGCTAAATCTAGAGGGAAGCTCTTTTTTAATCATCTCGGAGAGGATATCCCCATTAGAGTGATCAAAACCTTTAGCTACATTTATAATATATTTAATGTTTTTTAAGTTAGAGATTAAGGGATTGATACTTTTCAGGATTTGTTTCAGGAAGGTAGAAGGAGTGGCTAGAATTAGCATTTCTAAGTCAGAGCTAATAACCTGAGGTAGAGAATGGCTGACACTAGCTTTTATCTTGATATTTGGTAAGAAATCATTATTGTATCCGGTCTCTTGAATTAATTTCACATACTCTAAGTTATATTCCCATACTTTTACCTTGTGTCCATTATCGTGGAGCAGATTCGAGAGTGCTAAACCCCAACTGCCACCACCAATTATTACAATATTCATAAATTCCTTCTCTTAAATTTTATAAAAAACAAGAGTGCTTTAAAGCACTCTTAATCTGTTTGGATTAAAACTTTCAAATATTTGGTTAAAAATCATCATCATCATCGAATAATAGATCATCTTCATCTAGAACCCAATCTGGAGCAAAGCTAATATCCTCATCATAGTCCCAACCGTCAACATTCTCTAAACCGAACCTATTGAGTAAATCCTCTTCCCATACAGTATAACAGACTCTTTGATCTTTTACAGTCCATACCAATATAGGGCGGGTGAAGCGTCTTAAATCAATTTTCTCATTTTCTATTAAATAACGAAACTCTTTAATCTTCTCTTTGTTTGACTCACTCTTAAACATAATGCACACCTCAAGTTAGAATTTTATCGGTACTTCAAAGGAGATAGACATTTGGTTTTCTTGATAAGATTTACTGTCTTCTACGCTTTGACTACTTGATGACACATTCCTGATTTTTGAAGTATAGTCAAGTGTTATGTTTAAATAATCAGTAAAATAGAATTTAACCCAAGGATTTATAGTAATAGTATCATCTTCTCTACCATTATGATATTTATCCCAGCCATCGTAATATCTTTTTTCATAACTAAAATCAAAAACCGGTCTATAATCGAATTTCTTGGTTCTAATCTTCTTCATTCTTAATCTTGCTGTATAAATATTACTTTCATAAGATTGGTCTGATATCTCGTCGTCAGGAGTAATCTCTTCGTGAGTTTCATAATTGCGATAGTAATACCAACCCTCAAGATATAACTCAGAGAAAGAGTATTTTAAGCCTAGGCCAGGGGTAATGGCATCTCCGTCATATTCTGTAAAGTACTCGTTATGATAATATTGTTCAAACTTCAAGTAGCCTAAAAGGTAAGCTTTTCTGGTGAATCTATATTCAGCATCAACTTTATATAAATTCTTATCGTACTCAAATTTTTCATACTCTTGAGTACCATCTTTATCTCGGTATTTTCTTACATAGCTGTCAGGATAATAGCCATACATAATAGAAGAATTGAAGTTTCTGGTATTAATCCCAAATCCAGTCGAAATAGATGGTTTAGACTTATCACTATTTTTTAAATAGGCATCATAAGTACCACGAACATAGAAATCATATCTAATTTTCCCCACTTGATTTCTACTGTAAATACTCAAACTTGTGCTGTTAATTATATCATCACTGGTCTCAATATAATCAAAACCACTTCCTGAATCATGAATATCTAAATCACCATCAGATAGTTGAAATACATTATCACTGTAGGTTGATTTATTTGAGAAATTGATTGATATTTCAGCAAATAGTCCTACTACTGCCAACAAGGAAACTGCTATAAATATTCCACGTTTCATGATCTTAAATCCCGATTATTATTAAATTCTATTCTATTTAGCAAGCTTGCTTTTTTCTTGTACATTCTAATCATTAAGGGTAATTTGCTTGATGTTGTTAAGCGAAGTTTGCAGGCTTTGTCTTGAGGAGAAATATATACTTTCTTGGCTCTTGATAAGTCAGGATATTTTTCTGAAGTATATTTAACAGATTTATCAACTAATACAGATAGAAGCATGGTGAGAGTATCATCGATATAGATATTCAAATCAGGTTCTAATTCATCAGTTGCAATTGTTCTTACAAATCCATATACCTCATAACCCTCTTCAACTTCGTATTCCAAAGCTAGAGTATCACAAAAAACATAATATTCTCTTCCTCTTTCAGTTTCATTATTAAATACTTCTAATACTTTTTCACTGTTTAATGGAGGAATATGTTTGGAACTAAATTCTGTCGCTATTAATAAATTCGTTAATAGTAGAATTATTAATATTGCTACAATTTTTCTCATTTTAATCCTCACGATGACCAACTATATTGGCCATAAAATGTCTATCATGTCTATCATAGATTATTACTAAAGCTATTGCTATGATTAATAATATTAAACAGATTAAGGCTACTGTCCAACTATAACCATAGACATTTCCTTTACCTATTTTTTGTGATTCAGAATTTGCTTCAGATAAATAATATTCATCAAAAGTATCTTGACCTCTAAAGAAGTGAATTGTCGGGATGTTTTTCTCAGTGAAATACTCTAACACTCCATAAGCTTCTAATTCAGGTAGTGTATAGTTAACACCCTCTTTAAGCAATCCGGCTGATACAACAGAACCAACATTACCTACAGATGCACCTATATTGATAAATGCTTTATACTCTTGACCTTTAGGTAAGGCTTTTTCGAACATTACTATACGTGCTCTATTTCCTTCGATTAATTGCAGATTATTTTGATCAATTATATCACCTAAAAGCTCTTTTCCTTCACTGTTCATACCTGCGGCAATATCTCTGTTTCCACCACGGGAAGCAGCATAACTCTTAAAGCCGGTTTCGCTATATATAGCTTTTTCCATATCTAACCAAGTGAAGTTAACATCTGATGCTCCATAACGTGATGAGCTTAATGCAGTGATAATAACAGGCTTTAAATCTAACTCTTTCATAGCTGAGTAGAGGGCAATGTTAACAGCAGGACTAGAACCGGTTACACCGACAGCAACATAATCTCCGGCTTCTAATTCGGCTTCTTTTAACCACTTAACAAAAACAGCAGCTAGGTTTGGATTTATTGCTCTTTGCTTTTCGGAAAGCACAGCTCTACTGGTTATTATTGGACTTGTTTCAGGGCCTACTAATCCAAGTTGCTTAGGATCTGTTTTTTTATCCCAACTTACTTTGTTTTCTTTTAACAGCTCTCTAAATTCTAATGAAACTTTCTCAATCGATCTTTCCATTCTCTCAGCTGCATTTTTCTGCTCTGCATAATCAGCACCTTTACTTAAGCCAATAATTATAAATAAAATTATGGAAAAAACAGCTAATAAAGTTAATGATAAATTTGTTCTTAATGATGGTCTAAACATGGAAATTCACCTCTCCACCTGATATTACCATTAAAGTTATTCTAACTAAAACAGCTGCGATAATCATTGTTGACATAGTCTTCACTACGCCCTGTCTCTCTAGCCAATTAGCTATTAAACCAGGTATAATATAACCTACGGATTCGACATTGAAGCTTAATACATCGAGTTTCATTCCTGAAACTAACCAGCCTAAAATGAAACCAAGTAATATACTTAGTGCCATTCTTCTTTTTCCGTAAAGTATAGTAAAGCTGGAAATAAATCTAATTAACAACCAAGTAGCTACTGCTACTAAAAGAGTCGTTATTATCTGAACTGGACGATCTAAATAGAGAGCTAAATAACCTGGGACAACTATTCCCCCAGCTGAAGCTCCTAATAATTCTGTGAAGATTAAACTTACAATCACACCTAAACCAACGGCAGCTTCTACCATCAATTTCTCCTTATTATATAATTATTTTTTTTGTTTCTGTTCTAAATGTTTAAAATGGGCTACTATTTGTGCTCCATATTTAACTTCGCCGGCAATATTGCCGATTCCTACTATATGAGCTTCTTTATCTGTTAACTCAAGGATTTTTTCGTAAATTTGATGTACTAAAGGCTGGCCTATCTTTATCACCTTCTTCTTATCGATACCTAAATCAATGGCATGGTCATAAGCACGCTGAGGGGATTCTCCGGTAAGTAAAAGATAATCAAATTCTACATTCTTACAGACTCCTAATAATTGATCAGTTCTGAAAAATCTATCAGAGCGAGAATTTAGGATGATAAACTTCTTTCCTTGATGGATAATGTCTGTTATTCTGTGATATAAGAACTCTGTTGAAGCAGGGTCATTGGCTGCAAAAACATTATAGAACATCAGGGATTTATTCCCATCTTCTACTCTGTGTTGGGTCAATGCTCCAGGATCAGGAACAGCACCTTGCATCCCTTTCAAGGCAACATCTCTTTTCACTCCATGAGCCTCACATACCTTAAGGGCTAATTGAACATTATCAGCATGCTCGATATAGGAGAAGCCAAGCAGTTCATCTTTTGTAACATCCTTAGGAAGAATTTGCTCTAATTCTGTACCAAATTTCTTTGCCCTCTTATCAAGCACAGAGTAAATTTGCTCATTATTCTCTGCAGTGTAACATTTCTTGTGTGGAGGAAAAAAGTTGGATAAACTTTTAGCTATGTCTGCAACTGTTTCACCCATTAAATCAGTATGGTCTAGTCTTGCATTAGTTAAAACTCCTGTTGTTGCCTTAACCAATCTTCGTTCGACTACCCATTGATAAATAGGATTAACTGCCATGCATTCCATGACGATAGCCTCAGGTTTCATTGCCACAGTATTCCTAAAGATATACTTTTGTTCAATGATATTTGCCCCCATTAATCTAATGATTGCGCTTTCTTTTCCATCAGGATGAATGATACGTGGTAAGGTCCCGGTAGTTTTAGCTACTGTTCGTATTCCACCTGCTCTTAACCCTGCGGCAATCAATCTAGTAACACTTGATTTACCTCGCGTTCCATTGACATGAATTCGGATTGGTACTCTCTTTACATTTTTTAAATGCATATAGTACTCTATAATCCAATAGATTATTAATAATATTGTTGCTAAGATCAAAAACGACATTTTTTTCCCTTAATTTGATATTTTAGTTTTATATTGATGCAAATTATATTCCCTAACTTTAACTGAATCATTATAAGTCTATTTACTAGAGTTTTCTTGGTTGAATTGAGATTAAAGCCCTAAGCTTTTTCTCTTCTATATCCGGGTATCTCCGTCCGAATCTAATCTGCTCTGAAAAAAGGTTTTTTCCACTTTTAAAAGTAAGAAACTTGATAGTAGAAGTTATCAGATAATTATCCTGATCTACAATTTCAATCTTGATTTTCTCAGTTTTCTCAATATCTGTTGTATTGGTAATAACAAAATTAACAATAACAGACTGCTTGTTGATTTCCTCGAACATGATAGTTTCATGATCAACTAGCAAGGTCTCAATTCTTTTCTTGTTCCAGAATGAATGTATTAATATCCCCAAAATGCAAAACAAAACTAAAAGAGTTTTATATATTGTAGGAATTGCTCTTCTTCTTTTAAAATCTATTGCTTCAATCTTAGCCATCTGATTCTCCTGAATTTCTTTTAACCTAAATAATCATTCTAGGTAACACTAGGTTAAAAGAGCTAGTGTTTGTGTCAATAATAAACCCAAATAATGCAGTAGATCTTTGAGAATAGCACTATATTCTTTTGCAAAGTAACTTCCATAATTTTCAGGAATATATATATTATATGCCTTCAAATTCTGTAAGTTATTTTGCTAAAAGAATCTGCACTCTTCTCTAAAGATCTACTGCACCATTCGGGATAAATCTAACATCTAAAAAACTTATATTAAGAGACTGTTCAATTTAACTAATAGATATTCAATACCTTATTTTTAAAAAAGGCTCAGTTAGTGCAAACTTTTTTAATTACAGCTATTGTCAATAATTACTGGGTCTTTATTGGGGGTCTATTGGGCATCTATTAGGTCACTATTAGACAAAAAGCTAACAGTGATACAATAGACAAGTGGTAAAACCACAGTGGTAATGAGATTGATAATAGACTCTCATGCAAAATGAGCTTTTCCTGACTTGGAGCACGACTTCTTCTCTAGGAGCACTAACATCCCTGCTGGCATTCTTAACCGGGATTACGGGCATATTCTCTGGGATTGCGGGCTTCCAGCCCGTATTCATTTCTCCTAAAGAGGAGAAATTATCTATCTTGCTAACAGCAAGATGATAAGAACCGGCAACGAGTTACCGGTTTCTAATACGGGCTGGAAGCCCGCAA
>JAEKNW010000191.1 GCA_016838885.1 Candidatus Cloacimonadota bacterium
TATTGAAGCCGGTGCTAAAGTAGTTGCCTATGATCCGGTTGCCATGGAAGAAACCAAAAGAATCTTTGGTGATAACCCGGCTATAAGCTATGCTGATGGTAACTATGAAGCCCTCAAAAATGCTGATGCATTATTACTTGTTACTGAATGGAATCAATTTAGAAATCCTGATTTTGTAGCAATAAAAGCAAGATTAAAGACCCCGATTATTTTTGATGGTAGAAATCAATATGACCCGAATGAACTTGAAAAACTTGGTTTCGAATATTATAGTATTGGAAGATAATTAAAATAATGGACTTTACTTTCACCCAATACCAAAATTTACTTAAATATAAGCAAATATCATTCCGGCATGATGTAGATAGAAGGCCTGAAAAATCTCTCAAGATGGCTCAGTTAGAGCATCAGCATGGTATTAAGGCAACTTACTATTTTAGGTTGAAACCAGAGTCTTTTAACGAAGAGATAATCAAAGAAATTATCAATCTGGGGCATGAAATTGGTTATCATTATGAATCTTTGTGTGATTCTAAGGGTGATTTTGCTTTAGGGATAGGAGATTTTAAACAGAATCTTGAAAAGTTGAGAAAACTGTATCCTGTTAAGAAAATTGCCATGCATGGTAGGCCAACAAGCCCTTATGATAGTAGAGATTTATGGAAAAAGTATGATTACAGAGAGTTTGGTATTGAATACGAGCCATACTTTGATACTGACTATAATGAAGTTTTGTATATTACTGATGCGGGCAGAGCCTGGGGTGATGATTCTATCAATAGACGGGATAGAGTAACAAGTAAGTATGATTTTGATTTGACATCGCTGGAGAAGATACTAAAGCTTTTAGAGAAGGGTCAGCTTCCGGAAAAGATCATTATGAATATACATCCAGAGCATTGGGCTGAGAGTAATTTAGAGTGGTGGGTTATCTGGGGGAAGAGGAAGGTGAGAAACTTCGTGAAGAGGGTATACCTGAGAGTGAAGAGGTGATTTTTCACCACAAAGGCACAAAGAACACAAAAAAAGAAAGAATAAATTAGCCACCGAAAACACTGATAAGAGGAAGATTTTTATCCACTAATGGGCACAGATTAACACGAATGAGAAGAAAAAAATGGTTTAGTGTTGAGAGTTTAGGGTTTAGATGGAGTGATAAAGAGATTTTAAAAATTTAAAGATGAAGAGGTGAGATTCTTCACACGAATTAACTCGAATTAAAACGAATTTCACGAATAAGAAGATCCTTAACACAGAGTTAAAGGAGTAAAGCACAGAGTTACACAGAGTTTAATAAGAAGACTGATTAACAGGTTTAAAGCCTAGTAATCAGTCTTTTTTTTTGCTGAAAATTCTTCACACGAATGAAAGCGAATTTCCGAATCAATAGAACACCTCGTCATCTCCGATTCCACCCCTCTTGGAGGCATTTCCTTGAGGAAATGAAGAGGGGAATTAAGAATTAATGATTTTTTATTTGACAAGTAACATTAGCTTGCAAGAATGAAAAGAGATTAATTTTGCTTTGCAAAATGTAAGAGAATCTATCCACGAATTACACGAATTACACGAAGAAGAAAAGAAAAAAGAGAAAGAAAATTATAAAAATTTGATAATATTAATCTGTGTTTATATGTGTAATCTGTGGACAGATATCTTAATTAGTGAAATTAGTGAAATTAGTGGATGATAGAAGATTTAATGATTTAAGAGTTTAGTGTTGAGAGTTTAGTGTTGAGAAATTATCGATGAATTCGGTGTTTTCGGTGGCTAGTTTTTTTTGTGTTCTTTGTGTCTTTGTGGTGAGAGAGAAATGCTTGCTTCGCAAGAATGAAAAGAGAAAGAGAATCTATCCACGAATTACACGAATTACACGAAGAAGAAAAGAAAAAAGAGAAAGAAAATAATAAAAATTTGATAATCTAAATCTGTGTTTATCTGTGTAATCTGTGGACAGAAATCTTAATTAGTGTAATTAGTGAAATTAGTGGATAGATTTTAATAAATTTGAGAGAAGGTAGCGTGATGAAAAAGAAGGTATGGTACCTTTTATATTTACTGTTGGATATTGGGATAGTGCTGTTTGCTTTTGCGGTGGTCGCCTGGTTTAGGAATGGAACACGGCGGGTCTTAGTTGATTATGCTAAGCCGGTGCTGGGATTATCTTTGGCCTGGGTTGGGGCAGGGTTAATCGGTGGTAAGTTTTCTATTAAGAATAAACCGAGGTTGCGAGCTTTGTGGGCTTCTATTATAAAGTGTGATGCCATAGCGATTGCGGTTGTCTTTGGGGCAATGTTCTTTTTTCACAGGTTTGAGTATTCCCGCTATGTTACCTTTGGAACTATAGGTTTAACTATATTTATAGAGATGATTGTTTTTGCTTTGTTGTATTATTCTTTCCAATTTCATAAGGATAACCCTTCTTTTGCTAAGACTACCTTTATTACCAGGTCTAAGAAGTTAGAGGAAGAGGGTTCTGCTTATGAATTGTCTAAGTTTGAACCTTCTGATAAGGTGCCTGATAGTCCTGTAAAAATAGTTAAGCATTATTGTTTAGAAGATAAGGTGCAACACGATTCAATGAAGCAGCTTTTGCGGGATAAGTATTTGCATAATGATGATGAAATTTTTGAGTTTGTTAATAAGTATTTAGATCTTGAGTGTTTCTGTCGGGATAAGTCTATGGTGATCAATAGTCATGCTCTTTTTAATATTGAGAATATTGATGAGGGATCCCAATTACTTTTTATCAATTTGCATAAGGCTAATAATTTCCGAAGAATTAATAAGTATATTATTCAGGTGAATGATAATTTAGCTCAGGGTGGTGTTTTTGTTGGTTGTGTGGAGACAAAAGCCCAGCGTCGGAAAAGATTTATCAAGTCTTATACTGCTATCTTCGGTAATATCTTATATTTTATTGATTTTATTCTGCGTCGTGTCTTTCCAAAGATCGCACTGCTTAAGGGACTCTACTTCTTTATTACCAAAGGGAAGAACAGAGCCTTTAGCGAAACAGAGATTTTGGGTAGACTCTACTTTTGTGGTTTCGAACTTTTAGCTAAGCGGGAAATTCATGGAGTAAATTACTTCATCGCTATTAAGGCAAAAGAGCCATCTCGGGATGAGAATCCGTCTTATGGTCCTATTATTCAATTAAAGCGTAAGGGAAAGAATGGAAAGCTCCTTTATGTAAATAAATTCAGGACAATGCATCCGTACTCCGAATATTTACAGGATTATGTCTATAAGACCTGTAGTCTGCAGGAAGGTGGAAAATTCAAGAATGATTTCCGAGTTACCAGGTGGGGAAAGGTCTTCCGGAAGCTATGGATTGATGAACTACCTCAATTTATTAATTTCTTCAAAGGCGAACTTAACTTAGTAGGAGTCAGGGCCTTGAGTGAACATTACTTTAGTCTGTATCCGGAAGAGGTGAGAGAGCTGAGGGTGAAGGTGAAGCCGGGGTTGCTCCCACCATTTTATGCGGATATGCCGAAGACCTTTGAGGAGATAGTTGCTTCGGAGAAGAAGTATTTGCTGCAGAAGATAGAGAGACCGGTGTGGACGGATTTTAAGTATTTCTGGCTTGTGCTGTGGAATATCTTAGTCAAGAAGGCACGTAGTAATTAACACGCTGTGTTAATGACGGGGAGACGGGGTGACGGGGTGACGGGGAGATTCGCCTTACGGCTCAAAGACGGGGAGACGGGGTGACGGGGTGATGGAGAGAATGTAGGGGCAAAACATTTTTTGCCCTATGAATATAAATAACAAAGAATAACATAGAATAAAAGAAAACAACATAATATAATATAAATAATGCAGGAGGGGAAATGAGAATCAGAACACATGAAGATTTAAGAGTTTATCAGTTAGCCTATAAATTAGCTATGGAGATTTTTGAAAAAACTAAGTCGTATCCGACTGTTGAAAGATATTCGTTGATTGATCAGATGAGAAGATCTTCCCGCTCAATTTGTGCAAACATTGCTGAAGCATTTAGAGTAAGAAGGTACCCAAACCACTTTATTTCTAAAATGTCAATTTCAGAATGTGAGGCAGCTGAAACTCAAGTTTGGGTGAAATTTTCTCATGATTGTGGATATATAGATAAATCTGAATTTGATTATTTGTTTAGTCAATATAATAATGTTTTAGGTATGTTAGTGAATATGATTAGGGATTCAGAAAGATGGTGTATTAAGCCAGAAAAAGTTGAAACGCGTGATGAAAATAAGTTTGACTTTTAACTGAATAAAAAATATAAAAAAACTTGAATGATTAAAGATTTGGAGCAATGCCTACGGTAGAAATGGTGGACCAATTTTTATTTATAAAAATAAAAGTTCTCCCCGTCTCCCCGTCACCCCGTCTCCCCGTCTTTTAACCGTCAGGTTATAAAAGGATTAAATATGAAGATATTAATAACTGGGACAGCCGGCTTTATCGGCTTTCATTTAGCGAACAGGTTGCTCCTCGAGCAAGATGTTGAGATTATAGGATTAGATGTAATTAATGATTATTATGATTTAAGGGTAAAATATGGTAGATTAGCCCATGCCGGTTTTCCCATCCAAAGTATTCGCTATGGCGAGATTTTGCAGAGTGAGAAGTACGCTAACTACAGATTTATAAAATTAGATTTATGTGATAGAGCTAAACTCTACAAATTATTCATAGATGAGAAATTCGATGTGGTGGTAAATCTGGCTGCTCAAGCCGGGGTTCGCTATAGTATTACTAATCCGGATGCTTATTTAGAAAGTAATATTATCGGTTTCTTTAATATTTTAGAAGCATCACGTCAGAATAAGATTAAGCATTTAGTCTATGCCTCCAGTTCAAGTGTCTATGGCTGGAATGACAAACTTCCCTTCTGTACCACTGATAATGTGGATCACCCTATCTCCCTCTATGCTGCCAGTAAGAAATCTAATGAACTTTTAGCTCACTCTTATAGTGCCTTATATGATTTACCAACTACTGGTTTAAGATTCTTCACTGTGTACGGTCCTTGGGGCAGACCTGATATGGCTCTCTTCCTCTTTGCCAAAGCTATTGCAGAAGGAAAGCCGATCGATGTCTTTAATAATGGCAAAATGAAACGTGATTTCACCTACATTGATGATATCGTGGAAGGTATCAAAAGAGTAATCTATCATCCGGCTCAAGCTATGCCGGGATGGAATGGCCAGAATCCTACCCCAGGAGCTTCAAAAGCACCCTATAAGATCTATAATATAGGAAATAATGATACAGTACTGCTGATGGATTTTATCGAGGCTATAGAGGCGGAAATGGGCAAGAAGGCGATTAAGAATATGCTACCACTTCAACCGGGAGATGTGCCTGCTTCACATGCAGATGTTACGGATCTAGTGGAAGACTTGGGGTATAGACCTGATACACCTATCCGAGAAGGGGTGAAGAAGTTTATAGGGTGGTATCGGGATTTTTATAAAATCTAGAATAAAATGCTCTACACTAATTAACACGAATTAAAACGAATTTCACGAATTTCTTTTTGCTAAGAGCAAAAAGGAAAGAGATTAAGAGATAAAAAAACAGAAGAAAAACAAATAGAAGGAAAGAGATTAAAAAAAGAAATAGAACAGACGAAATACAAATAAAAGAAAATGATAAAAAGTGGGCTGATAAAAAATAAGTGGAAAAAGAAGTATTAACTTTCTACTTACAATAAAGTCTAATTCGAGAAATTCGTTTTAATTCGTGTTAATTCGTGTGAAGTATTTTTAGTTTGAAGAATTTTGATAGGATAAAATATGATAAATATTTCGAAATATGCAAGATGGGGATTGTTTCTCTATCTCCTGGCACTGGTTACTCTTTCGGTGATGCCACTGGGTGGTGTGAGTAAGGAATTGACAGATATTACCGTGATACGGATTAGAGGGGATTACCTCCTACACATGCTGGTATATCTGCCGATGATTAGTTTGATGCTCCTTAGTTTTCCTAAATCGAAATGGGGGATGGTGGCTATCGCTATTGGCTTGGGAGTGGGACTGGAGTATTTCCAGATGTTTTTGAGCTATAGGGCATTTAATATTAATGATCTAGTGGCGAACTTGGCAGGAGTGGTTGTGGGAGGAGGAATCTATCCACTAATTTCACGAATTACACGAATTATTTTTCGCTGATCGCGAAAAGACGGGGAGACGGGGAGAAAGGGAGACGGGGAGAGTCCTTAACACAGAGTTACACAGAGGTGAAGAGGAGTTTCACAGAGTTTTAAGAGAAGAAGAAGAAGTTTAGCCACTAATGAACACAAATAAAACACGAATAAGAAAGAAGAGGAAGAAAGTCTATCCACGAATTACACGAATTACACGAAGAAGATTTTTCGCTTGTCGCGAAAAGACGGGGAGAAAGGGAGACGGGGAGAATTTTTCATCCACGATTACCCTGTTAAAATGGACACAGAGTATGAGCCCGTATGTCTTAAATCCCCTCTTCATTTGCTCTAGCAAATGTTTCCAAGAGGGGTGGCATCGAAGATGACGGGGTGTTTTTTACCACAAAGGCACAAAGAACACAAAGAAGAGGAAGAAAGTCTATCCACGAATTACACGAAGAAGAAGAGAGAGAAAAATGAAAAGTGAAAAGTGAAAAATTGGGCTCAAGTTCAAGTCTGGTGGAAATAATATATGAAAATGAGAATATTTCACTAATATAGTGATTCATCAAATATCCCTGAAAGGGATTAAATAGTTTAGCCCAGGGTAAGATGCTGAAAGTATCGCAACCCTGGGTAATGTGGCTACCACAGAGATATTACCCTGTAAG
>JAEKNW010000192.1 GCA_016838885.1 Candidatus Cloacimonadota bacterium
AGAAGGTGATTATTCAGGTTCTTTTGAAGTTCTTTCAAATGATACTGCCATCCCTTCACTTACAGTTAATACTACTGCCTTTATACTACCTCCACTTCCGGATAATATTTCTATTATTGGAAATGGGGTATTAACAAACCAAGGCTTACCTTTCGAACCATTTTATCGCCATACTTGGTCTCAAAGCATCTACTATGCCGGTGAGATTGGTATTGCTGACCAACGTGTCGAAAAGATTAGCTGGCATTATAATGGTAATTCAGCGTGGGGTCCTGATGATATGAAAATCTACATGGGACTTACTAGCGAAATATCATTTACCGGTAATACAGACTGGATTTCTTTAGATTCCATGATGGAAGTTTTTAATGGCGCTATCACAGTCCCTGCTGAAGATGGTTGGGTAGAAATTGAATTAAATATCCCCTTCATTTATGATAATACTCAAAACTTAGTAGTTGGTGTATTCCATACTGTACCTAGCTATCATTCATCAGCTGATGAATTTTTCTGTACTGCCAGTGATGCCACTAGAAGTATCTTATACTACAGTGACAGCGTTATTCCTGATCCGGCAGCACCACCAACAGCAAACTACATGCGTAACTCATTCCCTAATGTTATTCTTGAGTTTGGTGATATTCCTAACGCTCCAGACTTAACCGTCTATCCTACTAATAGCATATTTGATATGACCCCTGTTGATGGAACTTCAGATGAAAAGTCTATCACCATGAGATCTATTGGACTTCAAGATGTTACAGTAGCTGATGCACCTACAATTACAGGAGCTCATGCTGACCAATTTACTATCACAACTGACAGTAATGCATATCCTTTAGTATTACCATTTAATCAACTTGCTACTATCGGTGTTTCTTTTACTCCTAATTCAGAAGGAAGTAAGTCTGCAACTATTCAAATTATTGATAATGCAACTCGTGAAACACATCTAGTTAATATTAGTGGTTATGCTTATGCAGATGATGGTAATGATATCCCAACTACTGCTACAACATTAACTCTACCTGTGGATGGTGATACTTATGCTATCATGCCAATTGGTGATATAGACTGGTATAAAATCCCTGCTATGGGCATTAGTGATACCTTAATATGTTCCGTTGCTAACGCAGATGGTTCAAGTGTCAATCCATCAATGTGGCTCTATGGACCTGCAACAGATCCTAATGATATAAATACATCAACATCTCTTGCTAACGGTACAAGCATTAATTTCGTTTTACCACAGAGCGGTGATTACTATCTTAGAGTAGCTAAATCAACTAATTATCCTGCCGGTGTTACTCCTCCTCACACAAGAAAGAGTGAAAATGGAGAAGCTGCTAGATTAACCAGAGATGATACAGGATTATATACTCTTAATGTAGATGCTAATTATAATTATGACTTCAACTCTCCACTTAATTTAGAAGCTACAAACCAATCAGGTTATGTTGAGTTAACTTGGGTTGAACCTCCTTATGAAAGATACCTTATAGGTTATCATGTTTATAGAAATAATAGTGCCATTACTGAAGAGATGATCCCAATCGGAACAAATCTCTATCATGATGCAAACGTTGTTGTTGGAACAGAGTATTCTTACCATGTAATTGGTATGTTCGAAGAACCTGATGGATTCTCCTTACCATCAAATACAGCTACTATTATCTATTATAACCTTGGCGAGCCATTATGGGGTGATGACTTCGAAGACCACCCTGATTTCACACTAAATATGCCAAACTGGATTCAATATGATGTTGATGGTGGTGGAACTTATACTATTAGTAATGTCGATTATGATAATGCCGGTGAACCAATGTCCTACATGGTCTTTAATCCATCAGCTACAGTACCACCAATTGAAGATATGATTCCTCAAAGTGGAGATAAATTCTTAACTTCTTTTGCTTCAACTGAAGGTGAAAATGATGATTGGATTATTACTCCAAGATTCACAGTTGGAACAACTTCTGTGGTGTCTTTCTATGCTAAGTCTTATACTGCTGAATTTGGTTTAGAAAAATTCAGAGTGAAAATGTCACTAGGCGGAGATCAAGTTAGTAACTTCCAATATTCACTTCATCAAGGAATTGATTATTTAGAAGCTCCAACCGAGTGGACTCTCTATCATTTCAATGTAAGTGATATTACAGGGACAACAGTTAGATTTGGCGTCCAATGTGTTTCTTCTGATGCCTTTATCTTCATGCTTGATAACTTCAGAATTGACTCTACTCCAGATGGTGTTGATAATGAAAATGTTGATATTATTCCTCAAGCTAATTCCTTAGCTCAGAATTATCCAAATCCATTTAATCCTGAAACATCAATAGCTTTCACTACTAAAGAAGCTGGAAATGTTATCATTGATGTCTACAACATAAAAGGTCAAAAGGTAAAAACTCTCCTAAATGATCATAGAAATGCTGGAGAACACAGTGTGGTTTGGAATGGAAAAGACGAAAACAACAGAAATGTAGCTTCAGGTGTCTATTTCTATAGAATGAAAAATGGAAAATTTAACTCAACTAAGAAAATGATCCTTATGAAATAGTACTGGGACCGCTTGCATCTTTGCAGGCATTCCTCAAAAAAATACAAATATGAAGCCTCGCTAACGCGGGGCTTTTTCTTTTTCACCACAAAGACACAAAGAACACAAAAGAAGAAGAAAGTCTATCCACGAATTACACGAATTACACGAAGAAGAAAGTCCTTAACACAGAATAAGTTACACAGAGGTATCACAGAGTTGCACAGAGTTTTAAGAAAGAAGAAGATAGTCCACAGAATTAAACTGATTCACATTGATTAAGAGGAAGATTTTTAACACAAAAGCACAGAAATTCACAAAAACACAAAGAAGAAGAAGATGAAAGAATTAGCTACACACCCAAAATATCTTGTAGATATTAGAAATCGGCCTCTTCTGCCGGACAGCGGGCACCCTTGCCCGCACCAAGCTTTTCAAGCTTGGACTATATTAGCTCCAGAGGAGCGAAACAGAAAGCCACAGAAGTTTCGATCCTCTGGAGCTATGAGCCAATATATATTCGTGAAAACTATGAAGTTACTTTTGCAAAAGAATCTGCACTCTTCACCTGTGATATGTAGCTTTAGCGAAGTATTATCAAAGTTATACTCCACCATTCGGGTTAAAAATATTGAGTTGATGAGAAAAAGAGAAATAAAAGAATAATCACTAAAAAAATAAAAAAGTTCTTGCCAACTTATTCACTGATAATTTATTTTGGATAGAGAAAATATTAATTCTAATGTAGTGAAAACATACCGACCACAAAACTTCGAAACTAAAAAAAAAAGATTTAAGCACAACTCAAAATTAAGGGAAAAAAGAAAAGGGAGTAACTATGAAAAAGAAAATATTTTTCGTAACTATTTTAATGTTGTTGATAGCTTCATTAAGCGCTATCTATGTTGAAATAGGAAGTGGAACAGCAACATCCAGCTATATTCCAGCTTATGGCTGGTATGATTATGGTTGGTCGAGGACAATTTACCTCCAATCTGATTTAATCAATGAAATGGAGATTAACACCATTAGCTATAACGTCGCAAATACACCAAACAACTACATTATGCTTAATCAATCATTCTATCTGAAACACACAACTGAATCTTCAATTGCATCTACAGATTATATTGATCCGGCTACAGATGATACTTATGAATTAGTTTTTTCTGGAGACTTAACCTTCAATGGGGGAGGTTGGTTTGATATAATCTTAGATAGTGCTTTCGATTATAACGGAACTGATAACTTAGAAATATTAGTTATTAACAATGATGGTTCTTATGTAACTGGTCAACCAACTTTCGTTGGCACTTCAGTTACCCCTGAAAGAGCTATTTATAGATATGCCGA
Organism: Candidatus Cloacimonadota bacterium; assembly: GCA_016838885.1. GTDB lineage: Bacteria > Cloacimonadota > Cloacimonadia > Cloacimonadales > JAFGVF01 > JAEKNW01. Next base: position 3,896 of record JAEKNW010000192.1, read on the forward strand.
TGGAACTTTTCCAGTAACTGCAGGTACATTGTCTGCTATCTATCCTAACACAAGGTTTCACTTTTCTGCTGAAAATGAACCAAGCATGGCTACTCTTACTGCTCCAGCGAACGGAAGTTTCAATCTTAATCCTCCTGTTGAATTAACTTGGACTAATGGAGACGATACTGATTGGGTTAAGCTATATTTTAGTTCCGACCAAAGTGAAGTTGCTTCCATGAGTGAGAATGCACTTCTAGCAGATGAATATGTACAAGAAAGTTATACTGTCGATGATTTAACAGCTTTAACTACCTACTTTTGGAGAGTTGTTGCAGGCAATAATATCTCTGAATATGTTATTCCTACAACTATCTGGAACTTTACTACCAGTGCTGAGGAGGGCTCATTAGTGATAGGTGCAGGTACAGAAGTAAATACACACCTGCCTATGGAACCTTTCTATGGATACTCACTTACTCAGACTATTTATAACCAAGAATGGCTTAACATTGAAGATCAAAGAATAGAACAAATATCCTACTATTATAATGGTAATAGTGCTTGGACTGAAGATAATATTCAAGTCTATTTAGGACATACAGAACTTGAAGAATTTACTGACGGAACTTCATGGTTACCTATTAGTGATTTTGTACTTGTTTATGATGGACCTTTCTCAGTTCCAGCTGAAGAAGGATGGGTAACTATACCTCTATCAGTACCTTTTAACTATAATAATGAGGATAATTTAGTTATTGGCTTTGAAGCTAATACTCAAGGTTATACATCTTCAAATGATGAATTTTTTGGTACTACTACTACCGGTAATAAAAGTATATATCATTATAACGATGGTACAAATTATGACTTTATTACCCCACCAAGCGGTACAGTACAGAGCTTGATTGCTAATGTCTTATTGACTATGGGTGATATTCCAACTACTCCTCAGTTGATGGTAACTCCTGATGAATACAACTGGTCAAACACAATTATAAATTCTGCCGCAAATACTGTAACTTTCACTATGAGAAATACAGGATTAGGAACACTTACTATTAACAGTGTTTCTATAGATCAAGATACAGATTTTATTTTTACTGATGATAATAATTATCCTCTTGATATCACGGGTGGAACTGCTCAATTTACGGTAACTTTCCATCCACTAACTGTCGGAGATTTTGAAGCAAATATCACAATCAATGATGCAGAAAATGGAGATACTGTAATTCCATTAACCGGAACTGGCTACGATGCAATGATCTATGATTTCCCACATCTTGAAGGTTTTGAAGGTACTGAACCTAATAACTTACCACAAGACTGGAATCGTATTATTGCTAGTACAAATTCTTACACTTCTGTAAGCGTAATGGCATCTAATCCTTATGAAGGTTCAAACTCTCTAAGGTTTTATAATTCCGCAGACCTTAATGCAGATCTTAATGCTATAACTCCTCCAATCTCTAATTTAACTACTAAGAGAGTTAGATTCCAAGTTAAATCTTCAGATATGGGTACTCCATTCAAGATTGGAGTTAGTAATAGTAACAATAACTTAGATGATTTTGAAGAAGTCCAAACTATTACTCTCACAACTGACTATGAAGAGTATTTTGTCAGCCTTAATGTGGAAAATAATAATAATCAATTTATTGTTTTTAAAGCTGATTCTTTCTTGAATACTTATGATTATATTTATATTGATGAAGTTTCAATTGAAGAGATGCCTACAGGTCCAGTTGCTTTAATTTCTCCACTTGAATGGGTTTATCCGAATACAATTCTCAACTCTTCATCACAAGCTATATTCAATATTCGTAATATTGGTTTAGGCACTCTAACAATCAATAGTGTTGGATTAGATCAAGAACCTAATTTTGTTTTAGTCGATGATAATGAATATCCACTTGAAATAACAAGTCAGACTGAAACAATTGGTGTGAATTTCCATCCTCTTACTGAAGGTGATTTCAGTACAAACTTAACCATAACTGATAGTGAAGGGACTGATACCATAATACCTCTCACTGGAACCGGTTACGATGCTATGATATCGGACTTCCCTCACTTTGAAGGATTTGAAGGGTATGACACTGGAACTCTTCCTCCTGACTGGTCTGTAGTAGTCAACAGCACATCAACCTATGCAGTTGGTGATGTTACAGCTACATCATTCGAAGGAGATAGGGGATTTAGACTCTATAATTCTGCTGATGCTAATGCTGCTATCACGGCAATTACTCCTCCTATTAATGAACTCTCAACTAGAAGAATTCGCTTTATGGGACGTTCTTCAACAGCAGGTGCCGGTCTTATCATCGGAACTGCTAGTAATAATAGTGGTGAAATAAACTTCACAGCTCGCGATACTGTCTACTTCACAACAAGTTATGAACAATTCCAACATGGTTTTGATGGTGCTCCTGAAGGAGATCAATTTGTCGCCTTGCAATTTGTTGGAACCGGAGCAACTTATCTTTCAGTATACCTTGATAACTTCTTTATCGAAACAATTCCTACCGGACCAGCTATTGTGGTAACTCAAGATACTTTAGATTTCGGTAATGTATATCTTAACAGGAATGGAGTTGCCCAACTTAATGTTCAAAATTGGGGAATCTTACCTTTAGAAGTTGAATTTTCTCAAGAAGGAACTGAATTGAGTTTTACTCCTAATGAGATTACTATACAACCTAATGCTACACAAAACATTACTGTAAGTTTAGAACCAATAGCAGAAGGTGATTATTCAGGTTCTTTTGAAGTTCTTTCA
>JAEKNW010000193.1 GCA_016838885.1 Candidatus Cloacimonadota bacterium
ATATTACCCTGTAAGGGTTTAATAAAAGTATAAATAATGTATATAATAAGTCTTTGGTATATAAGATTTTATTTAACCCTTTCAGGGTAAGGTTTTGTTAATCATCAATACCCGGGGTTGCAATCCTTTCAGGATTTTACCCCAGGCTAAACTATTTATCCCCTTTGGGGATTTAATCCAAATAATGCAGTAGATCTTTGATAATACTTCGCTAAAGCTACGCCTCACAAGCCGGGATTTTGAGAATATCCCAGCTTTACAGCTTAGGGCGAACAGGGTATCCTGTCTGACAGAAGAGGCAAAATAAATTAACTTTTTCTTGACATAATTATAGGTTCTTAATAAAAAGGTTTTACTTATCTGAAAATGATGTGGCGGGATAGCTCAGTTGGTAGAGCAGAGGCCTGAAAAGCCTTGTGTCCCCAGTTCAAGTCTGGGTCTTGCCACCATAATTGAATTTAGAAATGTATATTCGGCGGGATAGCTCAGTTGGTAGAGCAGAGGCCTGAAAAGCCTTGTGTCCCCAGTTCAAGTCTGGGTCTTGCCACCATAAATTATGGCACTCACATCGAGTGCCGTTTTTTTTATCGAAAACCAGATAATCTCTGAGGAGAAAAAATGTATATTATAAAAAATATTTCAACCCGTTTAGCCCATCATCCTGATTTAGCAAAAGTTATAGCCCATAAGTTTCAAATAGAAGAATCCGATTTCAAGATAATTAGTATTATTCGTAGATCAATTGATAGTAGAAAAAGAAATAACGTCTGGCTCAACTTCACAGTAGAAGCTGAGTTTAGTGGAAAAGCACCAATACATCATGATATAGTTGAAGTTATAGAGAAAAAAGAAAAGACACTTGAAGCTATTATCTTATCTGATCTGAATCCAGTCATAATCGGCTGTGGACCTTCTGCCTTATTCGCAGGTTTAGCACTAGTTGAAGAGGGTTTTAAACCTCATTTTTATGAACAAGGTGAGAGAATTCAGCCCAGAGATGAAAAGGTTGATTACCTGTGGTTGCATAATCAATTAGACCCTGACTCAAATGTGCAATTTGGTGAGGGTGGGGCAGGGGCTTACTCAGATGGTAAATTAACTGCTCGTACTAGGGATAAATACTCTGATAAAATCTATGCTTATCTAACTCAATTTGGTGCAGATAAAAGAATCAGTATAGATGCTTTACCTCATCTTGGAACTGACGGAATAAAAGCTGTAACTACCAAAATTATCAATTACTTAGAAGAACATGGAGCAGTCTTCCATTTTTCTCATAAACTCACTGATATAAAGACAGTTAATGAAAGATTAGAGTTAACTATTAATGATGAAAAAATTACTCCTGAAATCTGCCTGTTGGCTATAGGTAATTCAGCCCGCGAACTATTCACAAAAATGCACGAAAATAAGATAGCCATGGAGGCTAAATCCTTTGCTATTGGCTTTAGAATAGAGCATAGTCAAGAATTTATTAATAATCTTTTTTATGGCGATAAATGTGATTTCACTGTTACAGGACCGGCAAGCTATCGATTAACTGCAAAAGCAGGTGAGCATAGTGTTTATAGCTTCTGCATGTGCCCAGGAGGTTCAGTGATTTGTGGTTCATCTGAAGAGAATAGTATCGTAACTAATGGTATGAGTATGGCTGACCGAGAGGGACGCTATGGTAATTCTGCCTTAGTAGCTTCAATCGAACCAAGCCATTTTGGTCATGATGTTTTAGCCGGTATGAACCTACAAAGAAATATTGAGCAAAAAGCTTATAGAGATTTCTATAATGCTCCTGCTCAGTTAGGTCGTGATTTTCTTAAAAACAGAGTATCAGCTAAGCTTCCAAAAACTACTTATAGACCGGGTATTTATAGCCGAAGTATGGGTGAGTTATTCCCCATGTATATCACTAAAGCCTTGGTTACAGGAATGAAGCATCTAAACAAGACTTATAGGGGATTTATTGATAACGGAGTCCTTATCGGGCCGGAAACCAGAACATCCTCACCTGTCAGAATTCTAAGAGACCATCATACCGGAGAAAGTATTAACACTCCAGGTTTGTACCCAGTTGGAGAAGGAGCCGGTTATGCCGGTGGGATTATCTCCTCTGCTGTTGATGGCTTAAAGGCAGCTTCAAGGTTTAAGATAAAAAAATAAAGAATAAAACGAAAAAAACTCCTGCTAGCAGGAGTTTTTTTTACTAAAATAATTAATTTATTTCTGAATAATATGAACATCTGTTTGAGGGAATGGAATATGAAGACCATTTGCATCGAAAGATTTCTTAACCTTTTCAATAACATCAAAATGGACGTTCCAGAACTCAGCTAAAGGTATCCAGGCTCTAACAGTAATATTAACAGAACTGTTAGCAAGCTCACCAACCCGGGCAAATGGTGCAGGATCTTTAAGAATTCTCTCATCCTGCTCTAATATTTCCATAATTAGCTTTTTAGCTACTTCAAAATCATCACTATAGGCAATCCCAAAAACCCACTGATTTCTTCTTGTATCTTGGGCAGTATAATTGACAATATTGCCATTAGATAGAGGTCCATTAGGGATAATAATCTTCTTATTATCAACAGTCTTTAACACAGTATGAAAGATTTGAATCGAATCAACTGTTCCCATGTGTCCTTGAGCTTCGATAAAATCACCACTCTTGAAAGGTTTTAAGAGTATTATTAGAACTCCTCCAGAGAAGTTACTAAGACTTCCTTGAAAGGCGAGACCAACAGCAAAAGCCATAGCACTCATGATTGCTATGAAGGAAGTCATCTGAATTCCAATCATCGTGGCAACGCTAATTAAAACTAAAACCTTCAATAAGATAGAAATAATATTTGTTAGGAACTCGAGTAGGGTAATCTCTACTTTAGATTTTTCTAAAGCTTTGTGGAATATTCTTGTTATTATTCGTGCAATCCAGAATCCAACTATCAGGGTAACAATTCCTAAGACTACTTTTGGCGCATATTGAAGAGCCATATTTGTTAGTTTTCCTAAAACACTTTCCCAATTTGGCATTATATTAACTCCTTTTCTAAATTTTAATATAATATGATAGTTTTTTTTTACAAAGCAATAAATAAAATAAAGATCTCTAAGAATTCCTTAGTCATAGTTAGATGTATTTTAAAGTCTAAATTATGCTATTTGCCTAATTTAATCTGCTTTTGAGTAATTTTAATTGACATATCAGCAGTGAATAATTAATATATAAAAAGAAGGATAAAATTTAAACAAAAGAGGATATATGAAAGGACTTATAATTTTTATTTTGGTATTAGTGCCAATAATGTTGTTTAGTGCTTATGTTGATGACGTCCCGATGGAAGTTCAACAACCAAATGGTCAAGTAGTATCACTTTTTGCCTCCGGAGATGAGTTTCATCACCGTTTTCATGATAAAGATGGCTATACCATTACGCGTGATGAATTAGGCTACTATGTTTATGCTGAGAAATCAGGTAATGATATTGTACCAAGTAGTTATAGAGTTGGCAAAGCAATACCATCAGAAAAGGGACTTGTTCCAAATATCAATATTGATGCTAGCCAATGGAAAGCTAAAAGAGATGAATTCTATGCCAATTATCCAAGGGCTGAAGAGAGAACTCCAACTACCGGACAATTAGTTAATGTTGTTATCTTTATCAAATTTCTGGGAGAAAGTGATTTTGCAACAGATATTTCTGTTTATGACAATATGTTAAATGACCCATCCCCTAATGCTAATTCAACAAAAAATTACTATAATGAAGTTTCTTACGGCCAACTTGATGTTTCCGGAGAATTCTTCCCTCCAGTCTCACCTCAAAATACAATCGTAGCTTATGAAGACCCACATCCACGTGGTTATTACGAAGCCTATTCTGCTTATAATACTATTGGTTACCAAGGTGGTGATCATGGCGAAGAGAGAGCTTATCGTGAGCATACCCTACTCGCAAATGCAGCAGAATATGTAGAGTCTATGATACCCGAGGATTTACCAATTGATGGCGATAATGATGGCTATGTTGATAATGTGATTTATATCATCAAGGGAAGTCCTAATAACTGGGCATCTTTACTTTGGCCTCATCGTTGGACTCTCTACTATGCAGAAGCCTATATTCATGGTAACAGAGTTTGGGACTTTAATTTCCAGCTAGAAACCCATCTTAATGGTAGCGGTAATAGTGTGATGTGTCATGAGTTATATCACTCCTTAGGAGCACCTGACTTATATCGTTATGAAACTGATGGTGATCCGGTAGGCGTCTGGGATTTAATGGCAGGAAACACTAACCCACCTCAACACATGAATTCTTATATGAAATACTACTATACTAACTGGACACCTCAAATACCTAAGATAGAAGAGAGTGGAACATATTCCATCTATCCTGTTTCATCACAAGAGAACCATGCCTATAGAATTCAATCTTGGAACTATGGTGAAGATATCTATTTTGAATATAGAAGAATAGACCCCCTCTTTGAATCAGCACTGCCAAGCCAAGGATTATTAGTCTACAAGATTAACAACATGTATGCCGGTGAAGGTAATGCCGGTGGTCCTCCTGATGAAGTATATATCTATCGTCCTGGAGGTAACTCAAATGGTGGTGGATCTATTATACATGCCCCATTCAACAATAATAACAATCATTTCGGTTATAGCTCTTTTCCACCAGCTTTGGGTACAAATGGAAATTATACCGGTGTTGATATCTATGATGTAGTAGTAGAAGCAGATTCAATAACATTCAAAGTTGATATCTCCAATATCTATTTTACTTCCTTAAATGATGGTCAATCACTTATCTCAGGTGGCATGAGCAATATTAGCTGGATTAGGAAGAACAATGTTTCTAATATAGAACTTGCTTACAGTACAGATAATGGTATAAACTGGCAAACTATAGCTCAAGTAAATGCCAATACGGGAAGCTATAACTGGGAAATTCCCGAAATTAATTCAAATGAAGTTTTACTAAAAGTTACTGAAATTGCAACAGGTAAATTTGATGTAATCAATCAACCTCTAACCGTGATATCTTCATTAAATACCCCCCTACTAGTGTCTCCTGCAAACAATGCTAGTAATGTTGATACAGATCCGGTTATTTCTTGGTCGGAAGTTATGGGGGCTTCAGGTTATGATTTAGAGATAGCTTTGGATGATAGTTTTGCAGAGATATTTTTTGATGAAAATTATACTGATAATGAAGCTGGACTAGATAATCTAAATTCCTTCACAACCTATTATTGGAGAATTAAGGCTACTAGTGGAAATCTTGTTAGTGATTACTCTGAAACTTATAGCTTTACTACCGGTGATTTTACAACGGCCCCTAATAGTGTTAGTCTTTTGTTACCAGCCAATAATGCTGTGTATGTAAGTTATGAAGATGTAGAGTTTGCTTGGCAAAATGTCTTTGCTGCTCAAAATTATGTTCTTCAAGTTTGTCAAAATGTCTATTTCTATAACGACTTGATTGAAATCACTGATATAGATGAGGCTACTTATACTATCCCTGAACTGAATCCTCTGACAAGATATTACTGGAGAGTAAGAGCTTATAACTCTTTTGGTTCTTCCGGTTGGTCAAGTATTAATCAATTTCTTACTCAACAAGCTGTTTCAAATGAGAATGATATTGCCACCCTAACTAATCAATATACAGGCAACTATCCAAATCCATTTAATCCTGAGACTACTATTTCCTTCAATGTCGGAAAAAGCAGTAAAGGTGATACCCAACAAGTAAATGCTCGGATTTATAATCTTAAAGGACAGCTAGTTAAAGAATTAGTTAATGACAGACTTAAAAGCGATTCATATAAATATACTTGGAAGGGTAAAGATGCAAGTGGCAAAGATGTAGCATCCGGAGTCTATTACCTAAAACTACAAATTGGAAATGATATCCAAACCGGTAAAATGGTTTTAATGAAATAAATTACCTCTAATCCCTTCTTTAGAGAAGAGGAAACAAGAGATGTTAAGATAAAATGAAAAAATAATAAAGCCCGGTTTATACCGGGCTTTTTAACCCGAATTACACGAAGAAGAAATAGCCACAGAAATACAGAAAATAGGAAGATCCTTAACACAGAGTTACACAGAGGTAAGCACAGAGTTGCACAGAGTTTTAAGAGAAGAAAGAAATACGGCTTAACACGAATTAACTCGAATTAAAACGAATAAACACGAATTAATCTATCAAAATATTCACAGCTAGGGCCCGTATGTCTTAAGTCCCCTCTTCATTTGCTCTAGCAAATGTATCCAAGAGGGGTGGCATCGAAGATGACGGGGTGTTTAAAAAAAGAAAGAAAGTCTATCCACTAATTTCACGAATTACACGAAGAAGAAGAAGATCCTTAACACAGAGTTTCACAGAGGTAAGCACAGAGTTGCACAGAGTTTTAAGAGAAGAAAGAAATACTGCTTAACACGATTTAACTCGAATTAAAACGAATAAACACGAATTAATCTATCAAAATATTCACAGCTAGGGCACGTATGTCGTCTTAAGTCCCCTCTTCATTTGCTCTAGCAAATGTTTCCAAGAGGGGTGGCATCGAAGATGACGGGGTGTTTCTTCAATCCCCTCTTAATCCCAGAGG
>JAEKNW010000194.1 GCA_016838885.1 Candidatus Cloacimonadota bacterium
GCAGTAGATCTTTGAGAATAGCACTATATTCTTTTGCAAAAGTAACTTCCGTAATTCTCAGGAATATATATATTATATGCCTTCAAATTCTGTAAGTTAGTTCGCTAAAAGAATCTGCACTCTTCTCTAAAGCTCTACTGCACCATTCGGGTTTAACCCAAAGGAAGCTTGAATTGCTTGCAGGGCTCTTTCTGCATAAGCTTCTTTTTTCTTCTTTTTATCTCTAATATCAAGAGGTGGAAGAAGTCCGAAGTTCGCATTCATAGGTTGGAAATTCTTCTGTTCTGTGATCAGGTGAGACCAGAGTTGACCTGAGATAGTAACATTTGGGAGAGATTTTAGGTTATTATGAATAATATGAAAAAGGAGAAGTCCGATATAGATAGATTCAACATAGCCTTCTACCCCGGAGAGTTGTCCTGCAATATAGACATTAGCTTTATTTTTAAGGGAAAGATCAGGGTTAAGGACTTGGGGGGAATTGAGGTAAGTGTTACGGTGAATTGAGCCATACCTAAGGAAGTTAGCATTTTCTAAGCCTGGGATAAGTCTGAAAACTCTCTTTTGTTCGCCATATTTTAGCATAGTCTGGCATCCCACTAAATTATAAGCATTGTGGCTAGTATTTTCAATTCTGAGTTGGAGGACAGCATAAGGTCTTCTGTCTGTAATGGGATCTTCTAAACCAACCGGTCTTAAGACACCAAATCTTAAGGTCTCTTTTCCTCTGCGTGCTAATTCTTCAATGGGGGTGCAGTTTTCATAAAACTTAAATTTTATATCACTAAAATACTTATTCTCAAACTCTTTTGCTTGATGTTTTTCAGCATCATTAAGGGCATCAACAAAGGCATAGTATTCTTCCTTGGTAAAAGGACAATTAATGTAATCAGCATCTCCCTTATCATATCTACTCTTATAAAAAGCTCGGTCAAAATTGATAGAATCTTTCTCCACAATAGGAGCAATAGCATCAAAGAAGTAGAGACTAGTTTCTGGTAAATAAGGTGATAAGGCATCTATGATATTATCAGAAGATAAAGGACCGCTTGCAATAACAGTCAGATCATCATCTATCTTTTTATATTCTTCATTGATGATAGTAATATTAGGATGACAGGTAATTTTGGCAGTTACTTCCTGACTAAATCTATCCCGATCTACAGCTAAGGCATTGCCTGCAGGAACAGAGCATTCTTCTGCTATGGGAAGAAGCTTAACCCCTAGGTGCCTCATCTCTGCCTTGAGAAGTCCGGAACCTGTTGTAGGAAGTTGAGATTTTAAGGAATTACTACATACTAACTCTGCAAAAGTGGGTATTTTATGAGCTTCCGAATATTTATGTGGCTTCATCTCGTAGAGTTCAACCTGCCAATTAGCATCAGCAAAGTTGAGGGCTAACTCACAGCCTGCTAAACCTGCACCAACTATTTTTATTTTTTTCATTATTTTTACACCTTGATTTTTTTGTTCAACTATTTTGGAAGAGAGATGTTAGGCAAGGAATATTTGTGGAGGGAGGGGTGGGTTCGGAATGATTCTTTTTGGCTCTCTCTCAAGTAGAGTGGGAAGCAAATTGGAGGACCTAATAAAATTGAAATAATTATTTTTATATTGTAAACAGTAATATAAGAAAGGTTGTCAAAATATAACTTTGCTCTTTATCTTAAAGCAGGCTAAATTCGACATTTTTCAAAGTGCCTTAAATAAGCATTACTAAAGGGTTTGCCTAGTGATGCCTTTAAGTATCTCGATGAATCATTGGGATTTCATCGAGATACTTAAAGGAATGACTAAGGTTTCCCTAGGAAGAGACTAAGGAATATGATATCATTATTGTAAAACATATTTTTTAATAAAAACTAAGGTTTTTTTTAGTTCTCACTCTACTTGAGAGAGAGCCTTCTTTTTTTTCAGAACCCCCCTTCTGCTTCGATGCCATCCTACTTCGCTGAAGCTTCTTAGGATGAACCCTCTTGGAGACATTTGCTTGAGCAAATGAAGAGGGGACTTAAGACATACGGGCTCAAGCTCTGTTTCAATATGAACAAATAATTCGTGTAATTCGTCTTAATTCGATTTAATTCGAGTGAAAGCTCTTTCATTTTGATTTGAACAAAAAAAGCCACAGATAAGAAAAATCCGTGGCTATCATATTTGATTAAGCTTAAAAACTATTCGTTTTCAGCTTGGAATTTCTTCATGAAATCGCCTAAAGCTTTAGCACTTTCTAATGGGCATGAGTTATAAACAGAAGCACGGCATCCGCCCACACTTCTATGTCCTTTAAGTCCAATCATACCAAGAGTTTTTGCTTCAGAGATGAATTTTTTTTCTAAATCTTCAGTCTGTAATCTGAAAGGAATATTCATTAATGATCTGTCTTCTTTCACAACAGTACCTTTGTAGAAGCCATTAGAGTTATCAATAGCATCATAGATATAGTTAGCTTTCTTAAGATTATGAGCATGAAGTTTATCTAAACCACCGAAACCTTCGATCCATTTAAGGACTTCACCCACAACATAAATATTGAAGGCAGGAGGAGTGTTAAACATAGAACCTTTACTAATATGAGTTCTATAATCTAACATAGTAGGAAGACCTGTGTTCATTTTATCAACAATAGACTTTCTAATAGCTACAACAGTAACACCTGCCGGACCAACATTCTTTTGAGCACCTGCATAGATTAAATCATATTTTTTAAAATCGTAAGGTCTGCTTAAGAAGTTTGAAGACATATCAGAAATTAATAAAACGCCTTCAGGTACTTCAGGAGTATGGTCATATTCGGTACCACGAATTGTGTTGTTTGTAGTAATATGTAAGAAGGCAGGGTTAGCAGAGAAGTTAAGTTCTTTAGGAATATAAGTAAATTCTTTGTCTTCAGAAGTAGCTGCTACATGCATGCCTTTGCCTATCTTTTTTGCTTCTTTAAGTGCTGTTGAAGCCCAAGTTCCGGTATTAACATAGTTACCTTCTTTTCCGTCAGGAATAAGATTCATAGCAACCATTAGGAATTGAGTTGAAGCTCCACCACCAAGGAAAATCACTTCATAATCATCACCTAAATCCATAATTCTCTTAACTGCTGCATTAGCATCATCGATAATCTTCTGGTATTCAGCTGAACGATGAGACATTTCCATTACGGAAAGTCCGTAACCTTTGTAACTAAGTAAATTAGCCTGAACATCTTTTAATACTTCCACTGGTAATACTGATGGACCAGCGTTAAAATTGTGAATTCTGTTTTCCATTTTAATACTCCGTAATTTTATTTTGATTCCAAATTATAAAAGGTCGATTTCTTTGGCAAGGAAATTTATAAAAATTAATAATACATTTTCAATAAAAAAATATATGGACAAAAATTCAGAGGATATAAATGTGAAGAGGAAGATAATTCCAAGGGATAAGAAAGATAATCTATCCATGAATTACACCAAAAAAAAAGAGGCTTGTTAAACCCAAATAAGGACAATAGTGAGTTAATTATAATTATATTTCTGTTTAGGTATTTGATATAATAACCTTAATTAATGCATTTTCTTCGTAAATTAGTGAAATTGATGTAATTAGTGGATAGACTATTTTTTTAAGGATATAAAAATGATAGCTGAATTGTTAAAAGGAAAGAAGGTCGTTCTCGCCTCTGCCTCACCTCGCAGAAAAGAGATTCTTAAAAATGTAGGGATACGTCCCTTATATATACCTTCCAATATAGATGAGGAGATGCTTGATATCCCTCCTTATAAGTTGGTAATGATGCATTCTGAGAATAAAGCCAAAGAGGTTGCTCAACACTTAGATAATAAGTGTATTGTTATCGGGGCTGATACTGTAGTAGTCTTAGATGGCAAGATTTTAGGTAAGCCTAATAGCAAATACCAAGCTTTTGATTACTTAGAAAAACTATCAGGCAAGAAGCATTTAGTCTATACCGGAGTTACCATCTGCTACAAAAAAATTGTGAAGACTTTCTACGAAAAGACAAGTGTTGAGTTTGATAAATTATCTGAATTTGATATCGAAAATTATGTTGAGACCAGAGAGAGTTTTGATAAAGCTGGTGCTTATGGAATTCAAGGTTTTGGAAGTCAATTTATTAAGAAGATTAATGGTTGTTACTTCAATGTTATGGGCTTTCCTATCAACAGATTCTACCAAGAAATTAAGAAAATACTAATGAAGTGAGATGTTTAGCCACTGATAACACAGATAAGAAAAAAAAGTAATCTATCCACAGATTACACGAAATATTTGTTTATATTGAAACAAAGCTTGAGCACGTATGTCTTAAGTCCCCTCTTCATTTGCTCTAGCAAATGTATCTAAGAGGGTTCATCCTAAGAAGCTTCAGCGAAGTAGGATGGCATCGAAAGATGACGGGGTGTTCAAAAAGAAAGAAGAAAACTTAGCCACTGATAACACAGATAATGACGGATAAGAAGAAGAAGATAACTTAGCCACCGAAAACACAGAATACACTGAAAAGAAGAAAGAAACTATATTGAAGGACAGGATATAACTATGAAACTTTATTTTAATGCTAGATTTTATTCCATGGATGACCAAGATAACATCTATCAAGGCATTTTAGTCGATAAAGGTATAATTAAAGAGTGTTATAAAACTAGCCCAAATCTAGCTGATGTAGAGAAAATAGATCTGCAGGGAGCTTATGTATTTCCGGGATTCACTGATTCCCATACCCACTCTTTTGAAGGTGGACTTTATAGTATGGGGGCTGATCTCCAAGAAGCCAGGTCTCTCTCGGAAGTCTATGACCTTATAGATGAGTCCCCTGTCATTGGTAATTATAAGTTTGCCTTCGGTTTAGATGAAAACAAGCTTAAAGAGAAACGCTTCCCTACCAGCGAAGAATTAGACAGAGTTGTCCCTAATAATCCTCTTCTCTTAAGAAGAATCGATGGCCACTCTTGTGTTATTAATACTCAAGCTCTGGAAATTATTAAATTTCCTCAAGCACTAGCAAAAGATTTTACCGGTTTACTCAACAAAGAAAATAATGATGTTGCAGCCCATACCTTTCATAACACCTTAACCGATGAGGCCATTATTGAAGCCTATCAAGCTGCGGATAAAATAGCTCAAAAAAGTGGTTTAACAAGTGTTCATACCATGATTGGTGATGCCCAATATTCTTATAATCACTTCCCTCTAATTCAAGATAATTTAGCCAGATTTACAACTAACTTTGTCCTCTATCCTCAATTCTTTGATGTAGATAAAGCTTTGGAAGCTGGCTCTAAAAGGATAGGAGGCTGTATCCTAGCAGATGGTTCATTTGGTTCTCATACTGCAGCTCTAACTCGAGCTTATAATGATGACCCTACTTGCTTGGGAAGTCTATATCAAGAGGATGATTTCTGGACTAGTTTCGTCTGGTCTGCCCACAAAAACAATCTTCAAGTAGGAGTCCATTGCATTGGAGACAAAGCAATCGCCCAAGTCGTAAATGCTTATGTGAAAGCTCAAGAAAAAGACCCCAAGGATCTAAAACATCAAATAATTCATAATGAGTTAATGAGTGATGAATCTTTAGCACTCATGCAGAAATACAATATATCGGCTGTTATGCAACCAATGTTTGACCACCTTTGGGGAGGTGATAATCTTTTTTATGCTAAAGTTTTAGGCATAGACAGGGCTTTAAAAACTAATAGATTTAAGACTATCCTTGAGGCTGGGGTTTTACTGGCAGGTTCTTCAGATTGGTATATAACTACTCTAAATATTTTAGACCAAGCTCAAGCGGCTATCAGCCACCATAATCTGGCTGAAAGATTGTCTGTCAAAGAGGCAATTAAAATCTATACAAGCAATGCGGCTAAACTTGAAGGAGCAGGAAATAAAGGGATTATTGCTAAGAATTACTTGGATAATATGACTGTTTTAAGCCAAGACCCTCTTATTAATAACAGCTTTCTAAATAATCAAATAAAGGCAGTAATTGTCTCAGGAGACCTAATTAATGTTTAATAAACGCAGAGCAGAGTTTCTGATTGAACAAGAGTTATCTCACTTTCCAAAAGCGACAATGACAGATATTTACAAGCTTTTCTATCAAAATTGTTGCGGGAGTGGGCACTTCATCTCTGATTTAACCTATGTGAAAGATAACATCAAGGCTGAAATAACAACCATTAATCCTAATGCTTTTAACTACCCTGACTATGATATCTCTTATATCTTCCAGATTAAAAGAATAAGTCTATATTCTATCATGGTAGGCAAATATGATTTAAACTTTATAGCAGATAAGTTCTGGGAGTTATCCCTAACCCCTCTAAAGCTAACTTCTGACCAGTGGATAAAAGAATGGAAGGAGATTAGCAGGCTGATAAAAGAAATAAAACCCTACATCTTTGATGATTTAGTCAGCAAAGATTTTGACCAAGCTAGTTCTCTACATCATAGCGATATTTATAGAATTAACTATAATCCCCATTATCGGATTTGTAATTTATAAGTCATGAGAATAGAAGAACATCTTAACTTACTCTCCCAAAGTTGGAAAAAAACATACAAGTGCCGAGTTATGAAAATCGGACTTAGTCTGGGGATGACCTGTCCTAATCGCAATAATGGAGGCTGTGTCTTTTGCTTACCAAGCACCTTTACAGATGTAATTAATGATGATAATAAATTATCTCTTACAGACCAGATTTCTCAACTTATCCCTAAAATAAGCTCAAAAACCAAGACTAATAAGTTTATCGCCTACCTTCAAGATGAAACTTCCACTGCCTGCAGTCCGAATTTCTTAAAAGATTCTCTTGCTATTATCGAAAAGAGCAATATATTTGAAGAAGTAATCATCTCAACTAGACCAGATTACCTTAATATAGATATTTTAATAGCCATTAAGAGTGCTAAATTACCTGTTACTATTGAAATAGGTATGCAAAGCTGTCATGACTATTCTCTCTTATTTCTTAACAGAAATCATACCCACCAAGATACTAAAAAGGCTCTGAAACTCTGCCAAGACTTTCACATCCCTACCGGTGTTCATCTTATCCTGGGTATTCCCGGAGAAACTAAGTCCATGATTTTAGAAACCATTAACTTCGTAAATAATGAGATAAATATTAAGGATGTAAAACTCCATAATTTAGTTATCTATCAAAACACACAACTGAGTAAGATTTATCATGATTATAACTTCTTAAGCTACCCGAAATATATAGAGCTACTAGCTACCGTGATTGGTAATTTACAGCCTGAAAAGACAATTTCGCGCTTATTTACCACAAATTTGAGACAGGATTCTTTAGCAATTAACTCTTTCCCGGGAATTAAGCAAATTTGGCTAAAAGAGTTATGGATATATCTTAAGGATAAGCAAATTTATCAGGGATCTTTACTCTCCTAAATGGCTCTAAATCCTTATAAGATAGCTATCTGCAAGAGCAATAAAAATATTAAGAAATAAAATTCTTTACAAATATAAGATTATCTTAGATAATGTTAAACATGCAAAATAATATAATAGGGTACCATATGAAAAAAGTATTGATCGTATTATTAGTGATATTTGCTTGGTCGTTCGCACAAGCTCTTATCGATTTAAACACAGCGACACTGGAAGAACTTAAAACACTTCCAATTACTGAACAACAAGCTCAAGATATTTTCGAATATCGTGAATTTGTAAGTTTCTTTGAGAGTATTTTTGATCTTAGAAAAATTGAATCTATTGATCAAAAAACAATGCTCAAAATCAGAGAGGAAGTGAAAATATCTCGTTACACTGATGCCGACGAAGTCGATCAGCGTAGAGAAGAAATCGGATATCTCTTAGAAAGATTAGGCGAAAGCGAAGGCTCTTCTGAAGGTATGAATGATGTTTGGGCAGATTATCTTATGTCTCCCCAAAATATCAATTATATGCTTTACGAAGACTTAATCTCCATCCCCAATGTTTCTGCTGTCGATGCTGTTGCTATTCTTAAAAAACGCTCGCTAGGCGAAAAATTCGGCAATATTAGAGATATTCGTACTACCCAAGGAATGTCGTATTATGGCTACTCAAATCTCAGACATTATGTCTTCTTCGATGATGCTAAGGCTCTTAACAGAGTCTATATGGATTATCAATTCAAAATTGAATCTCAAGATTTTGAAGAAGACTCTTCTGATATGTATAAAGAGCCTCAAATTAGAGATACTTATGGATATAAAGTTTATGTTGAAGAAGATTTGCCAATTCTTCAGGAAATTTATAAAGAGATTAGAGCAAAAGATAATTCATATTATGGATATTTTAATCTTGATAAATACAAACCTGCTGTTTCTCATAAATTTAGAGCAAGATATAGTAATAAGTATAAATTTGGATTAATGGATTTTTCCGATAAAACCATCTCTCCTACTGTAGATAAAGGCTGGACGGATCTTAGAGATGATGCTAAATATTATGCAGGTTATGAAGACAAATATCAAGCCTATGAAGGTTTTGGTGGCACTTACTTCTTAAAAGCCTATGCAGGTCATTACAGAGCAACTTATGGTGAAGGTTTAGTCATGGAAAACACTGATTTCTACTCTCCTCGTAAGACAGGTTTAGGCTTCTCCAAGAGAATCATGGGAATTACCCCTGATTTATCAAAGAGTCAATCTACTGCCCTTAGAGGTGGTGCTGTAGAAATAAAGAATGATTATTTCACAAGCTCTTTCTTCTATTCAAATACCAAAAAAGATGCTTTAGTCTATATGGAAAAATATGTAGATGAAAATGACAAGACATGGTCTATTCCCGTAAAAGACGAAAATGGAAATTATAAAGTTTTTTCTTATATCAATTCTACTATTAGATTTGATAATGATGACTTAGCTGAAGCTGAAACCCATTTTAATGAAGAGTTAACAACAACTTCAATATCACCTTCAGGTAATGAAACAGGATATACTGTTGATTATCTTAGCTTAGCTCCCAGAAAGAACATTATTAATGAGCAAATCATTGGTGGACACCTTCAATATAACCCAATTATAGGTACCCGCTTAGGTTTTACTACTTATACTGCTACCTATAATAATGCTGAATTCGTAGTCCCTGAAAGTAATGATTTAATGAGATTGCTTATCAGAGGGGATAATAATTATAATAAATGGAAGCAACCAAATTCATCACTTGCTGCCATGTATTCAACTAAGACTGATAGTTATGATCGTGATTATAGAAGAGTTATAGGTTTTGATGGGGGAACTGTGATAAATAATGTCTCCATCGATGGTGAATATGCAGAACTTAGTGTTGATGGCGATGATATGAAGCTAGGTGATGACCCTAAAGCTTACCTAATCAAAGCTCATACTCAATATAATAATTTCTATTTCTTAACCCTCTATAGAAATTATGATTTAGACTTTGATAACCCTTATTCTAATGCTTTTGCTGAGCAACCAAAGTATGACGATACGATCTTAGATAAGAATGTCTATGCTTTAACTAATCCTTTGATTGCTGATGTATATAACAACTCATCACAAGCTCAAGCTGAAAAAGGTTTCTACTTTGAGACTCGTTATCAATTTCATCGTAATTTCATCCTGGGAAGAACTTATCTTGATATCTTTGAAAGAGTCGCTGATGCCAGAAATACTGTGAGATTCCAAAGTGAAATAGAATACAGAGCTTTCCACCAACTTCGCTTTAAACTTAAATATAAGAATCAAGTTAACAGATACGCTGATGATGCTGAAAGAGGAGTTTCAAATACTCAAGAATATACTCTTAATGCTCGGATGTTACTCTCCAATAGAAACTTCTTTGAAATTGAGTATCGCTATAATACCGTTAAATCACCTCCTTATGTCTCTTTAACTAACCCGGCTGAAGAAGGTAATAACACTCATGCTCAATCTATGTCTTATATGAATGGTGATTATATTGCTGTTAACTATACTCATATCCTCAGTCCAAAACTTAAATTCCGTGGTTCTGTTTGCCTCTGGAACGGTTATGATATTTCACATTGGGATTGGGAAGATATTGAGTTAGATTTCATGGGTGATAGAGGTTTCAAATATTGGTTCACTATTCAAAATAATATATCTGAGAATATTTATCTATCTTTTAAATATAAGACCAAGATTTATAGAACTCAAGAACTTTTCATCAGGAAGTATAATGAATTAGATGACTTAGTTGATTTAGAGATACCAACCTACTATGATAGAGTTGAAAAGAGAGATAACACATTTAGATTACAAATTGATTATAGATTTTAATTGGAGGATTTAATGTATAGAAAAATTATAATTTTATTACTAACAGTGTTAGCTGTTGGAACTTTAAGCAGTTATTCGTTAAATGAATTTCATTACGGATATAAATTAAACACTTTGGATGCGACAGCTGTTTCAATGGGAAATACAGGTACTGCAGGTTCCTCTAACCCTATGGGTATTACCCTCAATGCCATTAACACCCTAAATCAAAATAAAAACTTTGCCTTTGGAACAACTATCAATGCTAATAAAGGTGAAGATAAGAGATCATTTCCTATGTATAACTCCTTCAACGCTTATATTAATGAATCTACCTACACTGCTCAAGAAAACATCTTTTATAACATCGGTGTTGCCCTATCAGGAAAATATGACTTAGATAAATATAACAGCTTTGGTTTTGGATTATACATGACTCCCAGATATAGCTTTGCTGGTGGATATAATGAAGAAGTAAGAAATAATGATAACTCTAATGATGACTTGTATCCTGAAAAAATTGCTATCAATAAGATTGATAACGAGGGTGCTCTTTATGCTTACGGTTTATCTTTAGCTTATAAATCTTCTTTTGATAACCTAACTTATCTTAGAAGCTTAGCTATCGGTGCTAATGTAGAAATGCTTACCGGTAATGCTGAATCTGCTAAGACTATCAGATTTACCGATTGGGCTCATACTACTGCAGGTTACGGTGTTCTCCCTGATTATGAAGAGAAGTTTGATCGTGATTTATCCGGCTTAGCCATGCAGTTTTCTATGAACTATGAACTAAACCATAGAGCTACTTTTGCTTTTGTTTATTCACCTAAAACAAGCATAGAAGTTGATGCTACAAATAGCTTTAATTCTTACCGTACTTATGCTGATTCAACTATGATGGTAGATTATCCTATCATCGGAGCTGACTCCTTGAAACATAACTTTATGATGGAAGATTACGACCTCCCATCTTCTTATAAATTTGCTTTCCAACTTAGACCACGTAATGTGCTAAAAACTACCTTCAATGTTGAAGCTGAATTAGTCCGCTGGTCTGAAACTAATAATCTTTTCGAAGATAAATATAACTACTATTTAGGTATTGAACACAAAATCATCGAAACTGTTCCTGTCAGATTAGGATTTTCTTCAACTCATAGTTATGATATTGGTTATGATAACGATTATGCTTATGCTGTTGAATTACAGACCCCAACCGTCTCTCTTGGAACAGGATTTGAGTTTTCTAACAGACTCAGAGCTGATGTAGGTTTTTCCTACTCTTTCCGTAGTTTTGAGACTTTAGACCTCTTCATGGATGAGTATTATGATTATGATGCTTTGTGGCCAACAAACACTGACACAAATCATTATAACGACATTATATTGCAAAATCGTGACTGGTCTAATCCTGATACTGTAAAAGAGAATATCTTTGATTTTATGTTCTCTCTAACCTTAGACATATAACCTGCTAACATAAATAAGGTAAAATATGAAAAAATTAATTATACTTATATCCCTCCTTAGTCTCTTTAGTTTAAATGCTGAAGACTTAAGGTTAGATATTATGTTTAGTAATGATGTTCATGGTGGTATATCACGAGATCAAGCTACTTTCATGAATCCTGAATTTCCACCTAAATTGGGAGGCGGAGCTTCTCATGCCACTCTAATTAAGCATGTGAGAAGTCTGACTAATGACAGAAGAGACAATCTTCTCTTAGATGCAGGAGATTTCTGGCAAGGTAAACCTATCGGTACCGTAACCAATGGCGAGGCTATCATTGAATACTATAATATGATTGGCTACGATGCCCTTACTATCGGTAACCATGAATATGATATCAAAGAAAAAGAGATTATCAAAACTCTTGAAATGGCTAATTTTCCTATTCTTTCTTGCAATATTGTAGATAAAGAAACCGGGGAATTAGTTGATTATGTCCAACCTTACATCATAGTCGAAAAAATGGGGGTAAAGATTGGTATTATTGGTTTAACAACTATTGATACTAAACTCATGTCTTTCCCAGATAATATTGAAGGACTAGACTTCTTAGATGAAATAGAATCCCTTAATAAATATATCCCTATCGTAAAATCTGAAGGTGCTGATATCATTATTGTACTAGGGCACATGGGGCTTCCTTATGATCCTGCTGCTTCTTACGAAAAGAGATTTAAAGGTGATTCCCTAGAAAAGAAACAAAGATATTATGGCTGGGATTCCCAAGAGATTCTTCACTTTGTTCCAGGTATAGATCTTTTAGTCGGTGGTCACATGCATAAAGGTTTTCCTGAACCATGGATTGATCCAATTACTCAAGGTATGGCTATCCAAGGCTATGCTTTTGGTTCTAACTTAGGTTGGATTACTCTCAAGATAGATGAAGAGACAAAGACTCTTTCAGGTTATGAACTCCCTTCTTTATCTAATGGTTTAATGATAACTATGTTTGAAGATGAGTTTGCCTTAGATCCTGAGATCCACGAAGTTATCGAAGCTAACAGAAAATTAGCTGAAGCTGGTATGGATGATGTAATCGGAATAGCTGAAGTACATCTTCACCGTCAAAATGTTGAAGCTCAATCCCCTATGGGAAACACTGTGGCTGATGCGATGAGACTACAAACAAATGCTGACTTCGCCTTTCTTAACCTAGGTGGAATAAGAGCTGAAATCGGGGCTGGTCCTGTTACCTATAGAGATATTTTCTCAGTTATGCCTTTTGATAATCAGCTAATATCTTTTCAAGCAGATGGAAGATTTCTCAAAGAAATTATCGAAACACGTGTTGAAGGTTCAAGAGCAGGTATGATTTGCTCCGGTGCCAAAGTAAAATTCAGTAGAA
Organism: Candidatus Cloacimonadota bacterium; assembly: GCA_016838885.1. Lineage (GTDB taxonomy): Bacteria > Cloacimonadota > Cloacimonadia > Cloacimonadales > JAFGVF01 > JAEKNW01. The sequence goes on from JAEKNW010000194.1 coordinate 13,104, forward strand.
CTAGAGAAAATTTTGATAGAATTACTGAGTTAGTCATTGGTGGTGAGGAATGGGACCCAGATAAAATATATACTGTTGCAACAACAGACTTCCTTATGGAAGGTAATGCTGGATTAACTCTCTTGACTAGAGTTCAAGATGAGGATATATCTAGAAATAATCTTGATCTCAGAGATGCTATAGCTAATCACTTTAAGCAAAATTCACCTATCAAAACTAGAATCGATGATCGTTGGATTAGAGATGATGCCTCTACTCCAAAAGATTATTTAAGGAAATAATTAATGATAAGCTTAGCTATTGATACTTCAAATAGCTCAGGCTCTATTGCCTTGATGAAAAATAGAGAACTAGTTTTTTCTAGCTTCTTTAACATAAAAATTACGCATTCAGAGACTTTAATGCCCGAGATTGATCGGGCATTAAGTCTGTGTAATGTCGATACTAGTGATTTAGATGCAATTCTAATTGCTATTGGACCTGGCTCTTTTACAGGTTTAAGAATCGGCTTGGCTACAGCTAAAGGGATAAGTTTTGCTCATAAACTTCCCCTTATTCCTATTAGTTCTTTAAAGATTGTAGCCATGAATTATTATAAGTGTGGAAAAGATATCTTAGTTATGCAGGATGCTAAAATGAAAGAAGTATATCTTGCTGTCTATTCTTCTAACTTAGATGAAATTGTTGCACCTTGCTGTATCAGTCCTGATGATGTTGTTAAGTTTATTGAAAAGCCAACTATTGCAGTTGGAACTGGAGTTAATCCCTATCGTAAGTTCATTTCAGATAATCCTAATATTGAAATTAATGATCTTGAAGATAAGAATCTGGCAAAGGCAGAATCAATGTTTTCAGTTACTCAGATTGAAAATATTCATCCTTCTTTTGACTTTGATTTTAATTCTCAACTTGAACCATATTATATTAGAAAATCTCAAGCTGAAGTAAATCGAACTCAATCCTAATCAGTTGAAAGACCTCTGATTTAAGTTTAAATTTTGGAGTAAATATGTTATTACAAAGATTATTTAGTAAAATATCAAATGATATTGCGATCGACTTAGGTACTGCAAATACCTTAGTTTATAAAAAGAATTCCGGCATAGTTATCAACGAGCCTTCAGTAGTTGCCTTAGCTACAGACACTAAGAAAGTTCTAGCCATTGGGGCAGATGCTAAAGAAATGTTAGGTAGAAATCCAACTGAAGTTACCGTGATAAAGCCTTTGAAAGATGGGGTTATTGCAGACTTTCAGGTAACAGAAATAATGTTGAGAAACCTAATTCTTAGAGCTCAAAAAAATAAATTCCATATCAGACCACGTGTCATAGTATGTGTCCCTTCAGGGATTACTGAAGTTGAAAAAAGAGCAGTCCGAGATAGTGCCTTACATGCCGGTTCTCGTGAAGTATATTTAGTTTCAGAGCCGATTGCCGCAGCAATTGGAGCAGATTTATTAATCCACAAACCTTTTGGTAATTTAGTCATGGATATCGGGGGTGGTACCTCGGAAATTGCAGTTATCTCACTATCTCATATTGTAGTTCATAATTCTATCCGAGTTGGTGGTGATTCTATCGATAGAGACATCATTAACCACTTACGTAAGAAAAATAACCTCCATGTAGGTATTCAAACTGCTGAAGAGATTAAAAAGAAAATCGGTTCCTGTGTTCCCTTAAAAGAAGAACTTACTATGAATGTCTCAGGAAGAGATATCGTAAGTGGCTATCCTGTAACTGTCCAAATCTCCTCTGAAGAGATTAGAGAGGCAATCAGTGATACCGTCGATGTAATGATAGATGCAATTAAAAAACTCTTTGAAAGAACTGCTCCTGAATTAGCTTCTGATATAGCTGAAAGAGGTGTTTTTTTAACTGGTGGTGGAGCTTTATTACGTGGCTTAGATGCCAAAATTCAATCCACTGTCGATTTACCTGTCCATGTTGTTCCTGACCCACTTACTTGTGTTGTCAAAGGTTCAGGAAAGATTTTAGATAATTTAGAATCCTACAGAGAAGTATTGATTAAGAAAATTGAAGATTAATAACTGTGCAGAAAAGCTCACTCCTTCGGTTAATTCTATTATTCGTTGCGATTGTATTGGTGATTGGGAGTCAAGAAAACAAAATCAAGAAAGCTGATTTTTTCTCCTCCTTTATTATTTACCCCTACATACAATCTGTTAACTACTTGCATTCTCTCAAGCAAAGAGACTTGGAAATTGATCAATTAATAGATGAGCTCCATAAAGAGAAAATCTACTCCAGCGTCCTAAAAACTGAATTAATCAGAACTAGGGCTGAGTTAGATTTGAAAGATAGATGGTTTTCAGAGTCTGATTCCCTGTTTAAAAGTCTAGATATAGTTAGTACTAAGGTCATCTCCAACTCTTATCCTGTCTATTCAAAGACCCTAATCTTAGATAAAGGTCTCAACTATAGGATCAATGTTAATGATGCTGTGATAAGTCAATACGGGATTGTAGGGAAAATTATTAGTGTTGGACCTACCCACTCTATAGTCTTACCCATAGTAAATTATAATGCCAAGTTCTCTGTTATGAACAAAAGAAATGTGCAAGGAATTCTTAATGCGGATTATACTGGTTCACTCAAAATGAACTTAATAGAGAAAAACTCTAATATTGTAAAAGGAGATACTCTCTTTACTTCTAATTTGTCAGAGATATTTACTAACTACTATGCTCCTGTAGGAATTGTTGATTCTGTATATATGGCTGATAACCAGCTCTATTTAGAAGCTGATGTTAGCTCTTTTACCCAAATAAATAATCTAACTACGGTTTTTGTAATTAAACCCAAATAATGCAACAGACCTTTGTGTAAAGCTCTACTGCACCATTCGGGATAAAAGGAGAAATAATGAAAAAATTTGAAGCTATAGTTGTCATAAATAATGTTAAATATAAAAGAATTCCTATTAAAACTAGGATTCTCTCTCCTGAAGATGATATCATAGAATTAATGAAAGAATATGTTCAACCTCTCTATCAAGCTGGAGATATTGTTACTTTAAGCGAATCTCCTGTGGCGATTACTCAAGGTAGAGCTATTCCGGTGAGTGAACTTAAGATAGGCTGGTTGGCTAAATTCTTATGGCGATTTGTTGCCAAAGTGCCTTATGGTGTTGGACTTCGAGCTCCTGAAAGTATGCAATGTGCCATTGATGAGACCGGAGGACTTAGAATTATCTTAGCAGCAGGAATTGGTGCTATTACAAAACTTTTTGGGATTAAAGGGATGTTCTATCGAGTTGCCGGAATGCAAGCTGCCCTTATCGATGCTGCAACCACCTCGCCAGTTCCCCCCTATGATAAATGCGTAATTAAAGGTCCTAAAAACCCACAAAAAGTTACAGAGCAGATTCTCCAAGCAACAGGTATCGATACAGTCATTATGGATATCAATGACATTGGCGGAAGCTGGGCTATCGGGGCATCAAAAAATATTGACAAGAAATTAGTTGAAAAGATAATGAAAGATAATCCCCAAGGACAAGGAGATGAACTTACTCCCTTCTGCATCATCAGGAAAGAGTAATGAATTCCATTCTTTTAATTATTTTATCAATCTTTGGTCTATTTTATCAGGTATTAACCCTAAATGAGATTACTCTTTATAATTATATACCTAATATTTTAATCCCTCTCTTGATATTTAGTCACTTTTATCTGCATATTAATTTACACTCTATTCTTTTTTTCGTAATTGGAATAGCTTTGGATTGTAGTAACCCTCCCCTATTTGGAACTTATACACTATCATTTATGGTCCTTTCTTACATAATTTCTACAATAAGAAATCATATAGATCTTCATGTCTTTGTTAATAAATTAGTAATGATATTAATTTGCAACGGGATATTCTATCTCTTATATAATCTTTTTGTTGGTATTGCTTTTAGACAGTCCTTCCTTACCCCGATCATCTCTCTCTTCATTAGTATGATCTTGAATACAATCATTTCTCTCTTTGTAATAGGACTTTTAGACTTCATAAGATTACTAAAATTTGAATACCCTAATGAATAAATTATCTCTGACTCAAATACTCTTATTTATTCTTCTCCTCGGCTTTGCGATTCTGGTTATTGCTCTAGCAAAACTACAGATTATCGATGGCGGGCAATACACCGAATATGCTGAGAATAACTATATAAAAAAAAGAAGACTTGATGCCAATCGAGGAGAGATTTATGATAGAAATGGTTTACCTATTGCTCAAAATTATCCTGCTATCAATCTTGCTATTGTTCCGGGATTTATAGAAGATAAAGACTCTTTGAAGACCTTTCTCTCTACTTTTATCGATGTTAGTGATGAAGATATTGATAATTTTCTCTATGAAACAAGATTCCGTCAATTTCAAGAAAATATCTTTTCTTATAATCTCAAAGAAAAACAAGTTGCTAAAATCGCTGAACACATAAACTTTTTTCCAGAACTAAGATTTGTGATTAGCAATACCAGGAAATATCACATCCCCAACCACTTTACAGGCTATATTGGTAGGATTAATCAGCAAGAATATGCTATTCTGAAAGATCAGGATTATCATTATAATAGTTATTTAGGAAAAACTGGCATAGAAAAACAGTATGAAGCTATTCTCAAAGGAGTCGATGGGGTAAAACTAGATTTAGTCAATGCAAAAGGGAGAAACTTAGATCTCTTTCGTGGCATCTCCAATAATAGAGATGTGATAAATATCGAACCTATCAATGGGATGGATTTGAATCTAACTATAGACTTAAAACTTCAACAGATGATCGATGACACCTTCCCACCCGACTTAAATGGTGCAGTGGTCGTAATGAATTACGAAAACGGAGAAGTTCTGGCCTATGTTTCAAGACCTGAATTTGACCAAAATATCTTTATGTCAAAGATCCCTACTACTGTCTGGGATTCCATTCGAAGCAACCCCAGTCAACCCTTCCTCGATCGCGTAAGTAAAGCTGTTTATCCCCCAGGTTCGGTTTTCAAAATTCTAACTGCCGGATATGGATTAGAAAATAAAATTGTTAATCGCTGGACTAAACTAAGCTACTGTGATGGTGGGATGCAAATTGGTAATAGATATGTTAAGTGCTGGAACCATTTTGGACATGGTAGCCTCAATGTAATAGATGCCTTAAAAGTCTCTTGTGATGTTTATTTCTATGACTTATCCTTTAGAATGGATTTAGATAATTTTTGCTATTTTGTTAAAGATTCCATGCTGAGTGAAAAAACAGGGATTGATATCCCAGATGAAGCTAAAGGATTTTTCCCCACTACACAATGGTATATTGATGCCTATGGAAAATATGTCTCTATTCGAGGGCAAATGGTTAATCTCTCTATTGGCCAAGGAGAGATGTATATGACTCCTCTGCAAATATGTGCACTTTATGCAGGTATAGCAAACGATGGGCTTTGGATAAAACCACATCTTCTCAAAAAGGCCAGTCGTGGTCAAGAAATTCTTACTTTCGATGACTTCATGCAAAATAGAGAGATTAAACTCCCCTTCAGTGATGAAAACATTGCCATTATTCAAGAAAGCTTAAGAAAAGTAATAACAAATTATGATGGAACTGCTCACTCTATTAATCGTCCAAACCGGAATATTTATGGGAAAACAGGATCAGCTGAACATAAAGTTGGTAGTGTAACCCATGCTTGGTTTTCCGGCTATGATAAAGATACCAAAATTGCAATTTCAGTCTTTGTGCAGGAAGGTGGCGGAGGAGGAAGCGTAGCTGCCCCTATTGCTGGCCAGGTTTTTGATTTCTATTATAACTACCTTGGAAATAACAATGCTAAAAATTAAAAATTTTGATACCGGCCTTTTCATGGCCTGGTTTATCTTGGTTTCTCTTGGAATAGTTACTATTTATACTGCATCTATTACAACTTATGGTGAATTTTATCATGTGAATAATTACTATGTTAAGCAATTCATTTTTTTTATGGCAATTATTCCTATCTTCTATTTAGTCCTAAAGATTCCCTTCTTTATTATAGATGCTTTAATAATCCCAGGTTATATAATCTCTATTATCTTACTGGTAATCGTTCTTTTTACTCCCGAAATAAATGGCTCTAATCGCTGGATTCAAATCGGAACTTTTAGACTACAACCTTCTGAAATTGCAAAAATTACAACTATTCTAATTGTTAGTAAATTTTTAGCAAAACCACATCAAGGGGATTTACGAAAAATCTTTATTGGTTTTGCCTTAGTAATTACACCAATCTTCTTAATCATGATCGAACCTGATTTTGGAACAACTTTGGTATTCTGGGTAACTATTTTCGCCATGCTTCTTGCTGCTGATGTTCCCATTATCTATCTCCTTATTCTCTTAGCACCCATAATCTCCATTTCTTTAGTAATACTTTCACCATTCTCATCACTCTTCTTTATTCTTTTATTTAGTTTTGTGATGTTCAAACTTAAATTTCACTGGGTGATTCAAGCTGTTTCATTTATTGCAAATATTTTTGCAAGCTTAGTTTTTTGGCAAATCTTAAAACCTTATCAAATTAACCGTATTTTAACATTTATAGACCCTACAAGAGACCCTCTAGGAGCTGGTTACCAAGTTATTCAGTCAAAGATAGCTATTGGCTCTGGAGGATTGTGGGGAAAAGGATTCTTGCATGGCACACAGAAGAACTTAGACTTTCTGCCTGAACATCATACAGACTTCATTTTCTCTGTCTATGGAGAAGAGTTAGGTTTCTTACTTTCCCTGGTTTTGTTTTCACTTTTCTTCTTTCTCTTAATAAAAATAATAAAATCTATTGACAAGATATATGTACTTGAGCGTAAGATAGCAACAGTAGGAATATTTTCCTTTTTGTTCTTTCAAATGTTTGTAAATATTGGAATGAATATAGGAATTGTTCCCACAACTGGAGTTCCCCTACCTTTTATAAGTTATGGTGGCTCCAATCTTGTAATTAACTCAATATCAATAGCTTTAATACAAAAATACATAGTTGAAAAAGGATTTATGAAATGATGAAAAAAAGCCTATTTCTTTTATTTTTCGCGATTATCTTAACTTCTTGCTCAAATTTTAAAAAAATGAGACAAGAAAACTTCAGCAAAACTCTCTCTAAGAATTTGATTGAAAATGGAGATTTTGAAATTAATCAAGAACAAGATGATAACACTCTAACAGGTTGGTTGCTAGATAAAGATAGCTTTGATAAAGTCTCTATAGATAGCACCAGAAGTTTCACTGGAAGCAATTCATTAAAGATTTCCCAACCTTCCCGAGAAATGCAGTTGATTTCACACCCCTTCCCCACTAATCACAGAAATGTTTATGGTATAACCTTAGCAGCCAAGTCAGTACTAAAGAAAATACCGATAGCTGTTCATTTTCTTACTTTTTCTGATAATGGTAAAATTATCTCAAAATATTATACCAATATCACTGTAGATACAAAATGGCAAAGTTTTAACTTTGTTTCAGATCATCTTAAAGTAAATTCTGAATTTGGCCGTGTTTTTATTACAATCCCTAAAAATGATTCTGTTCTACTACTAGACGATATTAACTGTTTTATCATTGATGCCCATCAAAAAAAGTGATGTAACCATTTAATAATTATCCGTTATACAAGTAAAAAATAATGGAGTAAATTATGTATAAAACTAACAAGTATTTTACCTTAATAATAGTTTTCTTGATGTTTGGTAGCGCTTTACTTGCCCAAAGTAGGAGTCCTTTTGTTGATATAGTTAAAGCCAACAGAGATGCTGTAGTACAAATCAAAGTTGAAGGGACAATATCTAATCAATATGCTAATCCTTTTCCAAATGATGATTTGTTTAAGTTTTTCTTTCCTCAACAACCAAGGGTCAGACCTTACATCTCCCTTGGAAGTGGTTTTATCTTCAATTATGATAAAGCTGAAGAAATTGCCTATATCTTAACAAATAATCATGTTGTTCAGCAAGGCAATAAGGGTACTATAACCGTTACCTTAGCCGATAAAAATAGCGCAAAAGCAGAAATAGTAGGCTTAGATCCAGCTACAGACCTTGCAGTTATTAAAATAAATGTCCCCAAAAAGGAAAAGATCACCGTATTATCATTTGGAAATTCTACCAACCTCGAAATTGGAGAATGGGCAATTGCTATTGGTAATCCTTTTGGTGATTCAGGTCTAGATCGAACAGTTACTGTTGGAGTCATTTCAGCCCTAGGACGAGCTGGTATGAACTTCGGCAATAACTCACCTACTTTCCAAGATTATGTCCAAACAGATGCAGCTATTAATCCGGGAAATAGTGGTGGTCCTCTTTTAAACATCGATGGAAATGTAATTGGTATTAATGCTGCAATTACTAGTACAAGTGGTGGTAATGTGGGAATTGGTTTTGCCATACCGGCAGACTTGGCTAAAAAAGTTGCTAATGATATAGTAGAGTATGGATATGTTAGAAGAGCATATTTAGGGATTATGCCTCAGGAAATTAATGAAGACTTAAAGATAAATTTTGATTTGGATGAATTAGCCGGTGTCTTAGTTACAAATGTCGAAGATAATACTCCGGCCTCTGATGCAGGCCTAAAACAAGGTGATATTATTAAAAAACTTAATGGTACTAAGATTCATAATATCCATAAATTCAGAACTGAAATTGCTCATAGTCCTATCGATTCACCGGTGGAAATCTCCATAATCAGAGATAAAAAACCAAAAACATTACGAGCAATCTTAAGTGAACACCCTGAATTCACTAAAGAAAAAAGTAACATAGCTGTTCAAAATAAAGATTCTGTCGGTATTGTTGTAACTGAAAGAGATAGTGAATTTGCTCAAAAGTTCTCTAACTCGCTGGATTTAGGAGTTGTTGTTCAATCACTTACTCCAAACTCTCCAGCTAGCTCTAGCCCACTAAATGTTGGTGACCTCATCTTAGAAGTAAATAATACTGAAGTTAATACGCCTGAAGAATTTGATGCCCAGATAAAGAAAGCGCTAAGCTCTGAAGATGAAATCAAAAGAATTCTGCTCAGAGTTGCTGCTAAAAACAAGAACAGCAATATCTATTACGTTCCTATCAATATTATGGAGTAAATTCTTTACTGGATATTTTTGGATAGTGGATGCTTTATTCTGTCAGACAGCGGGCACCCTTGCCCGCACCCTAAACACAGTTAAGGGAAAGTATAATTATCGATAATTATACTTTTTCTTTTCACTTCTACTTGCACTTACATGCAAATTGATTATTATTTATTAAATTTATTATATAAGATGGAGGATTTAATGAAATCTTATGATGTTATTATCGTTGGTGGTGGTCCTGCAGGACTTAGTGCAGCTATTTATGCAGCAAGAGGAAATCTTTCTACTGCTGTGTTTGAAAAAGCCTTAATTGGTGGTCAAATCAATGTAACTTATGAAGTTGAGAACTATCCTGGTATTCCTGAAGTATTGAGTGGATTTGAACTCTCTGATAGAATAAAACAACAGGCTGATAAGTTTGGACCTGAATTTATTGAAGAAGAAATCATTAAGATAGATTTTGCCAGCACTAATGGGGTTAAAAAAGTTTATACTGATGATAATGAATATTTAGCAAAAACAATCATTATCGCTAGTGGGGCTCAACCACGTTATTTAAATTGCCCGGGGGAACAAGAGTTTATCGGCAAAGGTGTTTCATATTGTGCTACTTGTGACGGCGCCTTATATAGAAATAAAGTGGTTGCTGTAATTGGAGGTGGAGATTCTGCGGTTGAAGAGGGTATGTTCCTTACAAAATTTGCGTCCAAAGTGTATGTAATACATAGAAGAGATGAACTTAGAGCTGTTAAGTCTATTCAAGATAGAGCTTTTAAAAATGAGAAAATGGTCTTTATCTGGGATTCAGTTGTCGAAGAAGTCCAAGGGGAGAACTTTGTTAAAAATTTAGTTCTAAAAAATCTCAAGACTGAAGAAAAGCAAGACTTGCCTGTAGATGGGGTTTTTGTCTATGTTGGTATTTTACCAAACAACGAACTTCTTAAAAAAGATATTACTCTTGATAAGTCAGGTTTTGTGATCACAAACGAGATTATGGAAACTAATATCTCGGGTGTCTATGCAATTGGTGATTTAAGAAATACTCCCCTCCGACAAGTTATTACAGCTTGTAGTGATGGAGCTATTGCTGCCTTCTACGCAGAAAAGTTCATCAGTGAAATGGAATAATAACTAAATTTTAACTTCCTACATAAAAAGTGAAGGACATCTTTTCAGATGTCCTTCTTTAATTTATCTATTTTTTAGGGTTTAACCTAAATACTATACAAGTCCTTGTTGAAGCATAGCTTCAGCAACTTTCATGAAACCGGCAATATTTGCACCTTTAGCATAATCGATAAATCCATCAGCTTGAGTACCATATTTAACACATGCTTCATGAATGTCAGACATGATTCTTTTGAGTTTTTCATCAACTTCTTCAGAAGTCCAATTGAATCTTAAGCTATTTTGAGACATTTCAAGACCAGAAACAGCAACACCACCAGCGTTAGCTGCTTTACCAGGACCGAATGGAACTTTAGCTGTATGGAATGCATGAGCAGCTTCTGCAGTACATGGCATGTTAGCAACTTCAATAATAGCTTGAACACCATTAGCAATTAATTTTTCAGCATCTTCTTTGTGAAGCTCATTTTGAGTAGCACATGGGAAAGCTATATCAACTTTCACACCCCAAGGTTTTTCGCCTGGGAAGAATTTTGCATTTGGGAATGATTTAACATAATCAGCAACTCTATCATTGTTAGAAGATCTTAAGTCTAACATACATTGCCATTTTTCAGGAGTATTTACACCTTCCTCATCTAAAACATAGCCGTCAGGACCTGAAAGAGTTACAACTTTTGCACCAAATTCAGTTGCTTTTTGACAAACACCCCATGATACATTACCAAAACCAGAAACAGCGATTCTCTTGCCTTCTAATGTTTCGTTCTTGTCAGCTAACATTCCTTTAGCATAATAAACTCCACCAAATCCGGTAGCTTCTGGTCTGATTAAAGAACCACCCCAAGTTCTACCTTTTCCGGTAAGAACACCTGTGAATTCATTACGTAATTTCTTATACATACCGAACATGTATCCAATCTCTCTTCCACCAACACCGATATCACCAGCAGGAACGTCTGTGTTTGGTCCGATATGACGGAATAATTCCATCATAAATGATTGACAGAATCTCATGATTTCACCGTCAGATCTTCCTCTTGCGTCGAAATCTGATCCACCTTTACCACCACCCATAGGAAGAGTAGTTAAACTGTTTTTAAAGATTTGCTCAAAACCTAAGAATTTAAGGATTGAAAGATTTACAGAAGGATGGAATCTTAATCCACCTTTATATGGTCCAATAGCACTATTGAACTCGACTCTGTAGCCTTTATTCACATGAACTTCACCTTTATCATCAGCCCATGGAACACGGAAAATGATAACTCTTTCAGGTTCTACAAGTCTGTCTAATATCTTTGCTTGTACAAAGGCAGGATTGCTTTGGTAAGCTTCCCATATAGTATCAACAACTTCTTTCACAGCTTGAATAAATTCAGGTTGTCCAGGGTTTCTAGCTTCTACTTGAGCTACAAATTCTTGTGCGTTCATTACGAACCTCCATCTTTTTATTTTTATTTAACCCTTAATTAAAATATTATATTTATTTGTCAAGCTTTTCAATAAAAATTATTGTAAAGGCTGGTATCTTTCTGTTATAGCATTGGTTATAATTTCTCACAAATAAAACTAATCACAAAATATTGATATAATTTTATCTATTAAACCCAAATACTGCAGTAGACTTTTGTGAATAGCACTCTGGGATTGCGGGCTTCCAGCCTGTATTAGAAACAGGTAACTCGTTGCCGGTTCTTATCATCTTGCTGTTAGCAAGATAGATAATTTCTCCTCTTTAAGAGAAATGAATACGGGCTGGAAGCCCGCAATCCCAGAGAATATGCCCGCAATCCCAGAGAATATGCCCGCAATCCCGGTTAAGAATGCCAGCAGGGATGTTAGCGCTCTCAAAGAAGAAGTCGCGCTCCAAGTCAGAAAAAGATCATTTTGCATGAGTCTTTCTATTATCAATCTCATTACCACTGTGGTTTTATCACTTGTCTATTGTATCACTGTTAGCTTTTAGTCTAATAGTGACCTAATAGATGCCCAATAGACCCCCAATAGACTCCCAATAAATGTTAAACTAGGAGTGTGTCGTCCCATATAACTAGTAAATATTAAACTAGGAATGATCAAGATTATTTAATCAAGACTTTTAGCTATCCTAAAACCCAGACCACGATTTTTATGAGTAGGTATATGATTATAACGATTAGTGATTTGGCAACTAGCTTGAGTATGCCACCATCCCCCTCCATGATTTATTCTAGAGTTTCCATCAGTTGGTCCTGTAGGATTTGATAGATTCTCTGTACTAAGAGATCCGTTAATATCCCAGCAGAATTCATAAACATTACCTGACATATCATATAAACCTAATAAGTTGCTTTGTTTTGTGCCAACCATTTTTGTTCCTTCAGGAACATTATTTTCACTGTACCAAGCATAATCAACTAATTCATTTACATTATTTGTACCGGAGTAAAGGGGATATCCAGATTCAGGGGTTAAACTACCACCTTTAGCAGCATACATCCATTCCATTTCAGTAGGTAATCGATAGCCGTTGGCAGCGAAATCGCAAGTAAAATTTGTGTGAATGTAGTTGTTGCTTGTAAATTCACCTGACCAATCATTAGGATCTGTTCCTTCATTATTATAGTTATAACATGGCGTATAACCCTCTTCCATTGACCGTAAATTACAATAGATGACAGCATCGTACCAGGAAACAAAATATACCGGATAATCATCTCCCTCACCATAACCAATAGCAGGATTTGAACCATTTATTGCTTCATATTCTGCTTGGGTAACTTCATACTTACTTAACAAAAATGAAGTTATGGTAACGTTGGCAACACCATTATGGAAGGATCCTCCGTTAATTAAGATCAAGTTCTCGTTAATCACAGTCGACTGATTATAAGCTGTAACCTTGAAGAAAGCTATATCATTAGAAGCAATATTTTGAGGAAGGGTATATGTATGACCAAGGGAAGTCCCAATAACGGTGTAATTTGGTTGAGCTAAATCCTCAGCTTTATAGATGTTATAATAGTCTGGAGTAACAGGATTCCCATAAATGTCAGATTCAACGGGATCCCAAGATAAGACAAATTCTCCATTGTTTTCTATGATATTAATATTTTGAGGTGCAGGAAGGTTTCGTAGGTTATGATTGTTAGGGTTATCTTCGTTTAAATTACTTTCACTGTGCAGGCTAAGACTAACAAATATCAATAAAAAAAATAAAATATGTTTCATAATGGTCTCCTCTCCATTTAGTTAAGACAATAATAGTCATACTTTTAAATTTTGTCAAACTTTTTGCGAAAAAAAATTCTTGACGCTAATAAATGATTATCCTTATTAGAAAATAACTATTAATTTATAGGAGTTTTTATGAAAAAGTTCCAGACAATGCCCTGTTTCATGTTTTTAATATCTCTATTCTTTGCATCTAATTCAATATTTGCTGTTAATATTAATATCAAAAATTACAATAAGAATTTCTTGATTTTTGAGGATAAGCTTACTTTTTCCCATTCATTTTTTGATTCATTTAGAGAGAGTATTGATATGGTTGGTGAAATTAACTCATTTTCAAGAATAAGTTATGATAACGATGAAGTAGAATTTAATCACGAATATAAAGTTATCTATTCTTATAATGAATCTGGTCAAATTTCAGAAGTTGAAATTTTTCTCGCTGATTTTCTAACTGGAAATCTCATGCTAGCATCAAGATCTTTTTACCATTATCAAAATGGTCTGTTGGATTATGTTTATTATGTGTCTTACAACAATCCATCCTCTTTTATAACCCAACGATTTGATTACTATTATGATGATAATAACTATGTTGATTTTGTAAGAATTTTTTGGGGTAATACCCTAGATTCTGTTATGGATTATACCTATTCAAGTGAAGGCTTGCTTTTAAGAGTTGACTATTTTGACGCAGATTATAATTATAATGTAACTTCATCTCAGAATTATTCTACTTATCTTTATAATGATCAATCCCTAATAACTCAGCAAAATACTTATAAATATTATCCAAACTCAGATGATCAGTTAACATATCAAAGTGAGTACTTCTATGATGAACAAGGACTAAAAACTTCCTATATTAGCCATTTATTAACATCTAACTTACAATTGATAGAAGAATATGTATATGATGAAAACAATTATTTAATCCGGGTTGATAAATCACAAATTAATAACAATATTGTAGAGGATAGTGGTTATACTTTAATCACGAACGATGGCAGTGGTAACCAAATTAGAGAAGATAGTTTTAGTATAGAAGATGAGATCACGAGTTATTTAACAAGGGATTTTCTAAGCATAGTATCGAACAGTGATTCTGATTTAGTCCCTGCCTATAACCTAAGAAATTATCCTAATCCTTTCAATCCCCAGACAACCATCAGCTTCAATATTCTTAAAGCTGGATTTGTATCACTTACTGTCTATAATATTTTAGGTCAGAAAGTTACTAGTCTGATTAACGCTTTTAAAGAGACAGGAGATCATCAGATTGTCTGGAAGGGCTTAGATGATAATGGTCATGATGTAGCTTCAGGAGTTTATCTCTACCGAATCCAAGTAGGTAAAGAAAGTAAAACAAAAAAAATGATTCTCATGAAATAATCTAAAAAAAACTTGTCTAAAATCTCTCATTTTATTTTGTAATAACAAGAGAAATGTTAGGAGAGATTTTTATGATTCAGAAGAATACCTTAGTATTAGATGCTATGCCGGATATATTCTGGCAAAAAGTAGATGAAAGTGGTAAGAGAGATTATTTTTCTAACGACAATCTACTCTTTTCCGAAGAGATTGAAATTATTGTCTTAAGAACAAAAAGTGTTATTACTGAATCTCATTATAAGCGATTTCCTAACTTAAAATGTATAATCAGGGCTGGTTCCGGATATGATAATATTGATGTAGAAAAGGCAAAGGACTATGGTATTGAAGTTCAGAACACTCCCAATGCGAATGTTAACTCTGCCTTTGAACATACAATAGGATTACTTTTTGCTCTTATCAAAAATCATAAGGCTCATAATCAAAGTGTCTTAAGTGATAAATGGAGAGATGGTATAGATTCAAACTTAGAGGTCTCAGATTTAAGAGTCTTAATAGTAGGATTTGGAAGAGTTGGTTCATCCCTAGGTAAGTTCTTAAGAAGCTTAGGAGCACAAGTTAGATTCGTTGATCCTGAAGTTGAAGCTTCAGAGCAGAGATTTGAGGGAATTTCACCTATCAGTTATGAGGAAGGATTAGGATGGGCCAATGTTATCAGCTATCACTGTCCCCTCTATTCACAAACTGGTGGTTACTTTGATGAAGATTGTCTGAATTTCATTAATCAAGCCTATATCTTAAATGTTGCTCGTGGAGGAATAGTTGATATTGATGCTCTAGTGAAAGGTATTGAGCAGGGCAAGATTTTAGGTGCTGGTATTGATGTAATGGAAGCTGAACCATGGCGTTGTGAGGGTTGGGAAGATAACCCTAAGATAATCATGACCCCCCACACAGGGGCATATACTGAACAAGCAAAAGAGAGATTATCAATAGAAACATATCAAACATGGCAGGATTTTGTTTTTCATAAGATCGTGAGACATCCCATCAGAGTGTGGTGATAAATTTTCTTGACTAAATTCAGAAAATAATAAATTTTAATGCAAACTCTTAAAGGAGACTAAATGAAGAAGTATTTGTTATCATCTTTACTTATTATTATGATATCGTTAATAGGTGCTCAAGCCTACTTTTTTGACATGCGCCTAGGTGATTTTGGTTGTATAACTAGAGTAGTTTTTGAGTTTACTGGAAAAGTAGATTATAATATTCATTCCAATGAAAAAGAGCTTAAGATAGATTTTTCATCCTTGAAAGAGGGTGATATTCAGTTACCTGTTGAGAAATCAAATAATATTGAACTTATCAAAATAAATAAAGAAAATGGAGTATCCCAAGTAAAATTTGACTTTGTTTACGCTCTTGAATATGCGTCTTATTCTTATTACGAAAAGAATAAACATCTTTTAATTGTTCTTGATGTTTATGATAAAGAATACCTTGATAATAAGGAAAAAGGGCTAGCAACAATATTATTCAAAGCTCAGAAATTCCCCCTAAGCAAATCAGAATCGGAGCTCTTTGCTTTTTCCAATAGATATCCTACAGATCCTTTAGTTAACTTTTATTTAGGTAGATTATACGCTGTTCAGAAGAATAAAACTATGGCTGTAAGTTACTTAGAAAAAATAGAATCTGGATCTGTCTTTTATTTAGATGCTCAAGCCTATATAGCAAATTTAAAGAATAATAAATATCCTCAAGGGGAGATTAAACCTGATTTTCTTGATTCTATTAAAACAGAAGAAAGTTCTGAGATTATTCAAAAAACTACAATACCCACCCCTGTTAATGACTTAAAAGAAGAGAATCAAGTTGAAGCAAATAAGGTTGAAGTGGTGAATGAATCAGGAAGTAAAAATATTGATCATGATAAAGATGATATCCCTGTGCAGACTTCTTCTAAGACTAATCCTATTTGGCTTATGATTGTTGGAATATCATTTTTGATTATCATAGTTCAATTTGTTAGAAATATCAAAAGAAACATCTTGATTAAAGAACTCAATGCAAAATTAGAAAATACAAATTTTGAGTTAAGAGCCTTAGCTAATAAATTAGAGAAAGGGGTTATCGAGAACAGCAAAACAAAAGACAGAATTATTATTAAACTTTATAACAATGGTTGGAAAGCTAATGATATCGCTAATGAACTTAACACCTCTTTAGAAATAGTTGAGGCTACTATTAGTAAAGAAGGAAGACTTTAATGCCTAAAAAAATATTTTTGCTTCTCTCTATGTTGTCCATAGTTTTATTATGGAGTTATGATGACCTGAACAATAAAGAGATCTCTTCATCCTACACTAAAAGTTTCACAGTTGAGAAGTATAGTCCCTTATACGCAGATTATGAAATTATAGATACTTATGATTTTCCTTTGCAATCAAAAGCAAAATTCTTTCAAACTTTAAACAATTATTTTACTTCATCCACTAAAAGTCAATCTTTGATGTTTTACCAGAAAGAAGGAAAAAAAGTTGAAGGTCATGTCTTTGGTGGAGTAAATTATTATCAAAACCAGGATTCTGACAGCTATCTCTTTCCTTATTATGGTTTCGAAGTCAAAGCTCATTATGAGAATTTCTTTCTTGCCGGAAAATGGTGGAAGGGGCACACAACCTCTAAAGATTCAACCAATCACCATCTAAACTCTTGGTATCAGAGTTCTAAAGATGAAGATAAAATTTATATAGACAAGATTCAAGGTGAACTTAAATATAACATCCCTGATTTAGGTTATGTTGGGCTTAATCGAGGTAAACTTGACTTGGGAAGCAATATTGGTGGGAGTATTATTCTTAATGATGAAAATACTAATGATTATACCTATTTGAATTATCACTTTAAATTTGGAGATTTTTCCTTAGATTTTGCTCACGCTTCATTAATTGCTGATAGTATCAATACTTATCATGCAGAGCCTGGCTCAATTCCAAAAGAAAGTGCTCCTGATAAATTCCTCGCCCTACATAGATTTGGTTGGAGACCAAGCGATAAGCTCTTTCTGTTTGTAGGAGAAGAAATATTTTACGGCAATAGAGGAGTTGATTATAACTACTTCTTACCTGTAGGATTTTGGAGAATTACTGAACATAATCAAGCTGATCGGGATAATATTCTTATCTTTGGCGGACTTGAATATTCTGCTTTTAAGAATAATCACATCTATACTAATATTATCTTTGATGAACTTTCAAAGAGTAAACTATTTACAAGTTGGTGGGGAAATAAATATGCTATTCAAATCGGTATAAGGCAGAGCAATATAACCTCTTCTCCCCTCTTTAGTTGGAATAGTATAGGTCTGGAATTCACTGCTGTTAGACCCTGGATTTATACCCACAAGTATCTTTATACTAAAGCATCAAATGATAATCAACCGCTGGGATTTGCTGATGGCTCTAACCTGCTCAAATATAGCGCTGAAAGTAAATTCTCTTTTTTTAATGACAAGATAGACTGGATATTAAATGGCTCTTATCTCCGACAAGGAAGTGTGGGTAATAATTTCTCTTTGAATTATGCTTATGAGATCAGTAACACTGATAATGAGAATGCTTCATGGCTAGATGGCTCCATTACAGATACTTATAGATTAAAACAAGAGCTTGATATTAAACTACTTTACAGTCACAGATTTAAGATAAGTTATGAACTGAGCAAAGTTAGAAAAAGTTCTACTGAATCTGAATTAGTTTTGAGTTATCAGACTAGATTTTAATAGATTAGAATGATAATAATTTTAATACTTTATCTAATTATCTTATTTCTACATATCATCTTAGGTTTGTTTATTCTTAAAAAGTATTCTATTCAAAATGATAAAGTCCATAGTTTTTCCATAATTGTTGTTGCTCATAATGAAGAAAAAATGATTCGCCCCCTCTTAGATAGTCTCTTAGCTTTAAATTATCCTCATGATAAATTAGAAATAATCTTAGTGGATGATCATTCCTCAGATAACACCTGGAGCATTATTAGCACTTTTGCTTTACAAATAAGCTATGCAACTGCTATTAAAACTCATCCTCGTTACCATGATTATAGAGGGAAAAAAGCGGGACTTCAATCAGCTTTAGATATAGCTCAAAATGAGATTATTGCTTTCACTGATGCTGATGCTGCCGTACCTTCTTCTTGGTTAGAGAATTATAACAAATATTTCACTGAAGACAGAGGACTCGTTATAGGCTACATTAGAGGTGAAAATATAACTTACATGAGACGCTATAAACGAATAATATCTTCAGGCATCTTCGCATCCTTCTCAGGAATTGGTTATCCCTTTTCTTGTAGTGGTGCTAATTTGGCTATAAGAAGAAGAGTTATAGAGCAAGTTGGCGGGTATGAGAAAATTAAAAACTTCCCTTCAGGGGATGATAAGCAGATGCTAAATTTAGTGAGAGAAAGTGGATATTCAATTGCCTATAATTCAGAATCAAAAGTTATTGAAAGAGCACGTAAATTCACCCCGGAACAAGCATATCAACAAAACCTTAGGCATTATGGTAAAATTTCTCTCTCTTCCCCTCTTTACCAAATAGGTTTGATTTTAATTATCTGCTATTATCTTTCAGTTCCCCTACTCTCGCTTTTTAATCCATCTTTGTTTTTATTATTTTGGTTAAGTAATCTTATTTTTTATCTCTTTAGTTGTTGGAAGCATAGAGAATTATTCAAAATTGAAGATCTTTTTCTAACTATTCTTTATCCTTATTTTATGCTTTATTTTTCAATTATTGGGTCTTTTCAAGAGGCAAAATGGAAAAAATAAAGAAAAAAGTTAGTTTTCTTTTAAAAATCTTAGTATCTCTAGTAATCTTGATTTTTATCTACTCAAAAATCGATTTTACTATGTTTGCGACAAACATCAAGCAACTTTCCTTTTTTACAATTATAATCCTGATAATCACTGCAATCATGAAACACGTAACACAAGGATTAAATTGGTATTACGCCCTATCTATTAACCCCAAATATAAACCAACAAGCTATGATATTATTAAAAGCTATCTAATTGGTATATCTTTAGGATTTGTTCTCCCAGGAGGACATGCCACTTACGGCAAAATGTATTTTATTGAAAATTCAAAAAAAGCAACATTCGTTTCTGTCCTAATCGAAAAATTCTTTCAAACTTGGGGAAATCTAATCTATGCCTCAATAGCAGCTATCTTCTTCTTTAAAAATATTGATATCTGGATCCGAATTTCAATATCTTTGGCAGTTGTTCTTTCTCCACTCGTTTTACTCTTAATAATCTATTTTATTCCAAAATATAGAGTTCATATTCCAACACTTACCAAGATATTCCCAAAAATTGTTATTAGTCAGTTGATTTATGTCCCTCTTACTGTTATTCAATATTGGTTAATCTTAGCTTCCTTCACTAATATAAATTTTATTCAAAGCTGTATCTCCACTACCCTTATTCTCTCTGCTAATGTTATCCCCATAACCTTTTCAGGATTAGGATTAAGGGAATACTTTGCCATCAAGGTGCTTGGTCAATATGGAATTAGTAATACTTCTGCGGTTACTGCAGCCCTGATTATTTTCTTTATCAATTCAATACTTCCTGCCCTCATTGGAGTGGGATATATCATCAACCATAAGAAGAAATCTATTTAAGACACCAAACCCTAAACCCTAAACCCTAAACCCAACTCATCGCTCTTCACCAGATTCACTCTTCACAAACCTTCTTTCTCTGATAATTTCCAATTTATCTTGACAGATTAATCCCCTCAAATTAATTAAATTAATTATAATTTTGAATCAAATGGAGTTAAGATGTATAACACTATTCAAGGTGAATTAATAGTACAGGATACAACGTTCTGTATAGTAGTAAGTCGATTTAATGAGTTCATTAGTAGCAAGTTATTATCAGGCGCAATAGATTGTTTGATGCGGCATGGAGCTGCTGAAAAAGATATTACTGTTGTTTGGGTTCCAGGTGCTTTTGAGATTCCTTTAACTGCTAAAAAATTAGCCAAAACAAATGTTTATCATGCCATAATCTGTCTTGGAGCAGTTATTAGAGGTGCAACACCACACTTCGATTATGTAAGCAATGAAGTTGCTAAAGGTGTGGGAATCGTAGGTCTAGAGACCGAACTTCCTGTAATTTTTGGTATATTAACAACCGATTCTATAGAACAAGCCATTGAACGTGCCGGAACAAAAGCTGGTAACAAAGGTTGGGACAGTGCATTAACTGCTATAGAAATGACAAATTTATTTCAAAGGATATAATAAAAACAATTATGGGTATGCGGAGAAAAGGAAGAGAAATTACCTTACAGGTTTTATATGCAATTGATTTTCCAGATAAAATCACCAGTATTGATGCTTATGATGCATTAAATTATTACTTAGAACAACTTGATAGCATTTGCTTAGAGGCAGATATTAAAAGCACTTCATCTGTCTATGAATTTGCCTTAAATCTTATTAAAAACACCTTACTTAATCTAGATACCATTGATATAATGATCAAAGAACAAAGTGAAAATTGGGACTTTAGTAGGTTAGCTTTAATTGATAAAAATATCCTCAGAATGGCAACTTATGAGATTGTTTTTCAAAGAATTCACCCTGCTATTATTATAAATGAAGCTATTGAAATTGCTAAAAAATTTAGCACAGAAAACTCCGGCAAATTTATTAATGGAATACTAGACGCAGTCTATCAAAAGGCAAAAGATAATTTCAATGAGTAAAATTCTTTGTAGTATTGGTATTATTGCCTATAATGAAGCAAAAAATATTGGAAATCTGCTTGAAAGAGTTACAGCCGAAAATTACTCTGATATAGAAATTAACGAAATTATTGTAGTTTCTAGTGCTTGCACAGACGGAACAAATGAAATTGTTGATTTTTATGTAAAACATGATGATAGGGTTAAGCTTATTACAGAAGCTGAAAGAAAAGGAAAGTCTAGTGCTATTAATCTTTTCCTTAAGCATAGTTCAAATAATCTCTTGATCATCGAAAGTGGTGATACTCTCCCTGCTAAAGGAACAATAAGAAAATTAATCCTACCTTTTAGTGATCCAAATGTTGGCATGACAGGTGGTAGACCGGTCCCTGTTAATTCTAGCATCACCTTTAGTGGATACGCTGTTAACTTGCTGTGGAAATTACATCATAAAATGGCTCTAAAATCACCTAAATTAGGAGAAATGATCGCTTTTAGAAGAGTATTTGACTCGATACCAGCAGAGAGTGCCGTTGATGAAGCGAGTATTGAAGCTTTGATTAATAAAAATATTCTGAAAAAAATTTATGTAGCTGATGCTATTATTCATAATAAAGGACCTGAAGATATTACAGGTTTTATCAAACAACGCAAAAGAATCGAAACTGGTCATATCTGGCTAAAGAAAAAACATAATTATAAAGTAGTTTCGCAGAAAAAATCTGTTTTACTTTCACTTATGATAGAAGAGATTAAAGAACATCCCCAAGATATATGGAAAATATTGGCTGTTATGCTTGTAGAAAGCTATGCTAGATTATTAGGAAAAATTGATTATTACATCAAAGGCCAAAATCCTTTTACTTGGGAAATTATAAGTTCAACTAAAGATCTTAGAAAAGGCTAAACTATGCTATCTCTATTACCAAAAATCATCGGATTCAAATTATTTAAGTCAATAGGATTACCTCATTTAATGCCTATAAATTATACTGTCAGTTTATTATATGAATGCAATTCAAGGTGTTCAACCTGTAATATCTGGAAGAAAAAAAGTAAGCAGCTAACAGTTGAAGAATATCGGAAAATCTTTAAGAAAATCGGACATTCTCCCTATTGGATTACCTTTAGTGGTGGTGAGCCTTTTCTCAGAAAAGATATCTCTGAAATAGTAACTACCATCTATGATGTTTCTAAACCAAAAATAATTAATATTCCGACTAATGGAATTTTAACTAAGAAAATCATTGATAGCGTTAAAACTATTGCAAGTCACTGTAAGAAAAGTCAGTTAGTAATAAATCTATCTATCGATGCTATCGGAAAAGACCATGATGACATTAGAAATGTGCCTGGTAATTATGAAAAAGTTATCAGAACTTATAAAGCACTTAAAAACCTCAAACTTACAAATCTTTCCGTGGGTATTCATACCGTGATTTCCAATTATAATGTTGGTAACTTTAGTAATATCTCTAGAACTCTTATGGAGTTAAATCCTGATTCCTACATAACTGAAATTGCTGAAGAACGTAATGAACTTGATACTATGAATACTAAGATTACTCCAAATATGATTAAATATAGTTCAGCAATCGATTACTTAATTCATCGTATCAAGAATAGTAATTACACTGGTTTTCAAAAGATTACCATGGCCTTTAGAATAGAGTATTATGATTTAGTTAAGAAGGTTCTACGTGATAAAACACAAATTATTCCCTGTTATGCAGGCATAGCCTCATGTCAGATTTCTCCTGATGGGGATGTTTGGAGTTGCTGTATTAAAGCTAAATCATTAGGTAATTTAGTTGATAATAATTATAATTTCAAAAAGATCTGGAATTCGCCTGAAATGGCTCTCGAAAGACTTTCTATTCATAAAAAAGAGTGTTATTGCCCACTAGCCAATGCTTCATATACAAATATGCTAATGGACATCCCAACCCTGAAAAGAGTATTTTATAGATCATTTATTAAATGGTGGAGATAATCTTTGATTAAACAAATCGCAATTTCTCCTTCTTATAG
The DNA here is from genome assembly GCA_016838885.1 of Candidatus Cloacimonadota bacterium. Taxonomy (GTDB): domain Bacteria; phylum Cloacimonadota; class Cloacimonadia; order Cloacimonadales; family JAFGVF01; genus JAEKNW01. The sequence continues at coordinate 36,681 of JAEKNW010000194.1, forward strand.
CAATAAAATTGTCTTTACGGATTATTACCCAAATCGAAAACAATTCTTTTCATTATTCATTCACTACTATGAAGATACCCCTATTGTTTATGAAACTTTAGGTGAGATTATGGAACTAATTCTTAATTTCATGAAAGATAATTTGTTATTAGATAAGATAAAACTACAGAATTTCATGAATGATTTAAATTGGATATCCGCAGGTAAATTACGCAATCTACCCCTTTATAATCAAGGACTATCCCTAGCTTTATTGATTATTGATGATAATAAAATTAAAGCTGTACGCTATGGAAGAATGCTGATGGGTAAAATCTCTGAAAAAAATATTCAACCAATAGGTCCAGAATGGGATAACTTCAGTATCAAATCATTAGATAGGCTTGCCTTGTTGGGTCTGCAATCTGAAGATAATTATCCAGAGTTTTTTGAAATAGAATTAACTAACAATGAAAAATTTGTTATCTTAGAAAGCGATTCTGAAGTTGCTTTTAGAGAATCAATAACTTCAGGCAAGCAATTTAAACCAAAAAGAGAAATCTATCAAATTCTAGAATGCCACAGAAAAGAAAATAGAAAGAAAATTCTAGGTATTATTTAATTTTTGTCTTTTATAACTTTTTTACCATTTTGTTTAAACTCATTGGGTCTTTTCCAAGATAATATTTGGAAGATAACTACTTTTTTTATAATAATTTAAATGTATATTATCCTTTGATAGCAAGGGTTTAGAGAGTAAGTTAAAGTTAATTATTAAATAATAAAAAAATAAATAAATAAAATACTGGACAATCTAACTAGAAGCAAAGAAATGGTTCTAAATCTTATTAGAGTGTTAGTTAAATACTAAAATATATATCAAATATAGGAGCTTTGTCTATGGTTTCACATGAAAACGAAAATTATGCAAAATTATTAGAAGAGTCCTTCAACAACACTACTGAACCTAAAATGGGTGATGTAGTAGAAGGCGAAATTATTAACATCACAGAAACATCTATCTTTATAAATATGAATGGTAAATATGATGCTTATGCTGATATTACTGATTATAAAGATAAAAATGGTAAAATGAAATACCAAGTTGGCGATTTATTAAGAGGCTTCATTGTTGAATTCAATAATGATGGAATCAAAGTTTCAAAAAGCCTAAGAAAACAATTTGCTGATAAAACTCAAATTCGAAATGCCTTTGAAGAAAAAATCCCTGTAGAAGGTAAAGTATTCAAAATTGTTAATGGTGGATATAGTGTTGATGTTCTCGGAGTTAGAGCTTTTTGCCCTAAATCTCAAATGGATATCATGTTAGAAGAAGATTCTCACTACCTTAACAATAATTTCACATTCCTAGTAACCGAATACGAAGATAACGGTCGCAATATTATCGTTTCAAGAAAGAGACTTTTACACGACGAAGCTAAAATCATGAAAGAAGAAGCTCTTGAAAATTTAGAAGCAGGAAAAGTGGTTACCGGAGTTATCAGAAGATTAACTGATTTTGGTGCATTTGTAGATCTAGGTGGAATAGAAGGACTTTTACATGTTTCTGAAATCGCCTGGGCTCATATTAATAAACCATCTGATGTCCTAACTGTTGGTACAGAAATCGAAGTCAAAATACTTGCCATCAATGGAGAAAAGATTTCTTTATCCATGAAAGCATTACAAGATAATCCTCTCGATATCGCTATGAATGAACTTGAAACAGGAACTATTGTTGAGTGCAGAGTTCTCCGCCTCCATAATTTTGGCGCTTTTGTAGAGATTATTCCTGGAGTTGAAGGTTTGATTCCAATTTCTGAAATGGCTTGGGGAAAGAACATTAGACATCCAAAAGAAGTTTTAAGAGAAGGAGATGTTGTTTCAGCTCAAATCTTTAAATTAGACAAGAATGAAAAGAAAATTAATCTCTCTTTAAAAGCTCTATTAGAAAACCCTTGGGATAACATCGAGGAAAAAGTTAAACTCGGTGAGTTAATCACAGGCACTGTAGAGAATAATACTAACTTTGGTGCTTTTGTTACCATTACTGACGGTATCACTGGTCTTTTACCACGTTCACGCATGCCTATGGACATGACTTTGAATTCTGGTGATGAAATTGAGTTAAGAGTTACCTCTATAGATACAGATTCAAAAAGAATCTCTCTAGAACTCAAAGATCACCCGGCTCCTGAGTCATTACCTCAACAAGATGACAGAAGACCTAGCTTTAAAGGGAAACCAAGAAAGGGTGGAAAACCTGCAGAATGGAAAAAATGGGCTCAAGAAACCCCTGAAGTTCCAGAAGACAACCCATTCAATCAATTATAATTGACAAATAAATAAATAAAATAAATGTGGAAAGCGGGTTTTAAAACCCGCTTTCTTATATAAAAAATTTAATCCTATATGGAGGCAAGTGTGGATAATACGACACAAATCCTAAAATTAAGAAGAGAAAAATTACAAAAGATTATTGATAGAGATATTAATCCCTATCCAGTAAAATCTCAAAGAACTCATAAAATTGAAGAACTATGGCAAGACCGAGATAATTTTATTGAAAATAATAATGAAGTTATAATTGTAGGTCGTCTTGTTGCAATGAGAAGACAAGGCAAAATCGGTTTTGGAAACTTACAAGATATTAGCGGAAAAATTCAAATCTTTGTAAAAAAAGATGAACTAGGTGATGATAATTATGAACTTTTCAAGCTTTGTGACATGGGCGATTTTGTTCAAGTTACAGGAACATGTTTCATTACTCAAACCGGTGAATATTCTGTTAAAGCTACAAATATTACTCTTTTGACAAAAAACCTTAGACCAACTCCAACTGTTAAAGAAAAAGAAATTGACGGTAAATTAGTGAGGTATGATGAGTTTTCAGATATTGAACTTAGATATAGAAAGAGATATCTAGATTTACTACTTAATCCTGACAGGAAAGAGACTTTTATTCAGCGTTCAAAAATTATTCAAACAATTAGAGATTATCTAAATTCATTAGATTTTATCGAAGTGGAAACTCCAATTTTGCAACCCCTTTATGGCGGAGCAAATGCCAGACCTTTTGTAACGCATCATAACTCTTTAGACATGGATTTATATCTGAGAATAGCTACTGAGCTTTATCTTAAAAGATTGATTATCGGTGGATTTGAAAGAGTTTATGAAATTGGTAAGAATTTCCGTAATGAAGGGATGGATAGAACTCATAATCCAGAATTTACTGCTATCGAACTTTATCAAGCTTATTCTGACTTAGAAGGAATGATGGATATAACCGAAGGCCTTATTCAAGCTATTGCTAAGAACGTCTTCAATAAATCAATATTTACCTTTCATAAGAAAGAAATCAATGTAGGAACAGCTTTTAGAAGAGCTTCTATGGCAGATTTAGTCGAAGAATATTCTGGTTTCTCAGCACATGATTTAGATTATGGCAAAATGGTTGAATTCATGAAGAGTAAGAAATTAGAGATACCGGCTAACGTCGGGCCAGGTAAGCTTCTTGAAGAGTTGTTCGAACACTTTGTTGAACCAAACTTAATCCAGCCAACATTTGTTACAGATTTCCCTACTGAAGTTTCTCCTTTAGCAAAGATGAGGGCAGATAATCCCAAATTTGTGGAACGTTTTGAGCTTTTTATTTGTGGTGGTGAGTATGGAAATGCCTTCTCAGAGTTGAATGATCCGCTTGATCAACGCCAAAGATTAGAAGAGCAGGCAAAACTTCGTGAAATGGGCGATGATGAAGCAAATGTTGTTGATGAAGATTTCTTAGAGGCTTTAGAGTATGGAATGCCTCCTATGGGTGGATTAGGTATAGGGATTGACAGATTGATTATGCTTCTAACAAATAATAGTTCAATTAAGGAAGTTATACTTTTCCCAACTATGAAACCTGAATAAATAAAATGAATAAATGTACTTTTATAAGTAAAAGATATTTAAAAGGTAAAAAATCATGCTTAGCCGGTTCACACTGGCTAAGCCTTATTGGAATCATTATTGGTGTTTCTTCTCTTTTAGTGATTCTTTCTGTGATGAATGGGATGAGAAATGTCGTAATCCAAAGAATTCTTGCATCTTCACCTGAAATAGAATTAAGACTCCATGCAGAAGATGATTTTTTGTCAGTAACACAGACTTTAGATTCTTTAGCTTTTGTAAAATACATAAATCCTGTTTACGAAGAAGAGTTTGTTATTCTTAATCGAAATGAGACCATTCTTACAAAATTAACAGGTATTGACTTAGAAAATTTTAAAAAGCATAATAGCTTATTAAATATTTTTAATTCTAATCCTAACTCAGAACAAGTTGGTCTAATCTCAGGTAATAACAGATCTGATTTTTTTATTGAAAAAAGCGGGGCCTTTATTGGGTATCAGCTAAGTAGAGAATATGGATTAAACATTGGAGATAGAATTACTGTTCTCTCCCTCAATAAATATGAATTCAGTTCTCTTGGAAAAATTCCTTTAACAGCCAACTTTGTGGTTCAAGGAATCTATAGCAATCAAATTCCTGAACTAGAAATGAATATTGTTTATGTGGCTGATACTAAACTACAAGAGATTGCTAATAGCAAACTTAAAGCTAATAAGATCGAGATTTATAGTGATAACTTCTTTAATGCAAATAATTATAAGAAAGTTATTCAAGCCTTATTTCCAGACAATAATGTGAGTTCTTGGAGTGATAAAAACACAAACCTTTATAATGCCCAGAACTTAGAAAAAGGAGTTATGACTTTCGTCCTCAGTCTCATTATTATTCTATCTTCTTTTAACCTAACGGGAAGTTTTTTAAAGAAAGTCTCCAACAAAAAACTTGAAATAGGGATCTTATCAACAATCGGTTATACAAAAAGAGAGATCAGAAATATCTTCTTTTATCAAGGATTACTTCTAAGTTTTATTGGAGTAGCTCTTGGAGTCCTCTTGGCTATAATTTTATTACAGGTCCAACTTAACTACAACGTGGTAAAAATACCTGATTCAGGCTTTAGTAACATCTTCCCGACTCTCCCTATTTCTATTCAGTATTCTGATTTCATCATTATTCCGATTTTAACTTTTATTTTTTCAATCTTAAGCTCAATTATCCCTGTTTATAGAGTTAATAAACTGAATCCGATTGAGTTAATTAGAAGCAAACACTGATAGATTAGAATCATAATTAAAGACCTGAACAAACACATTTAAAACCAAATTCACTTTGTGATAATTTTATGTTTCAACTTACTTGACATTTTTTCTAAACTCTATAAATTTACATTCAATGAAATATTTCAAATTTAAGCTTAATAAAATCTATATTATCCTCTCTTTTATACTGTGCTTTTTCCTTGTATTACACAGTCAGGAAGATGAATCTATAACAGGAGAAAGTCCTTCTGTTATTGACTCTCTATTAACTATTAATGATAGTTTGCTGACTATTAACACTTTCGAAGATTATACTGAAAGTGATTCCCTGCAATATTATGGGAAAAGAAGCTTTTTCAATTTGAAGGAGGATTCAATCTCTTTAGCAGGTGATGCAAAAATTACCTATCAAGATATCATTATTGAAGCTGATTCACTCTACTTGAATTTGGAGGATAAAACAGCTTATTCAACTGGTGATGCGATGATTAAACAAGTTGGCCAAATCTTCTTAAGTAGTGATATAAAAATGGATGTTCAATCTAAGACTGGTCTTTTAGAAAAAGGAGCAGGCTCGATGGAGCAAGGATTCATTTATGGCTCTCAAATCAGAAAAGTAGATAATAAAGTTTTTGATATCGATGATGGTATCTTCACTACTTGCGATGATATTGATCCGCATTTCTATATTAAATCAAAGAAACTAAGAATCTTTCAAAATGAGTATATCGCTGCTAAGCCTATTGTTTATTACGTTAATCACTTTCCTGTGATGGCGTTACCTTTTGCGACTTTTAGTATTGAAAGAGGACGTAGAAATGGGTTTTTGATACCCCAACCTGGCTGGAATAATAGTGATGGAAAATATCTAAAAAATTTGGCATATTATTATGCAATTAGTGATTATTTTGAAAATAAAGTAGCTTTCGATTTTTATGAGAATAAAGGGTGGAACTTTAATATAACCAACAAATATATTGTTAGGTATATCTTCAATGGTGGAGTAAATTTTAACTACAGGAAAAGAGAATATAAGAACAACACATCAACTGACTGGTCTCTTGTAGGAAATCACAGACATACACTTAAGAACAATTCATCATTCATTGCTAGTATTAATTATGCCACAAGCCAAGTGATTTGGGATAATAGTACCAATATCGATGATCGTCTAACCGAGACTGTTTCCTCTTCTGCCACTTATTCAAAAGGATTTGATAATTCAACTATCAATGTCTCTAGTTTTTACAGTGAAAACTTTTCAACAAATACAAAGTCAATAACCCTGCCTAGTGTCAGATACTCAGAATCAACTACACCTATCTATGAGTTAATTGGAATGAAGAGTAATGATGTGAAAGATGCTTGGTGGAAATCTCTCTCTTATAATTATAATTTATCTGCAAGTCATGCAGGTACGATTAAAGACCCAGATGCGTCCTTTTCAGATTTACTGTGGAGCAATGAATCATACATCGATACATTAGGTAATGAAGTAGTAATAAATCAACACAACCTTGGAGCTCTCCATAATTTTTCTTTCAATTTTAGCCCTACCCTATCACCCTACTATAGTCTTTCACAGTCTATGAACTTCCGGGAAGCATGGTATGATAGAACTAAAAAAGAAAATGGCTTTGCTCGTGGTCATTCTTTCTCTTTTAATACTTCTGCTTCAACTAAACTCTATGGACTAAAGAGATTTAATAATCTATCATTGAAGGCTGTAAGGCATGTTATAACACCAAGAATTAGTTTTTCATATACACCTGATTTCTCTGAAAATGAAGACTTTTATTCTTTTTCGGGGATTAGTTTGGCTAGTGGAAAAAGAAGAAGAAGTATAAACTTAAGTTTAGGACAAATATGGCAGATTAAGTACTACGATAAAAGATCAGATTCTGAAAAAAAAATAAATAGTTTGTTATCGCTGACTAGTTCTGCCAGTTATGATCTTGAGAAAGAGAGCAAAAAACTATCTCGGATTAATCATAGTTTGAGGTTCACTCCTAATGCATTTAACTATCATGAGGTTCAATTCAACTACAATAATTCAATCTCTTTTAGTCATGATTTTTATAAAAGAACATGGGGAGATTTAAACTTAGAGAATTGGAGATTTAATCAATCTTTGTCTCTTTCGGGACAGCTAAGATATTTTAACTACTTCCCTAAAGCTCAAAACCCACTCAAAACAGGCCAAAGAACCCTCCAAGATACAATAAAGTATGCTGAATTAGATTGGGATTACTACCAATCTTCTTCTGAAAGAAAAAACTGGTCTTTATCTTTTACTCATGCTATGTCTTTTGAAAAAGATTATTTAGATCCACAATCTAACAGTTTAAACATCTCTTTAGATATGAGTCTTACCTCTAATTGGCATCTTGGTTATTCTAATCGAATAAATATTCTGACTGATGAGATTCTCTCTCATAACCTATCTCTGAAAAGAGATTTACATTGTTGGAACCTGACTTTCGACTATTCCAGATCAAACGAATTCTGGGAATATAAAGTTATTCTAACTAACAATAAATTGAGTGATATTCTTAAATTCCCATTTGAGGCTAGAAGATAATGGATAAAGTTGTTTTCTTAGATCGAGATGGCACTTTGAATTATGATAAAAGCGGATATATTGATAATCCTGAGGACTTTACCCTTTTCCTCAATAGCGCCAAAGCAATTCAGTCTTTAAATGAGCTGAATTATAAAGTTGTCATCATTACCAATCAATCCGGTATAGCACGAGGTTACTTTGATTTAGCAGATGTTACTAAGATACATACTAAAATGATTACTGAATTATCTAATCAGAATGCTATTGTTGATGATATCCTAATCTCACCTTATCACCCTCAAGGTGTAGTAGAACCCTATAATATCGCACATGAGGATAGAAAGCCTGGTATTGGTTTGTTAAAAAAATATTATAAAATAAATAACTTTAAAATATCTCAATCTTACGTTATTGGAGACAAGATATCTGATATTGAATTAGGACATAATTTTAATCTTAAAACGATATTGGTACTTACTGGCGAAGGAGAGAAAACCTTCTTGAATAGAAAGAACTACAGAGTAAGACCACACTTTGTTGTGAAAGATATCTGGGAAGCTGTAAAAGTAATAAAATTAATAAATAAATAAGGAGATTACAAGATGAAAAGAATTCTTCTATTTCTCTTGATTATCGGAGTCATGACTCTCTCAAGTATTGAGTTTGAGAAGTTGGGCGACCAAATCAAAGAGATCAAACTGGATAACGGAGCAAAATTGCTTCTTTTACAAGACGATTCAGCACCTATTGTTCATTGCATTACTGTAGCAAATGTTGGTGGAGTTGATGAAGTGCCGGGGATTACAGGTATTTCTCATTTCTTAGAACATTTAGCTTTTAAAGGTTCTACAACTATTGGGACTAGTGACTATGAAGCTGAAAAACTGATATTAGACCAAGAAGATGCAGTCTTTGATAAGCTTTTGAAAGCAAAAAATGAAGGTAACCTAGAATTAGTAGCAGAGTATGAAGCTGAGTTAGAAAGATTAGGTATAGAATCTTCAAAATATGTTGTTAATAATGAGTTTAGCAAAATTTATACTCAAAATGGTGGAAGAAACTTCAATGCAGGTACCTCAAAAGATTTCACAATGTATCAAATTAGCCTTCCTTCCAACAAATTAGAGTTATGGTTCGCCATGGAAGCAGATAGATTCACCCAACCTGTCTTCCGTGAATTTTATAAAGAGAGACAAGTCATCCTTGATGAAAGATTAATGAGAGAAGTTAATAGTCCTCAAGGAAGACTTATGAAAGAGATGATGTCAACAGCCTATAAGGTTCACCCTTATAAATTCACTACCATTGGTGAAAAAGAAGATATTGAAAATATTACCAGACAAGATGTTAAAGATTACTTTAATAAATACTATGGAGCTCAAAACCTTACTTTTGTACTTTATGGCGACATTGATGAAAACCAAGCAAAAACATTTGCTAAGAAATATCTCTCTACTATTCCAGCAAGAGAAAAATCAAGTCTTATTACTGAAAAAGAACCAAAACAAACTGAAGAAAGAAGATTCACTGTAGATTATGAAGCTTCTCCAATGGTAATGATAAGCTATCATGTTCCATCAGCTAAGCATCATGATAATGAAGCAATTGAAGCTTTAGCCTTAATCTTTGGTCAGAATGAAATTTCACCACTCATTAAAACTATGGTATATGATAAAAAATTAGCCCTTTATGCATATTCTTTTTCAGGCTTACCCGGTTCAAAGTATGATAATCTTTTCAGTATAATGTTTGCTCCAAATAGTGGTGTAGATGTTGATGAATGTATAAGTGAAGTTGATTTGATAATCGCAGAATTTTTAAGAAAAGGCATCTCCGACCAGGAATTAGAATCATACCGCAAGCAATCGAAGAAAAACTATCTATCAAGATTGGATACAGGTATATATTTGCCATTACAAATTGGTATTACTGAATACATTACTGGTGATTATAAAGATTTCTTCTCTACATTGGACAAGATTGATTCTCTAAAAAAGAAAGATATTGTTGATGTTGCTAGCAAGTATTTAATTCCCACAAATCGTACAATTGGTATTTTAGAAAAGGCAGGTGAATAATTATGAAAAAGATTATCTTAATATTAATGATTACTACTCTCTTGTTAGTAGGTTGTTCTTCCCATAAATTGAGACCTGTTGATAAACTAAAGTATCCTGCCCTTAACGAAATTAAAGTACCTGAAGTTGTTACTGATACTTTAAGTAACGGTATGAAAGTATATTTCTTAGTTGATAACAGACTCCCTATTATCAGATTGCAAGCCCAAGCTCATAGTGGTGGAGTTACTGACCCAATAGACAAAATAGGCCTTGCAGAACTTGCAGCTTCTGCAATAACCTCAAGTTCAGAGAAATATCCAGCCGAAGATTTAAAACAAATCCTAACCGATAATGCTATATCCCTAGGTGGTTATGCTTCTTCTACAAATGCTATAATATATTTAAGTTCTTTGATTGAAGACAAAGACTTAGCAATGTCCATATTCTCTGATGTCTTAAAAAATCCAACTTTTGATGAAGAGGAATTTGAAACCTCAAAGACCAGAACTATTTCCAGCATCTATCGCAGAAACGATGAAGCTTCATCTATTGCTTTCAGAGAGTTTCAGAAAATTATTTTTGGTGCAGATTATCCAAAGAATTATCAGAGTGAAATATACACTATTAATAATATTACCCGTGATGATTTACGTAATTTCTATTCCGAATACTTTTATCCAAATAATCTTACTTTAACTGTTCACGGTGACTTCGAGATTGAAACTATGAAAAATGAATTAGAATATTATTTCAATACTTGGTACTCACCCCTAGAATATAAAAAAATCTCTATTCCTGAGCCAAAAACAGATTCAAAAACTAACGTATTCGTTGTTGATAAGCAAGATGCTTCTCAAACTTGGGTTTTAATCGGACATCGTTCAAACCTTTTATTTAGTGATGATGATTATCCTGCAATGCAGTTATTGAATGAAATTCTTGGTGGTGGAATGACTAGTAGAGTCTATAAGTCTGTAAGAGTCGAAAAAGGCCTATCTTATACCCCGGGAGCTTACTTCGCCGCAACATATAAAGATCCGGGGTTATTGTATTTAATGGCTCCTACTGCTACTGAAAATACTATCCTTGCTGCTCAAGCTCTTGTTGAAGAGCTTAGATTAATAACTAATGAAAAAGTAACTAAAGAAGAATTACAGTATGCTAAGGACTCATATTTTAACTCTTTTGTTTTTAAATATGAAAAACCTGAATATACACTAAATTCTATCAAAACTTATGATTATTATGGATATGACAGGAATTTTGCTAATATTCTCAAAGATAAAATAGAAAAAGTAACTATTGATGATGTCTATCGTGTTGCTCAAAAATACTTAAAACCTGACGACTTAATTTATCTTTTTGTCGGTAACAAAGATGAGTTTATCGATGATATTTCAGTTTTAGGTGAGGTTGAAAATTTAGATATTACTATTAAAGAGACAGCAGAGGGTGAAGTTCTTGATTACCAAAAAGGGAAAGAAATCTTCTCCAAGTTCTTAAATCAAGTAAAAAGTAAAACTCCTATTACTTCCTTGGTAGCTACAAGTACCATTACTCAGACATCTCCAATGGGGGATTTAGCTTTAGAGAAAACAACTAACATTATCTTCCCTAACATGATTAATGATAAAATTGAAACTCCAATGGGGGCAATGTCCACTATCATTAACAAAGATAAGGGTACTCAAAAGATGTCCGGACAAAGTATGCCTTTACCTGCAGAGCAATTGACCCAAATGATTGATCAGATTTATTTATCATATTTTGGCTGGCTTTATGATCCTTCAAAACTAAGTATTGGCTATCTTCAAGACGAAATAGTTAATGATGTAGACTATCAAGTTGTTAAAATTCAATATAAAGATTCAAGTATGAAATTATGGTTTGATAAAGCAAGCGGTTTACCGAGTATAGCAAGTGAAACTATGGATTCACCACAAGGAGCTATGATTATAAAAAGTACATTCTCTAACTATCAATTGAATGATTCTGTACTCTGCCCAATGACTATTGAAATGACCTTGCCTAATGGTACTTTGATAAATTCAACAACTTATAAATCAATTAAATTTAATGTTGAGATTTCTGAAGATAAATTTGATTTCTAAAATATCATAAAAAATAAAAGAGAGAGAGACTGATATGTTTCTCTCTTTTTTTGCTTTTCTAAATTATGAAATTGTTTACACTAATCATTATAATTTGAGATTCTGCAATAACAGATATATTTGCCGTATCCTTAGGGTTATCAATAATAATTAGCTCTTGAGGATTTACATCTTGCTTAGTGTCCGTAATTAAAAGTTGTCCGGAGATTAGATAAATTCCACTGATTATCTGGTTTGGGGGCAGGGATAATGTTAATTTATGATTGATACTAAGCTTTTGATAAATCAATGTACCTGTTAAATTCTTAGATGTCATAAGATTAAAATCAATCACTTTTCCTTTTGCTGAAGTATTCCAAGCTCCGTCGAAGTAATCACAATCATATTGAGACAGCATCTTAGTGTAATGACTTTCATGATGAATAACTAAATCTCCTGAGAGAATCATCAAAGCTCGATTATAATTTGGTAAATTAGTAAATAGAGATTCTTCGACATCCACAGTAGCCGAACTAATTCTTATATCGAAGTTTCTGGCTTGGTAGGAGCTATCATGGGGATATATGAAGAGTTCAGTGGTGGTACCGCCATTCCACGTACTAGTCTTAAAACAAGAATTAGTGATTATCATTCTGATAGGGAATCGGGTCTTTCATACCGGCTTTTTTGAAGGCTTTTAGTCGTAGGAAACAAGAATCACAAGAACCACAAGCATAATCATTGTTTCTATAGCAGCTCCACGAGAATTGGAAAGGAGCATTCAACTTTTTCCCAATATTAATAATCTCAGCTTTTGTTTTATGAATTATAGGAGTTTTGATTTGTATCTTTGTTTCATCTTTTGTTCCTATATCAATTGCTTTATTTAAGGCCTGATAAAATGTCTCACGGCAATCAGGATAACCTGAGCTATCTTCTTCAACTGCTCCGATATAGATGCTTTGTGCTCCTATAACCTCTGCCCATGAAGTGGCAATCACTATTAAATTACCATTTCTAAAAGGTACATAGGTATCTGGTACTGACTTTGAATCATTTAGATTATGATCTTTAATCTCTTGATTAATGTCTATTAAACTTGTACCGCCAATTTGTTTCAAGTAAGTAAGATCAACAGTTAGAGTATCTTTAGGATGATAATATTGTACTAAGTTATCAAAACACTCCTGTTCTTTGGTTTGTGTTTTCTGTCCATAGTTTGCATGCAAAAAATAGAGCTCAGCATTTTCTTGCTTTGCAATAGCAATTGTAACCAAACTATCCATACCCCCACTTACTAAAATAATAGCTTTCTTAGTCATTAAAACCAATCCTCTATAACCACTTCACTTTCTATTTGCTTTTGTATTTCTTCATCTAATTTATAAAAGAAATCAATTTTCGTTCTTTCTTCTATCATATCAATGGGAAAAGCATAGTTTTTTAATTCCCCATTGTTTTCTCCATTAGAGAAGATAAAGCCTATTCCCTTAATCTCATCTCCTGTTAAATCAGCAACTACTTTATAAAAATAATTCGGAACAGAAACACCGCTCTCCCCTATTTTGGATTTGAACCCGTCAATGAGTAGTGGTCCGGTTGCGACATAGACTTTTTCATTCTTAACTGCCCATTGTCGGACTTGTTCTTCAAGCTCAGACCAAATCTTTCTATTCAAATCAGGATGCTGAGGAGACATATTGCTCATATAGAAACTTTGATCCATTGCCTCTTCAGACCAACGATTATCAGCCGCAGGACATAAATGACCTCTATCATAACCACTTTTCCTATAATCTGTAGGTAAAGCTGAACTTATTGTCGCAGAGGGATCAGGCTTGAAATTATCTTTCCTTTTTGCGATTTTTTTTTCTACTTCATCTCTTGTTAACTCATAGAAAACCCAATCTGCTTGTTCATGATCTTCATTATAATCTAAGCTATAAGCTAAATGTTCTACAATACCACCATTGCTTAAGTCAGCTGTTGGATAATAAAAAGATAACTCATTTCCATCTAATCGTGTCATTTCAATAGACTGATCTTGTTTATTTACTTCTTCGATAATGTCAGGTTCATCTTTTCTGCCAAGATAGAAAAAGATAAAGACCGCAATAATGATTATAATTAGTGAAGAGTAGCTTAGCCTTCTATTAATTTTCTTTTTAGTTTTCTTTTTAGTACTTCTTTTTTTTGTGGTTGAAGTTTTTTTACTTGGACTCTTTTTAGAACTTACATTTGCTTTATTTGTTTTTTTTGTAGCCATTAAATCCTCCTAATCAAAATAATAGACAGCTTCGATTGGATTCACTTTTGCTGCTTTATAAGCTGGATATAGACCAGAGATAATACCTATTAGTAAAGCAAATCCTAACCCAACAAGCACTCCATTAAAAGGTAAAACTAAAGGTACTTTCATTGCAGTTGAAATGAGTACTACTGCTATTTTTGCTAATGAAATACCAACAAGTGAACCTATCAAAGTAAGAATAATTGCCTCAGAAAGTAGTAAAGAAAAAATATCAAATTCAGAAGCTCCTATACTTTTCCTTATTCCAATCTCATTCATTCTTTCGTTTATCGAAATAAGCAAGGTACTAAATAATCCAATGCCACCTACAAATAATGATACTGAGGCAATTGCCATTAAAATAGTATTCCATTTATTCAACATATCGTTTAATTGCTGAGTAAACTTGAGTATCTCTTCTGATTCTGCAGCAAATTCAAAGGATTCAGTCATATCATGATTTATTAATAGTAATTGCCGTGCTCTGTTTTTGTTGTAGATAAAGCTATTAGCATTTTCAGATTTTACATAAATCTCTTGAACTTCTTGATTGGTTGAATAATATTTAACTCCGGTTGATAGAGGAATAAATATTGATCTTAAATCCCATCGCCTTTGCCATTGATTGAAATCAAACTCATTTACCTCACCCTTAATATCACCAACTACACCTATAACAGTATATCTATGCTGGCCTAAAGTTAGTTTAGTCCCAATTATATTGGGGTCTGAATTTAGATTACTCTCCCAAAAGTTGCTACCAATCAAGCAAACATTTGCTTCCTTTCTCTCGTCTAAGTTATTGAAGTTTCTACCTTCAAGGATTTTATAATTCTTAAAATCAAAATAATCAATATTTGTAGCTTTGACTTGAGTCCAGCGACCATATTTACTATTGTGAAGAGTAGTAGAAACCATAGCATAAATATGTTCAACATCTAATTCATTTTTTAAGGTATTGAAATCATTTAGATTAACTGGTTTTGCTTCTCTCTTAGTTTGCTTTCGAACCCACCAGCGGTTGTAATCTTTATCACTATCGCCAGATTTAGTTGTAATAGTAAAAGAATTATCCCAGCCCATATTTCCTACACTAGTGCTAATAGCAACTTTAACACCATCGACAGCAGAAAATATAGAAACTACTGCTAAGACACCGATGATTAAGCCTAATAAGGTTAAAAGAGTTCTTATCTTATGAGATAAGATGATTGTTAGGCTACTACGGATATTATTTGCTAAGAGCACTAGAATACTTCCTGACCACACTTAGGGCAAACAAGATGGTTACCTTTTTCTTTTGAATATTTTTCTTCCATATAGTAATTTTGGCAGTTTGGGCATTCTACTTTAACAGGTTTATTCCATGATGAGAATTTGCATTCAGGGTAGTTAGTACAACTATAGAAAACTTTACCTTTTTTGGACTTCTTCTCTGTTATCATACCAGTCTCACAATCAGGACACTTTATCCCAAGATCGATAGGTTTAGTAAATTTACACTTAGGATAATTTGAACAAGCAATGAATTTTCCAAATCGTCCACTCTTCATAACTAAAGGACTATCACACTTTGGACATTTCTCTTCTAAAGTTTCTTCTTTGACAATAACAATTTTCCCATCTTTATCACGTTTGAAATTCTTGATATCTTTGCACTCAGGATATTCTGAACAACCAAGAAACTCTCCTTGCCTTCCAGTCCTTACTATATAATGACCTTCCTTACATTTTTCGCAAGCAATATCTGTATGCTCTAAATAATTTTCTTTCTCTTTGGAAAGGTCAACTGCATCGATCATCTTTTTAAGTTCTTGATAATATTCATCTAACACTTTCTCTAAAACTGTATTTCCTTCTTCTATACTATCTAGTTTCTTTTCCATATCTGCAGTGAACAAGACGTTAAAAGTTGAATCAAATTTAGAGGTGAGAAAACTGTTAACTTTAATCCCTAACTCAGTAGGGTGAAGATACTTTTCAATTAATTCAACATATTTTCTATCTGTAATGGTCGATATAATTGAAGAATAAGTTGAAGGCCTGCCAATCTCTTTTGCTTCTAATTCTTTAATAAGCGATGCTTCAGAGTAACGTGCAGGTGGTTGAGTAAACTTTTGTTCAGAACTTATATCACTTTTCTCTAAATCATCCCCAACTTTATAAGCCTTATCAATCAATTCTCCCATTGAAGTAGAAACATAACTATAGGCTAATGAGAATCCTTTATCAAGAATTGTAGCACCTTTAGTAACAAATTCTGCTCTTCCAACTTCAACAAATACTTGTACATTTTCGACTTCCATAGGAATCATCTGAGTTGCAACAAAACGTCCCCAAATTAAGCTATAAACTCTATATTGTTCTGGTGAAAGATATGCTTTAATACTATCTGGAGTTTTATTAACATCTGTAGGCCTAATGGCTTCATGGGCATCTTGAGCCTTATTCTTATTTGCGAAATTACGAACTGTAGGATTGAGCTTTTCAGCTCCATATCTGGCTTTAATCAACTCCCTGCAACTGTCTTGAGCTTCAGTTGAGATTCTTAAAGAATCAGTTCTCATATAAGTAATAAGACCTGATTGCTCACCAGCTATAGAAATTCCTTCATAAAGTTCCTGAGCAATCTTCATAGTTCTCTTGGGACTAAATCCGGAAATTCTTGAAGCATCTTGCTGAAGGGTTGAAGTGATATAAGGAGTAGGAGGCTGAACCTTCTTTTTACTCTTTTTGATATCTTTAAGGATTGCTTGAGCCGATTTTATATCAGCAAGAATTTGATCAGCTTCTTCTTTGTTAGAAATTTTTGCTTTCTTACCATCAAGTTTATTTAACTCTCCTTTGAAAGGTTGGTAAGTATCTTTCCAGAAGTTTGCATATATTTTCCAATATTCTTCAGGAATAAAAGCTGTTATCTCTTCCTCTTTTTCGCAAACAAGTCTTAAGGCTACTGATTGAACTCTTCCGGCACTAAGATCCTTTGCGATTACTTTCCACAAAATAGGACTTACCTTATAGCCAACAATCCTATCTAACAAGCGTCTAGCTTGTTGGGCATTTACTTTATTAATATCTATATCACCAGGATGTTTAATTGATTCAACTATTGCTTTTTTGGTTATCTCATTAAAGGTAATCCGATGTACTGGCTTACCCTTAATTTCTTTTTTTAGAAGTTCAGTAAGATGCCAAGCAATTGCTTCACCTTCGCGATCATGGTCACTAGCCAGATAAATCTCAGGAGCATCTTTTGCACTTTCTCTTAACTCTTTTATAATTTTGGTTTTTGTTCTATCACTCACATATTTTGCAGCGTAATTATTCTCCAAATCAATACCTAAAGTTTGCTTAGGCAAATCTCTAATGTGCCCCATAGAAGCGACAATATTAAATTTGTTATCTAAGAACTTACTTATAGTTTTTGCTTTTGCAGGAGACTCTACGATTATTAAACTTTTAGACATACTACCTCAATGTTTTATTTTATGAATGTTCATTTGATATTTATTCTCATTAATGATGGTATCTATGAACTCTTTTATATTATTTAAATTAAAATCAGAAAAATTAATCATCATTATAATTTTATCTAATTTGCTTTTGGAAACTTGCTCTTGGGTTATGTAATATAAATGCATACAAATCTGGATTACTTTTTCAAAAGTTACTTCAGTTAAAGAACCAATTCTATACATACTAAGCATATACCCGTAGGCTTCTACCGATATGGCTTGAGATTCGATAATATCCAAATTCCGATAATAGGGTTTTATCTTGTCATCATCTTTCTCAAATATATCTATCAAAGCCTTTAATTCATCGTCACTAAGACTCTTCATAAACTCTCGTGAATGTTTCCCTGAGAGTTGTTCTTTAATATATTCAATATCTTTTTTCATCTATTCATCACCTACTATATTCTTGCCACAACATTTTTTGTATTTTTTACCACTACCACAAGGGCATGGATCATTCCTACCAATTTTATCTGCATTAACTATTGGTTGAGTTTTGGTCTCTGGATGAGGGTTATTCATCTTTGGCATCTGCGCTTTGGGTTGTTCTTCTATTTGGGGAGCACTTTGCCTAAAGGCATCAACTTCGTTATGCATAGTCTTTATCCTATCTAAAACATCTTCAATATTAGCTTGGCTTACAAGTACGCGTGTAAATACCTTTTGCGTTACCTGCTCTTGGATCCGAAAAATCATATCTTCGAATACATAGAAACTCTCTTTTTTATATTCAATCAAGGGGTCCTTATTCCCATAAGCTCTTAAGCTAATTCCTTCTTGAAGTAGATCCATCTCGCGAAGATGCTCTCTCCAATTTGTATCAACTACCTCCAGTAAGGAACGTCTTTCTAGTTCTCTTTGATTCTCAATTCCGACAATCTCTTCCTTCTGATCATACGCCCTGAAAAGTCTCTCTTCCATAATGTTTCTAAGTTGATCTACATCTAAATCTGGATTCATAATTTTTTCATAATCTGTTGGAACACCAAGATTTACTTTTACCCACTTACATACTTCTTCAACTTCGTGATCCTCAACAAAAGATTTACTCTCCACAATTCGATCAATCACATTATTGATAGTGTCTGTAATCATATTGAGGATTTCATTTTTTAAATCATATCCTTTAAGAACGTTACTTCGATATTGATAAATAATTTCTCTTTGAGCTGTCATAACTTCATCATACTTAATTAGTCTCTTTCTAATTTCAAAGTTATGTTCCTCGACTCTTTTTTGAGCTTTAGATACAGCATTAGTCATCCATGGATGAACAATCGGATCACCTTCTTTGGCACCCAGTTTCATCATCATTGGAGCAATTCTATCTGAACCAAAGAGACGCATTAAATCATCTTCTAATGATAAATAGAATCTAGAAGTTCCAGGGTCTCCCTGTCTTCCTGCTCTACCCCGTAACTGCCTATCTATTCTTCTACTTTCATGTCTTTCTGAGCCTATAACATGAAGACCATCCAGAGGAGCGCCATAAGGTTGTTTTTGGTTAATCCCATTATCACCATTTAGATAATCATCATGCTCTTGGGTAATCACACCAGCACCAAGTTTAATATCTGTTCCTCTACCTGCCATGTTTGTAGCTATAGTTACAGCACCAGGACCACCAGCTCCAGCAATAATATCAGCTTCTCGTTCGTGATTTTTAGCATTTAAAATATTGTGGGGTATCTTATTAAGTCTAAGCATCCTACTTAAAGTTTCTGATACTTCAACGCTTGTAGTACCTACCAAGACAGGTTTCTTTAATTCATGCCAAAAAGTAATCTCTCTGATGATTGCTTTATATTTCTCATTTTTTGTAAGATAGATGAAATCATCATGGTCAATTCTGGTAATCGGTACATTAGTTGGAATTTCGATAACATTTAGTTTATATATTTCTAGGAATTCATTTTCTTCTGTAATAGCAGTACCGGTCATACCTGCCAGTTTATCAAACATTCTAAAGTAATTTTGGAGGGTTATAGTTGCTAAAGTTTGAGATGCTTTTTGAATCTTGACTCTTTCTTTAGCCTCTAAAGCTTGATGTAGTCCATCACTAAACCGTCTGCCAGGCATTAAGCGGCCAGTGAATTCATCAACAATTTGAACCTGGTTATCCATGACAACATACTCTTTTTCTTTCTCAAATAAAGAATATGCTTTCAATAACTGCTTAATATCATGTTGCTTTTCACTCTTATCCATAAAGTCACGGGTAACTCTTTCTTTCCTTTTTAACCTCTGCTCAACTGAGAGAGTATCATCCTTATCAACTGCATCTAAAAGCTCATCTAAAGTGGAAGCTATAAATAAATCTTCTTCATAATTATTTATTACTTCTTGTCCAATTTCACTTAATTCAACGGTGTTTGCTTTTTCATCAATACTGAAATAAAGCTCTGCATTCAATTCATGCATCTTTTTGTCTCGAAGATAATTACCTTCTGTTACATTGCATAATTTCTTAAGATCTGCTTCTTTCATATATTTGTTAAATGCTTTATTTTTTGGAGCAGCTAATTTCATTAATAATAATAATTTTCCAATTTCATTTGAATCAGAATTAGGATCATCCAGGAGATTCTTTACCTTAGTACTAAGTTCTCTTACCAAATTATTTTGAAGGGTAGAAAGTCTTTCAATATAAGGTCTTAACTCCTGGTAGAAGTTTTTATCATCATCTACAGAACCAGATATAATCAAGGGAGTTCTAGCCTCATCAATTAAAATACTATCAACTTCATCAACGATTGCGTAATAAAAATCTCTTTGCACTAATTGCTCAGCATGAACAGCCATATTATCTCTTAAATAATCAAAACCAAATTCACTATTCATTCCGTAAGTTACGTCATAACGATATATTTTTTTCTTGTCTTCGAAAGACATGCCGTTAACTATACAACCGACTTTCATTCCATGAAATTCGAAGATGGGACTCATCCATTCAGCATCACGCTGGGCTAGGTATTCATTAACTGTAACTAAGTGAGCACCTTTACCAATCAAGGCATTCAAAAATAAAGGTAGGGTCGCAACAAGTGTTTTTCCCTCGCCAGTTGCCATCTCAGCAATATTACCTCGATGTAAAACTATCCCACCAATCATCTGAACATCATAAGGAACCATATCCCAGGTTGCAGAATTACCTCTAACCAGATATTCATGACCAAGTAATCTTCGGCATGTATCCTTTATTATGGCAAAGACCTCAACTAAATTAGCATCTAAGAGTTCTTGCACATTTTCTTTCAGTTCAGTTTTAATGACATCTAATTCATTACTTAATCTATCTTTCTTAGCCTCATTTATTTCAGTTATATACTCTTCACGAAGCTTTTCTATATTTTCAAATTGGGGATCTAACTCAGATTTTAAAGTATTCCTAATTTCAGCAATTCTGGCCTTAAGTTCTTCATCTGATAAGTTTTCCAACTCTACATATTTTTCATTAATCTCATTGATTATTGGGTATATTGTCTTTAAGAATTTCTCGTGCTTATCACCAAAAATCTTCTTTAATAATTTTTCAAACATAATTTAAACCCTTTTTTTTATTTATCTAACCAAATTAAAGGATTAGTCCAATTTGTCAAATTAAATATCTAATCATATTTTTTGAATTCAATTTTGCTTAATTTATTTCATATTATAGTCAAACCCGAATGGTGTAGTAGAACTTTAACCCGAATGGTGCAGTAGAGCTTAAGAGAAGATTGCAGATTCTTTTAGCAAAATAACTTACAGAATTTGAAGGCATATAATATATATATTCCTGAAAATTATGGTAGTTACTTTTGCAAAAGAATATAGTGCTATTCTCAAAGATCTACTTCATTATTTGGGTTTAATAATACTTCGCTAATACATTCTAAGTAGCTTTCTACTTCGCTTAAGCTACGTATCACAGGTGAAGAGTGCTAGATTCTTTTGCAAAAGAATATAGTGCTATTCACAAAGGTCTACTGCATTATTTGGGTTAAACTATGTGCAAAACCTGCTCCTATTATAAATATTGTTGATGGGGTTGGCTTTGCTCCTGCTTGGGCCCTATTAAAGCAAGTGGAAGAAGGCCCGAGATTCCCAACAACTCTTCTTTATATATCCAATGACATATTTCTCTGTCAAAAAGAGTTATCTCAAATAGTAAGAGTTTCTCAACATGTTATCATTTCTTATTTTACTTCTAGAGAGAGATTTACTGATGTTCTTACATAAAATACTTTAACCCGAATGATGTAGTAGTTTTTAGTAATTTTGCAGTAGAAGATAGTGCCATTCACAAATGTCTGCTGCATTATTTTGGTTTAACCCGAATGGTGCAGTAGAACTTTGATGAAGAGTGCTAGATTCTTTTAGCAAAATAAGTTACAGAATTTGAAGGCATATAATATATATTCCTGAAAATTATGTAGCTTACTTTTGCAAAAGAAGA
>JAEKNW010000195.1 GCA_016838885.1 Candidatus Cloacimonadota bacterium
AATTTGAAAAAGTGGACCCTATATACAAGTGAAGGGTTTAGAATTCCTATCATCTTTTTCTTTTTATGTGTTCTTGGGTGATGAAACTCTGTGCAACTCCTCTTGGCCTCTGTGAACTCAGTGGCTAAGTTCTTCTTTTTACTCTCTTAACATTCTGTGAAACTTATATGTTAAGGATCTTGTGGAAGCAAGGGAGCTTCCGCTCCATAATTATGAGCTCTGTTCTGTATCCAAATGTAATAATAAAAAATATCGTGTTAATTAGTATAAAGGATCTTCTGCTTTTTTCTTTGAACACCCCGCCTCTAACGAGGCACCCCTCTTGCACATCCCTCTGGGATTAAGAGGGGACTGAAGAAAGAAACACCCCGTCATCTTCGATGACACCCCTCTTGCACATCCCTCTGGGATTAAGATGGGACTGAAGAAAGAAACACCCCGTCATCTTCGATGACACCCCTCTTGCACATCCCTCTGGGATTAAGAGGGGATTGAAGACGTACGGGCTCAGTCTCTGTGTATATTTTGATAGATTAATTCGTGTTTATTCGTTTTAATTCGAGGTCATTCGTGTTAAGCATTTCTTTCTTTTCTGTGGATTCAGTGGCTATTCCTTTCACCTTTTTCTACTTAGTTTCAGATTGATAAACAAAAAGCTTGACTAATCTATCTCATTAATTTATTTATTGTAAATAAGTACTGAGTGAGAGGTTGAAGATGTTTAATAGTGGAGATTTTTCACAGGATAGGACTATTTTAAAGTCCATAGTATCCCTATTTTTTAATTTAGATTATGATGAAGAATTAGTTATTCAGAGGTCTCGCTTAATTTCTGAATTACTAAACAATCTTTTAGGTAAGAGTTATGATCCGCGAATAATTGTAGAGTTAGCGGAAAATCCTTATCCTATCAGGCAATCTGTGAATATCATAAATCAGGAGTTTGCTTACAGTGATAAATTTGTTTTACTATTAAATATTTTCTATTATTCTCATGTTAATAAAATGAATAAATCGGTAAATGGCTGTATTGATTTAGTCAAAATCGTTGATATATTACGTATGAAGATATCCTTATATGATATAATTTTTGATTTTCTGGAGGGAAAGTTACCGGAAATTCCCTTAGATAAAGACCTCTTTTCTACTTCATTAGCTGAGGCTCGTTTTACAAATTACTTGATATTTTGCAATCAAGGTGGAGACATTGACATTAAGAGTAAAGATATCTGTCTCTGTTTCATCAAGATAACAGAAAATCAAATTTATAAAGTTGTGATTAACAAAGGTGCAAATTCAGCTGAGTTAACTTCTTTTAAGGATCAAGAGATTATTAAGCTTGAGTATGAAATAACCATATCAAAGCGATTTATCGCAACAGCCTACAGTCAGAAATTGAATGAGACTTCAGAGTTGATAGAGGTTGAGGAGTTACCTGACCAAGTATTTTATCGTAAGCACAATCATATCTATTTACTGGATAAGAAGAATAAGAAGCATAAGAATATACTGAACAATAGCAAGTTATGTTATATTGATGATAAGCTTAGTCCTGAATCAGAAATTCTAGGAATTGAAGTTTTTAATCAAAGAAAGATCTCTCGAAATACATCATTAGTTCTTTATCTAATCGATTATGGAAATGAGTTAATCGTTACAGAGAAGAAGTTAGAAAATGCTATTGCTGTGTTATCTCTTAAAAATGGAGAAATGGAGTTTGAGACTCTCTCTTCAGAATTACTAGTTAATAATATAAATCAGAAAGAAAAACTAAATTTAAGAGTAAATGAAGATTTAATTACCTGGAAGGGGAATAGTTACAAGTTTTCTCCTACAGGAGAATTAGTTGCTAGCAATGTCTCTTTTAATGAACTTAATGTTAATCGCTTAAGGCATAAATTTAAGGATAGTAGCAGTTTAGCCTTGACTAATATTAACTTTAGTCTCAAGAATGGGGAGTTACTATCAATCATGGGTCCTAGTGGATCGGGAAAGACAACCCTCTTGAAAGTGCTTAATGGAGAGATGAAAGCTGATGAAGCAGATATTTCCATAGACGGGTTAGATTTCATGGATAATTTCCAACAAATCATAAAAAATGTTGGTTATGTTCCTCAAAGTGACCTTCTTTTTACTAATTTAACAGTTTATCAAAATATCTATTACTATGCCAAAGTACGTTCTTCAGGCAAAATTCAAGGTATAATTTTGAGGAATAGAATCGAGAGAGTTTTAAAGAAAGTAGGACTTTTTGAAAAACGTAATCATATCGTGGGAAATGAAGAAAAAAAGGTATTGAGTGGAGGAGAAAGAAGAAGATTAAATATAGCTTTAGAGTTGATTTTTGAACCGGCAATAATAATTTTAGATGAACCTACTTCCGGGCTCTCTTCCAAAGATTCAGAGCAAATCCTCTCCATCCTGAGGGATTTAGCCAATAATGGGAAGATGATTATCACCACGATTCATCAACCTAACCCTAAGATATTCGCCTCTTTCGATAAACTCCTCTTCTTAGATAGACAAGGGGTGGTCGTTTATTTTGGAGATGCAGCAGATGTGTTTAGTTATTTTAACGATGAGCTCAAACAGATTATTGTGGGCAAAGAAGAGATAGAGAAGAAAAAAAACCTAATGATGGTGGATTTTGTCTTTGATATCCTAGAATACAAAGGTTATTCTAATGAAGCATGGAATAAAACAGAAAAGAGATTTTTCCCACCTGACCATTGGATAAGTAAACGTGATAGATTTTTGATTGGGGATTTGATGACTAAAAAAAGCAGTGAAACTTCTTCTCATCGCTTTAAAAATCAGAAGAAAAACTCATTTAAAGACAATATTAATCAATTTTATTACTGCTTGCGACGTAATATCATAAACACCCTATTTAGTAAAATAAATTTAGTAATGTTACTCTTTGTTCCTTTAGTTTTAGGTTTGTTTTGTGCAATATTATTGAAGAAAAGTGATGTTTTAACGTATAGCTTTGGCAATAATCCTAACATCCCTATTTTTAATTTTATCTCTATTTTAGTCTTCATTTTCTTAGGTATGGCAGGCAGTCTTTATGATATTCAACCCGAGAAATTAATCATTGTTAGAGAGAAAAAAGTTGGCTTGTTAGCTTCTAATTATCTTTTGGCTAAAGTATTGACACTATTGTCATTCACTATTATTCAAGTAATAATATATACTCTCGTAGCACAAGAGATCTTAGGGTTTAAAGGACATTTCACTATCTATTTTATGCTCCTAACTTTGTCAGGTTTTTGTGGTATCAGTATCGGACTTTTTGCCTCAGCTTCTATCCCAGACAAGCGTGGATTACTGATGACTTTGCCCCTAGCTCTAATCCCAATGATCATCTTCGGTGGAGCGATTATCCCCTTTTCTACCATGAACCCAAGTCTGACTATCTCTTCACAAAGAGAAGTTCCTGAATTCTGTGAACTTATCCCTACCAAATGGTTATTTGAAGCCTTAACCCTAACATCTATCCATGAAAATAGTTATAGTAGACAAATAGCAAAATTTGATTCTCTACTTAGCAAGACAGACGGTGCAGATAAAAAGAGCCAAATTAATGATCAAAAATATGATTTTTTAATGAGTAGAAATAGAGATGAATATATTAATCGCATGAATGAAAAGTTGGCAGATCAAGCCTACATAAAGTATTTAAACAAGAGAGGTAATTATTATCTTTCAGAGAAATATCCCATCTTCAATAAGGAGCTCAAAAGCTCATCACTGGCTATTATAATGTCAATCGTCTTATCTCTGATTTTTAATGGTCTGACTTTGCTTAAAATCAAGGAGTTTTAATGAATATTTATACAAGGAAAAATAATAATGACCTCTTGAAATTTATGACCCAAGAGGAGATCGCTTCTCTTCCCTGCCAAACTCATACTCACGAATATTCGCCCCAAGAGCTTATTGAAATCAAAACCGGTGTTGTTAACATCATAACTAGGGGCATTGTTAATATTATCTCGCCTAGCACAGGACAGAGTATTATGAGCCTGAGTGAAGGTGAAATATTTGGAGAAGAGAAACTTTTCCAAAATGAATGGTCTCTAAATTATCAATGTGAAACCCAAACCCTTCTTCTTCAATATACCATAGATTTTGACAAAATTACTATTGATAATAAGTTACAAGCTAAGTTTCATGCAGCCTTAAATGATTCACTTGCCGAGAAACTTATCAGACTAAACCTCTATTCAGCAAGGAAATAGCCATGGAATACCTAAAAGACTTTAATTTTACACCTTCCGAGTTTGCAAGATTCGAAGAGATTGCTCTACAAAAAATTTATCAGCCCGAAGAGATAATCATCAAAGAAGGAGAAAGAGATCGGAGCCTAATGATTATTACTAAGGGAAAAGCTAAAGTGGTAATCCATCACAATAATCAACCTAAAATCGTGGCTAAACTTCACTCTGGTGCTATCATCGGAGAATTGAACTTTACTATCCCCCTCCATAGATCAGCTGATGTTCTTGCAGAAGAAGAAACTGAGGCTATAATCTTACACTATAAAGAACTATGTACATTATTAGAAAATGATGAGACTATTGCTAAAAAATTCTTCCACGGAATTAATCTCTTGTTGATTGAAAGAATTAAAGCAATGCTGTAAAAGTCTCTTTTTGACCACTAGGCTAGAACTAGAGCCATTTAACCCAAATAATGCTTAGATCTTTGAGAATAGCCCTATATTCTTTTGCAAAATAACTTACATAATTTTCAGGAATATATATATTATATGCCCTCAAATTCTGGAAGTTATTTTGCTAAAAGAATCTGCACTCTTCTCTAAAGCTCTACTGCACCATTCGGGTTTAAAATCATAAAAAAATATGAGGAAAGCATGAAAACACAAGATTTTTTCCCTAAGTTATCTGAGATACCTGAAGATATTCAAGTTTCATTCCCATTACATCAAACAAAATATCTTATTAATGGTCAACTTCACGAATGGCGAGGAGAAGTTGAAAATGTATATTCTTCCATTTATGTTAATGAAGGAGACTCGCTTATAAACAATATTGGTTCTTATCCTTTAATGGACGAGAAAACTGCTCTCTATGCTCTTGATAGTGCTGTAAAAGCCTATAATAATGGACAGGGAGTTTGGCCAAAAATGACCATTGAAGAAAGAATCGAATGTTTTAAGCATTTTGTTCGGTTAATGAAAGATCAGAAAAAACTTGTTGTCAATCTTCTAATGTGGGAAATTGGTAAAAGCCTCAAAGATTCAGAGAAGGAGTTTGACAGAACTATAGATTATATCAGGGATACAATTGAAGCCCTCAAAGATTTAGATAGAAATTCTTCCAGGATAACTATTAAGCAGAATACTATCGCTCAAATCAAGAGAGCACCACTTGGAACTGTTTTATGCATGGGGCCATTCAATTATCCATTAAATGAGACTTTTACAACATTGATTCCTGCCCTCATCATGGGTAATACTATAATTTTTAAACCCCCTAAACTTGGTGTTTTATTGCATTCTCCTCTTTTAGATGCCTTTAAAGAAGCATTTCCTCAAGGTGTTGTCAATATTGTATATGGAGAAGGTCAAAAGGTAATCGCTCCTATTATGTCTTCAGGTAAGATAAATGTATTAGCTTTTATTGGCTCATGTAAAGTTGCAGATATATTAAAAAAGCAACATCCGCATCCACATTTACTAAAATCTGTGTTAGGTTTAGAAGCTAAAAATCCTGCTATAATTTTAGCTGATGCTGATATTGAGACTACAGTTAAAGAGTGTATTACCGGGTCATTATCTTTCAATGGACAAAGATGTACAGCCCTCAAGATACTTTTTGTTAATGAGAATATCTATGATGAGTTTTTGCAGAAATTTACCACTGCTGTTGATAATTTAACCTTAGCATTGCCGTGGAGTGATCAGGTTGATTTAACACCTCTACCTGAAAAAAATAAACCTATATGGTTGTCAGAACTAGTTAAAGATGCTACAGACAACGGGGCAATCATTTCTAATAAAAGGGGGGGGATGATTAACAAATCTTCATTCTTCCCTGTAGTTCTTGAAAATGTTAACAGCACAATGAGAATTTATCATGAAGAACAGTTTGGTCCAATTGTTCCTATTGTTAAGTATAGAGATATTAAAGAACCATTAGAATATGTAATTAATTCCCCATTTGGACAACAAGCTAGTATTTTCGGCAAGGACTATAATCAAATATCTGAGTTAACAGATACTTTAGTTAATCAAGTCTGTCGAGTTAATATCAATTCTCAATGCCAGAGAGGACCTGATATTTTCCCATTTACTGGCAGGAAGGACTCAGCTGAAGGAACTTTATCCATTAGCGATGCTTTAAAAGTGTTTTCGATTAGGACTATGGTTGCTTTCAAGGAAACTGAAGATAATAAAAAAATATTGAAGGAAATTTTGAATTCTAAATCATCTAATTTCTTAAAAACAGATTATATCCTTTAACCCAAGTAGTGCAGTAGAATTTTAGTGAAGAGTGCAGATTATTCTAGCAAAATAGCTTACAGAATTTAGACGCATATAATATATATATTCGGAAAAA
>JAEKNW010000196.1 GCA_016838885.1 Candidatus Cloacimonadota bacterium
TGTTGTTACGATTAGCTACCCGGCAATTAGTTGCACTGTTGTTCCAGCTACCACCCCGATTCACACGGTTAGAGCCCATCGATTTATACCCTTAAATAATCCATTTCGTAATTCATAAGTGTCAGCTTTTGACACAAAATCCCAAAGGGATTACATAGGATAGCCCAGGGTCCCATTCTACGAAGCTTTTGCAAAAAAGCGAAGTAGAATTGACCCTGGGTATATAGTCAACACTAAAATCTTAACCCTGAAAGGGTTTAATAGAATCATTCCCACATATATTTTTCACTATAATCCATATTGTTTTTTTTGAGAAATGTAATAAATTCTTCTTGGAAAGATATTTTATGATGATGTTCATTTTGTTTTTTATATAGTCAATAGTTTTTAATCTATGTGCTTCTCTATACAACAACTTAATTCATGTCGGAAAGATTAGATCTAATTGATCGTAATCAACCGTAATCGACCGTAATCAACCATAATCGACCATGAGAAGTTTTTTCCTTGTGCTGAATCATCAACTCTATCACAGATCTATACATTTTAACTTCAAAGAAATCATTCTTTTCAATAATTTCAGGTCTTTTAAAGCCTTTATTTTTTTCTATGGCTACCAATTTTAGCACTTTTTTCTATAGAATTTATAGTATTTAGATATTCTTTCTCAACACTTTCTAGCGTTTTAGCTTTATATTTTTTATATTCATTTTTTGCTTTTGATTTAGCTTCTAGAGAAGACACAGAACCAGAATTATTTAGTATCTTACGACCTGCCGAAGAGAGAATGTTATCCAACTCTCGAACATAATCTGACATTGTCATTACTCGTTCTTCTATAGCATTTAACTCTGCTAGATCAAAATAAGCTGATACAAGATTATTCAACACTTTTAATTCTTGTATTGATAGATAGTGTTTAGCAATCATAGCTTCGGCTTGAGTTGGGTGTTCTCCTTTAAAATTTGTGAGTCCAGCAAAAGGCTGATTGCTGTCAACACGCAAATAAATAACTTCACTAGCAGTGTTACCGTGAGCTGCAAAGTGTAATTTATTCTGAACTATTTGAAAAAATCTAACACTTTCCTCACTTTTGGGAGTGTAATCAATTGCAGTAGCATAAAGCTCTAAAACTTGCCTATACATTACTTTTTCACTACTTCGTATATCTCGGATTCTATCAAGTAATTCTTTCCAATAATTATCTCCACCTAAATTCTTTAAGCGTTGGTCATCTAAAGCGAATCCTTTAACGATATACTCTTTTAGTCTTTTAGTAGCCCATTGCCTAAAACGAGTTCCTTGAACTGATTTAACTCTATACCCTACTGAAATAATGACATCTAAGTTATAAAAATTAGTAGGTTTAGTAGAAAAATCGGAATTTCCGATTTTTCTTATTGTATCTTCTTTTAATAGCTCTTCTTCTTTATAGATATTTAGAATGTGTTCGTTGATAGTAGAACGACTTTTATCAAAGAGTTCTGCCATTTGATCGATGGTAAGCCAAACAGTTTCATTCTCTAATCTCACTGAGATATCAGAGTTTCCATCATTACTTTTGTATATAAGTATTTCATTATTGCTAATCATTGTTAAATCCCTCTATGTTATTAAATTAAATATTATAGTTTATATTTATTCAAAATACTCTATTAACTAATTATTACTTATTGTAGATTATTGTCAAGATATGACTTTTTATTGTTGATGTACCCTCGTTGAGACTGTTCAACCATCAAGCTCTCTTCTCCAGTAGCTTATACTTGAAGAAGTTAATATTATTGCCCATCTTTAGGTTTTCTTGACATGTTTTCACGATTGTTTATTTGTAACAAAGCCTCTTCTGTCGGACGGTGGAGATTCTCTCCGCCCCAAGCTGTAAGCTTGTTTCTATTAAATCCCCAAGGGATGAAAATATTGTAGGCAGTGTTCGAAGACACTGTACCGAGTACCCTACCAAAGATGAGCCCTAGAGGGGCGACAATATCATTTATTTAGCTAGTATATTATCGCCCCTCCGGGGCTTAGCTATGTGTGGGATTATCACACAGGGTCTTGCGAACCCTGCCTATTATATCTGCATCCTTTCAGGATTTAAGAGGTCTTATCTCAATATCTGAGATTTAGACATGAATGTAAGCTTTAAGTCAATTTGAAAAGACTAAGCTAATTTATATAAAATGTGCACTAATTGTGCTCTTTTAAAATATAAAGTATTCAATATCAAACAATTAAATTAAACAGTCTCCCTCGTTGAGACTGTTCAACCATCAAGCTCTCTTCTCCAGTAGCTTATACTTGAAGAAGTCAATATTATTGCCCATCTTTAGGTTTTCTTGACATGTTTTCACGATTGTTTATTTGTAACAAAGCCTCTTCACTGGGAATGCGGATGCCCACATCCGCATCCAAGAGATAGCTTGGAAATTCTTAAAAATCCTCAAGGGATTTAAGAGGGTTATGTTAACATCAAATATTTATTCTAAAGGTCAAGCTTGAAGTCAAGTTGAAATTTATATGATAATTTTAAAAAAAAAGTGTGCAGTAATTGAGCCTTTTAAAAATTAAAGTATTAAATATCATTTAGTTAGTTTGAATAGTCTCTAGTCTACAGGTTTGTACAGCCCTGGCTTAATCTTTTCAATAATATTCTCTTCTACAGCCTTTGCAATGGCTCTAGTATGGAATTTATTTTCTTTTAAATCCTTCATTCTTGCATAGCCATTATGCTTATAGAAAAAGTCTTGCACATTCATAGATTTCCTCTTCTGGTTCGTTTTGAAGGTAAAAATACAAAATCCACCTTCACTTAGAACCAATATATAACCCCAATGATGTAGTTGAGCTTTAGAGAAGTGCGCAGATTCTTTTGCAAAAGTAAGCTCCTAATACTCCCGAATATATGTATTATGCACCTATTATACATAATTCTTAACAAAATCGTAGTAACCCCTTCTACCATCTTGTGAGTGTCTTTTAACTGATTTTTTTATCTGTTCAAGGCATTTTACATAATCTTGCAAGTTTATCTCTTTTGACTTGTTTATTCTATATTTTCCTATGATAACACAATGCTCTATAACTGTTTTAGTGTCATCATCTACTACTACATTTTCATTTCGAGCATAACCAAACTCTTTCTTAATGGCAATGATTGCGTTTTCTAAAGCAAATATTAATTTATTATCACTTAATGCTTCATTAAATTCATACTCTTCCTTGAGTCCTAATTCGATATTATTGAGTATATCTAGATATTTTTCAGTGAATTGTGTCATAATTGCATTCCTATTTTATAATATATTTTATTTATCCTTTGTTTTAGGGTTTTGTCCTAACAATAATAACTTTTATAAGTTCTTAAGAAATATTTTGTGCTGAAAACACCAAGCATCATAGCTTTGTAGTGTGTAGCAGTAAATTTCCTGGGTTTTCCAATCAAATCTATTTACTCCTGTTCTCAATAAGCAATTTAGCCTTTTCAGTAAATTGATGAAGTTTCTTGGCTAATAGTTCTTTTGGGATTTGTTTTGTTATATATTCAGCTACTTTAATATTTGCTTTATCAAGTTGAAGTAATTCTACTTGTTCTTGATTCCCTTCAGCACAGAGAATAAGCCCAATTGGTTTATCTTCTCCTTCTTCAATATCATATTTCTCTAGATACCTAAGATACAGCTCCATCTGACCTTTATACATTGCCTTAAACTTACCGATTTTAAGGTCAATAGCAACCAATCTCTTTAACTTTCTATGGTAAAACAATAAATCTAGATAGTGATCAATATTATCAATAACCATACGTTTTTGTCTGGCAACGAAGGTAAATCCAATTCCAAGTTCAACTAAGAAATTCTCTATCTCTTTCAATATAGCCTTTTCCAGGTCTCTTTCAGCATAAGTATCCTTTAAATCTAAGAAGTCTAAAACATATTGATCTTTGAAAATAAGATCTGGACTCATCTTATCTTCTTCTCTTAGTTCAGATAATTCTAACTTAGCAAGTTCTTCAGGCTTTTTACTAATAGTGGTTCTTTCAAACAGCATACTATCTATTTTCTTGCGAAGTCTTCTTACACTCCACTTTTCAACACGACACATCTCTGCGTAAAAATCTCTTTCTAACTCTGTTTTCAGGTAGATAATACTAGTGAAATGTGACCAACTCAATTGTCTAGACAGCGTCAAGACAATTTGAAGATTAGGAAAAACTTCTGAAAACTTAATCATATGCCGAAGATTTTTGTCTGAAAATCCATTACCATATTCATTGATTAAAACTTGACTAACTGAAGTTATAATTTCTTTTCCATAGCCTGCTCTTTTGTTATTAAGAATTTCTTGATTAATGCGTTTACCAATATTCCAATATGTGGCAGTTAATCCAACATTTATAGCTTGTGCAACTTGATTCTTGCCATCACTGATAATCTTCTTTAACTCATGTAATAGATCCTTGTTTACCAATAAATCTCTATCCATAGTGTACCACCTTTAGAAACTGCATATATGTTTAAGCTACTATATTAAATAGACTTAAACTTATATTAATTTTATCTATTCTGTGTCAAGGAAAGTCTTGTTCGAATAGCAAGAATTACTTTATCCTAGTTTTTTAGTGTAACCATGTATTTTAAATCAATTAGTTACTTAGTTTAGTATATAAAATATTCTACTAATAATCCCGAATGATGCAGTAGAACTTTGATAAAGAGTGCTAGATTCTTTTAGCACTCTTTATCAAAGTTCTACTGCATCATTCGGGTTTAAAGCCATAAGGAGGCTTCATGGAAAATACATTTATTAAGGTTATGGAATATAATAATAATTTAACGCTTAACGGCATGGCTACCCACTCCTCAAGTGGGAATAGCCTCTTTGACTTATTTGTAGAGTCAGGAGCTATGAGATATAGCGAAGTAGAGAAGGTACTCCTAAGTGTTTATAATGCTTGGGAAGTGGATAAAGAGACTGCCTTGAAGCTACTATTTTATACTAGAGACATAGTAGAAGGTAGTGGTGAGAGAAGGTTTTTTAGATTAGCTACCCAGTTTTTGCTAACCCATAAAGAGGATAGTGAAAAGGTTATAGATAATTTAGTAAAAGAAGAAAATTTAAAGTTAAATATCATCCGTGTGGATGATTTAGTTTTTTTAGCCAACTCTCTTCTGGGTAAAAGCTTGAAGAGGAATAAAAAAGTAGATAAAATTTTATTTTTTTTGTTTAGAATGTTGAAAGATGAAGAAATTGGTGGAATTGTTGCTAAGTGGATGCCACGTAAGAACTCTCAGTACGAAAGAGTGGTAAAGTATATGAGAGCTAATGGTTTTATTAAAAGCTACTCTCTCTACCGCAGGGAGATTGCTGGTAAAACCAAGGTAGTAGAGCAGCAGATGAGTAAGAATGAATGGAATGAGATTAATTTAGAGCAGACGCCATCTGTGGCTTTAAAACAGTATAGAAAAGCTTTTGCCAAGCATAATATACTGCAAGCTTACTTAGAGAAGGTTGAGGCTGGAGAGGCTAAAATTAATGCACAAAGGTTAACCCCTTTTGACATAGTAAGAAGTTTTATGCCTAGTTATGAAGAATGGACTAATATATATTTTGATAACGAAGCTCCCCCAGAAATTGATATAGAAATAAGAAAGTTGGCAGACTTGCAGTGGAAAAATTTAAGAGAGTTAAATGACTTGCCAGCAGAATACAGGGCTTTGCCTGTGATAGATGTTAGTGGAAGTATGACTTGGAATGATTGTATCCCGATGAGCATGGCTCTGGGTTTGGGGTTGTTTATGGCAGAACGCAACCCAAACCAAGCTTTTAGTGACTATTTTATTACTTTTAGTAATGAACCTCAGTTCCAAAAGATTGAGGGTTTGGATATATATGATAAAGTTAGTAATGCCATGCGTGCAGATTGGCGTGGGAGTACTAATTTAGAAGCTACTTTTGAATTAGTCTTAAATAAGGCTAAGCAGGGCAAGGTAGCTGCTGAAGAGATGCCAACCCATATTATTATATTTAGCGATATGGAGTTTAATAGATGTGTGAGGACCCCAGAAGATAATGCTTGGCAAATGATAAATCGCCAATATGCTGAAGCTGGTTATACAACACCAGTTATAGTATTTTGGAATGTTGATGCTAAATCATCAAACTTCCCTGTGAATTTTGATGAATCAGGAGCTTTGCTCCTAAGTGGAAGCTCGCAGAACGCGATGAATATAGTGCTTAAACAGAAGTATGAGAACCCGATAGACTTGATGGTTGAAGCGATCTCGTCAGACCGCTTCAAACATATTAAGTTTGTTTAAACCCGAATGGTGCAGTAGAGCTTTAGAGAAGAGTTCAGATTCTTTTAGCAAAATAACTTACAGAATTTGAAGGCATATAATATATATATTCCTGAAAATTATGGAAGTTACTTTTGCAAAAGAATATAGTGCTA
>JAEKNW010000197.1 GCA_016838885.1 Candidatus Cloacimonadota bacterium
AGGTAAGTGGCTAAATGTAACGAATCTTTGATATTTGTTTATTTCGTTAGGGTTAACACCATAATATGGATTAGGGAATACGTTAATTTCTTTAACGTCATCTTTTGCTAACTCTTTAGAATATGCCGGAGCGTTAACTGTGAAATCAAACTCATCAACACCTAACTGAATTGGATTTGCATAACTTAATTCAACAACATCATCTATTTGCCAGTCAGCAAACCAGAAGACAAGATTCCATGTTAAATTAGCAGAAAGAGCATCATCATTTTCAACATCCTGAACTTCTTCAGAATAAGGAGTGTTTAAGATATCAACATACATTCTACCTGCAGGATTAAATGCATAAAACGGATTAGCGTCAGCAGCTTGTACTCTATCAACCATAACAACATTAACTTGTTGGTCATCATCAACATTCCATATTTCAAATGGAATTCTTACTGTAAACGAAGCATCAGATCCTGGACTAGGATTCATAGGATGAACTTCAAGTCCGTCCATTCCTCTTGCATTGTAAACAGTTGCAATTGATCCAGTACCTTCTTTAATACGAACAATACCATTTGCGTCTGGATCTTCATATTCACCAGTAAATCTTAACTCATAGTCTTTTTGAAGTATGTCAACTACTCTTGTACCATTTCCGAATGCATCTGCTGACATAGCAGTAGCTGCCCATCCATGTGCACCATAACTAGTTAAACCAAATGGATTACGAGTTGTACTTCCAGCTAATTGACGTCCATCTAATGTATAACCTTCTCTATTAACTACATAATAACTAAAATCTAAAGGAGCAGCATAACCACCATCAACATATACTTGAATACCATCAAATACTTTACTTGAAGCTTGAGCTATTCCATCTGGATTTATAACTTCCTGATCTTCCAATATATTCTGACCAGTTGTCATATCCATCACGTTCCAGTGATTACGTGTTTCGAAATAGTTAGCTTCTTTAGTGACCAAGAAAGTACCTGTAGCATGACCCATCACATCAGTAGCACCATAATCAGCGGCATTAAATTCGCCCCAGCCATCATCCCAAATTTCAAAACCTATTTCAAGAGGAAGGCTAGTTCTGCTAATTTTAACTACCATTAAATCACCGCCAACAAATGGACCAGCCTGAGTTGTATCAGGAGAACCCCATGTAACTGTATTAGCGTCTTCATCAATTACTGCCGAAACATGATGATTATCACCGGCATCATCAGCACTATATATTGTTACTGAAGGCGGGAATGTTAATTTAACACCGTCACAGTAAGAATAAAAACTAGTAACTAAGTCTAATGTCAACTGAAGGTCATATTCACTAGCGGAAGCAATTTTTGCAACACCGCTTACTGAAGAACCTGCAACATCTTTACCTAATTTTTTACCAACAGAATCAGGGAAGTTTGTAAATTTCCATATTCCGTCAGAATCTAAATAGTAATGCTGTTGGTTAAACCAAACTTTATAATCATGACCAGTTGTTTCAGTCGGGTTAACAACTTTAACAGAAACAGTGGCGTTAGCTGTACCAGAAGTCTGGGTAGCAACTAAATCAGCGTTTGTTTCATAAGCAACTGTGTTACCAGGTTTAAGAGCCTGTGGTGTAGCCGTAACTCTTACTGCCTGGCTTTCTAGTACTAACGGAACCTGTGCCTGATCTTCATGAACAGCATAAGTACTTATTGCATAATAATAAGGTGTACCGTTATAAACTGTCTGGTTACCATTAAATAAATCCTGGGTAATAGAAACGCTTCTTTTAATACCGGAGTCAGATCCGAATTGAAGAACCTGAGGATTAACAACACCGCCTGCAGGATCAAAAGCATCACCAATAATTTTACCTTTACCATCTTTAATATCAAAAGTTGCTACCCTTTTTGCATTCTGCATAGGAGCACCTTCGTAAGGTAACTGATAAATTACATAACCCTGGAATTGATACCCTAAATCATCATGAGATTCAATAGTTTCAATTTCGTTATAATCCTGATACCATGAAAGTACCATTTCATTTGGTAATTCGTCAACATTTACAGTCGGAGCCGCTGGAGCTCTTGGTACATGGAAGAAGTTATCGTAAGTTGCCTGAGCTTCTTTATCATAGAATTTCAAAAGACCTAAAGCACCTAATCTGTCTACTTCGCCAAATGCACCGGCAACAATTTCAGCTACAACTATTTCTTGTGTATCGCCAACAGCCATTGTAAAAGGACCGGCAACCATACCCTGACGTCTATCACCAGGTGAATGTAAAATACCATCAACCCAGCCAGTTCCTGTTAAAGGATCGCCGGATAAAGTAAATTTAGTTTCTAAACCAGTTGTAGGATCAACAAATGGAAGACCGGTTGTAGTTACTTTACCTTCGAACAAGTTGAAGAATTGCAGAGTACCATTATAATCGCGTAAATCAGGATCAGAATATACATTATCGCTATTAATAAAGAAATAATGCGCACTCATTGGAATATTTACTTTTCCGGGACCAATTTTTTTTCCATATTTAATTGCATAATCAGCTGCATCATCAACACCATTGTTGTTAACGTCAGAACCTGCTATACCATCAACTACAGGACCCTGAAAGAAGTCAAAACCAATTGCAGGAGGAGTATTACCATAGAAAGAAT
This sequence comes from Candidatus Cloacimonadota bacterium, assembly GCA_016838885.1. Classification (GTDB taxonomy): domain Bacteria; phylum Cloacimonadota; class Cloacimonadia; order Cloacimonadales; family JAFGVF01; genus JAEKNW01. The sequence goes on from JAEKNW010000197.1 coordinate 2,640, forward strand.
CGTATGCCGCTCCGTTATAACAGAAAGACAAACTTAATGGAACATCACAACCGGCAAAGTCATCACCAGCGTCACCAAGGTCAACATCAGACCATAAAGAAACATACATTTCTTCAAAATCTTTATCGTTTTTATTGATGATCTTGTATCTTCTAAACATTGTGTAACCTAAAGCTGTAGTAGATTTGTATCCCCACACAGTTGTGTGAACTTCTACTTTCATAGGATCAGAACCATAAAGACCGGCTACAACGTCAGAATCAAAATCATTAGAAACATACCAGATTGTCTGGTCGGCTCCCGGAACACCAGGAATATCAACTGATGGTTCATAAGTACCATTAGCATTTACATCTTCAAACGGAGCACCGTCTTGTGCACGCCATTCGTTCCAGTCTGTTTCGTATTGATCTCTAACATCATCTTCGGATAGACCTAACTTTTTTACATCATCACTAAGATCAGCAGTTTGCCAGTCTGTTCTAACTCTGTAAATTCTAACATGAGAAGCGTTAGGATCTTCAGGAGTACCGTCTGGTAATATTTTACCGCCAAGAACACCGTGATTATAAGTAGATCCGCCAACGTGGGCAACACCGTCAATTTTACCACCCCAAACAAAACCAGTTTCAAAAACCGCAGTTAAGTTTGAGCCTTTTGGATATTCAAATCCAGAATCACCACTAGGATTATAATCAGAATCACCATTATTATAAATCCAGGTTGAAATATTATTTATATTAAATACTGTTCTAGTGGGAGTACCACTAGGTTTCTGAAGTGATTTTCTTGCACCATCTTTACCTTCGGCTTGTATCATCAAAGGCATAAGTAGTATAAGAAAAACACTTACTATTTTTAACACATTTTGTTTCATATATAAAGCTCCTTTTAATTTCCTTTAAATTAACTATCGCCTAACGACTTTTAGTATTCTAATCTAACACCAAATAATATCTGGCGGTCATTTGAATACATTCCATTATAGTCTATGTATAATGCACGATATAAATCATCATAAACTGGACCGTATTGTTCAATTAATTTTCCACCAAGTTCAGGATCACTGATATAACCATCGTCATCAGCAGCACCGGTTCTTAGGAAAACGTCTTCAACATTTTTAGTACCTAATAAGTTTAGAACTTTTACATAGACGTTTGCAGATAATTGATCTAAGATTCTAAAAGTTTTGTCAACTTTTAAGTCAAGTTGAAAATTCGAAGGAGTTAATGAAGAACCTAATGGCTCAACTGCTAAACGCCAGCGAGCATCGCCTCTTTCTGCATTAGGAACACTACTAGTTCCTCTTGTATAAGGATGACCAGTATTAAAACGAGCTAATAAGTTGATTCCAAATTCATCTACAGGACCATCATCTTTACCGAATCTGTAATCCATAACTATAGTACCCATTAAAGGTCTGTTAAATGGTAATGGAGAAACATATTGAGGTATAAAAATTCTACCTTCAATAGGAGCACCAACTATACCATTGTTAGATTCTGGATTTGCACCAGTACCTTTTGCATCCGAGAAAGTTAAGGAAGCGTTTACTGCTAATCTTTGATATCTTCTCATATTAAATGTAAATTCAAGACCTTTCGTAGTTGCAAAGTCAGCATTACGTTTAACATTATAATCTCTGTAAGGAGATTTAGAATCAACATAAACTTTAGAATACTGAACCTGATCTTTAATATCATCATAGTACGCAGAAAGTTCAAACGCCATAAAATCAGTTAACTGCTGTCTAAAACCAATTTCGTAGTGAGTTTTTCTAGTTGGTTTTAAGCTAAGACCAATAACCTGAGTTGTAAAGTGATTACCGTTACCAATCATATATGCCTGATAGTGATATCCGGTATAAGCTTCAGATAATGAAGGCTGCTGTACGTAGTTACCATAACCGGCATGGAAAACAGTTCTATCAGTTACAGGGAAAGAAACACTTAATCTTGGGCTAACCGCACTATAAGCATCAACATCTTTCCAGCCGTTTTCTAATAGTTGATATTCCTGATATGTTTGTCCAATCGATAATTCTGGTTTTGTAGGATCAACCATTTGCTTATTATCAATATCAATGTAGTCATATCTTAAACCTATGTTCAAAATAATATCACTGTATTCTATTTTATCCTGAAGATAGAATCCGGCAAATACAGGTTTATGAGGTGCATAGAAACCATCATCAGTTTCGTTGCCAAGAATATCATAACCATAATTAATAACACCGGCATTAAGAATTATACCTTCTCTTGTATCTTTATCATCAACGGCAGAATCATTTAATCTTCTGGCATAATCAGACTGAGAACCTGAGGACCATCTTCTAATTGTGTATTGTCTGAATTCACCACCAAGTTTAACAGTATGATGTTTATTAGACAACCATGAGAAATCAACTTTACCAAAAATAGAGTTTCTCTCAGATTTATTATAGTTACCAGGTATATCATTATAACGGAAGAATTGCTGACCCATTATATTGTAAGGAACAGGAGTTCTGTATGGACCCATATTCTGGGAAACGTTAGCATAATCTTTAGCTGTTCTAACAAATGGAGAACCTGCCGCCGCATTAGCCGCACTATCACCATAAGCCCAGAAATTATCTTCAAGATATTCATCCATGGCTTCTTGTTCATACATTGAATAACCACCAGATACTTCATAAAACATTGTCGGGCTAAGTACATGGGTTAACTTAATATTAATGTTACCATCAGTAGTATTGTTATCTAACGACCTGTTTTGAAGTAAAGTAGTTAAACCGTTTGATCCGGATTGCCACCATGCTTTACTTAATGTACCGCCAACACGAATGCTAAACGGATTTAGATCAAAAGTAACAGTTGCAGCATGACTCCAAGTCTGATCCTGATCATTTTTGAAAACACCGGCAGGATAAGTAAAGTCAATTACTTCACCTTTGTCAGCATTCTCAGTATCTGCAAGTATACCAATATTAATACCGTCATAACCTTTTCTTGTACTTGTTCTATTAAAAGAATATTCCATGTTATAGAAGAATCTAATTTTATTAGAGAACAATGGACCGCTTAATACAAAACTTTTTGTATTATTGCCATACCAGTAAGAACCTAATCTTTTTTCCTGATCAAAGAAATCATCTTTGTTCTGGAAAGCGATGTTATCACTGATATATTCAAAACTAGCGTGTATTTCTTTTCCACCAGTTCTTAACTGAGATCTTACGATACCAGCATTAGCACCACCATACTCTGCAGAGAAACCGCCAGTTTCAACAGAAACTTCTTCAACTGCATCAGCACCAATAGTAACTAACCTACCGTCACCAACCGGATCCGATACGTTAACACCATCAAGATAATAACCAACTTCGTCAGTACGAGACCCACGAATACGGATACCGCCATCGTTAACAACACCTGCTTGCAATGCTATAACGCTTGTTACACCTCTAACAGGAAGATTTTCAATATCTTCTCTGGTAGCGATTCTAACAGATGATGTAGCGTCTTTTTTGATAAGTGGTTTTTTAGCTACGATAGTTACAGTTTCAGTTGTAATATCTTCGCTAGGAAGTTCAAAATCATAATATGAGGTAAGATCCGAGTTAACACGGACGTTTGTCATTGTTACAGATTTGTAACCTAAATACGATGCCTTCAATTCATAAACACCTGCATCAAGGTTTAACAGTATAAACTCACCGTTAACGTCA
>JAEKNW010000198.1 GCA_016838885.1 Candidatus Cloacimonadota bacterium
CCACCTCAGCATTTTCCACCTCAGCATTTTCCACCTCAGCATTTTCCACCTCAGCATTTTCCACCTCAGCATTTTCCACCTCAGCATTTTCCACCTCAGTTTTTTCCACCTCAATAAATACTAATAATCGAGGTGTGCCACCTTGGTGAGTATCTTCTTGTTTAGTTGGCCATGCACCTTTCTTAAGCCAGTTTCTTACAGTCTTAGTAGTAATCCCTAGCCTTTCAGCTGTTTCTTTAATTGTTAACCACATACTACACCTCTATCTTCAAAAAGCAAGTAGCCCATCGTTGACACATAAAGGAGGATTTTCCTTGACGGACTACTTACCAATCTTCTATTTTGTTTATGATACATTAAAATTTCAAGGAGGTATCTCATGATATCCGCATCTGCCTTAAAGGCTACTTATACTCACAAGTTTCAACAAAAGCTACTATCAGAAATCCATCGTATAGAAGAGGAAAACCCTCATCTGCTTTTAAAATACCAGGCTTTAAAAGAGAATCCATATCTAGGATATGAAAATCAGGCTTTAAAACCCATCCGTTATTACTGGAAGCATCCTGAGTCAATCCCTCCAACTGACATCTTTCCTCTCTACTGCCGTTTGAAGCATCTTTTACCTCTATTAAATCTCTCTGAACCTCAGCTAATCCTTGCTGATCATCTACTTCATTGTTTTGAAGATGATTTAGACTTCTTATGCTTTGCTGATATCCATAAGCTTTTACCCTTTCAAGATACTCTAAATAAGCTTCTGGCTCTATCAAACTCACACCTATAATCTTCTGAGATGTATTCATTTTATACTCCTTTTTAATATTCATAGTAGTGGGGCTACTAAAAGCCCCATTGGCTATGAACATCTCTGTCTAATGCCTTTTAGGCTCTTTAGGTTCTGATTAACTAAGCTAAGCTTATTCTTAAGGTCCTTGTTCTTCTTCTCTAAGCTATAGTTACTAGCTCTTAGCTCAAAGTTCTTACTCTCTAAATCTGATGCTTTACCTATTCCAGCTATGTCATGCATCACTAACAAAACTACGATTATTGATAATATTACTATGGCTGTTATCATGCTTACTCCTTATGGTTACATCAATTGTGATTTTTCAAATTTGAGGTGGTGACTTTCTAAATATTGTTTAACACCTTCAATCTTCTCAGGTGTACCTGGACCCTTTAATATCATGCAGGCTGTTGTTGTTGGATAAGGAGAGTTAACGATTGCACTCTGAAACTCGTTTAATCTCCATAAATAAAAATTAACTGAGTTTAAATATAAGAATGTACTTACTTTACAGATTTCATTATAAGCATCTTCTTCATCTAAACATTCCATCATCTGGGCTCTTTTGATAGCTAAGTAACCACCTTCTAAAAATGTATAATCAATGATCATTACAAATATACAACCTCTTTCATGGTAATACTCTCTTAACATACCGTTAACGATTGTCTTCTTATTGCCATGGTTATATTCACGTGCATTATAATCTAACATCACTCATCTCCCTATCTGATTGAATTTCATTAAATTGTACCTGGTTATTACTTCTTATGGCTCCCTGAATCCAAGGTCCGAATAAATCTTCAATTGTTTTTTCTACTTTTTGATTACTTCTGTTACCTGAGATAATTCTGTTTAAATAATTTAAAGAAATATCTAACCCTGTTTTCTCATTCACATAATCTAAAAGATTCTCACTATTAATACTGTTGGCAGTCATTGCTGCTCTGATTTCTGTTGCTTTTAAGTGCATCTCTTTTTTTCTCCCATTATTATTTTTCTTGACTATTTTAATGTTTTATTCTTTCCTGTCATTAGATGTGCCAATAATATGCGTTATTGCATAACTGTCAATATATATTATGCGATAGTGATATAAATAAAATGATTAGGTGGTGTAAGTTGCTGAAAGACAGGCTTAAAGAGGTAAGAAAAAAAATTGGATTAAATCAGACTGATTTTGCTAATAGCATCAATTTAACCCAGTCAAACTATAGTAGATACGAATCAGGAGTGCACGAACCACCTATCAGCCTCTTAGAAAATATGCGAAATTGTTATAATATTAGTACTGATTGGCTCATCACTGGTAAAGGTACTATGTTCATGGAACAAGTAGAACTCAAACCTAAAACAGAACTAAACGCAGATAAGCTTAAACAATTTATAGAACTTGGTAAATCCAATTCAAATGTTGAAATTAAGCAATCCATTAAATCAAATACAAATAGCTCTGTAGTTTCACTTCCCATAGTAGGAGAAATAGCAGCTGGAAATCCTTTTGAAGTTACTGATATGAGTGAGTTAGGCAATATCCTTGTATCTACTGAGCTTATAAGTGATCCTGATAACTTCTACTGCTTCAGAGTAAACGGATGGAGCATGAGCCCGGAGATCCAACACAGTGATGTTGTTATTATCAATAAGATTTATGATTATGATGATATGGATAATAGAATAGTAGCCATCAGAATAGATGATGGTATTACTCTCAAACTACTAAAACTAGACCATGATAATAAATGCTCCTGGTTAATGCCTATCAATGATGACTACAAACCTATCTTAATAAATCAATACTCTACAATAATCATTTTAGGGGTACTTGAGTATTCGATTAGATCTTATAAATAAGAATTCATATTAATAGCAAGGAGATATTATGGAAATTGCATTAGCAATAATTTTGATAGTAATCATACTAGGAGTAATTATATCTATTGGGGCAAAAGCAAAAACCAAAGAGAATAAAAATACACCAAATATTAAAATCACTTTTGAGGACAATACACTAAAATCTGAGGACTGGGATTACTCCGAAATTGGTCATCAGTTAAAACGCCTATATAATGATATTTCCTATCTTTCAACATGTTCTTATCTTGATACTTCCATAATGACAGTCAGAGAAATACTTGAATCAATAGATGGGATAAAAACTCATATTAAAGATCCATCAATGCTTGAAGTTTATAGGAAAATTGGTATTGAACTTCTAGATGCAAAAAAGAAAAAAGAAATTGATAAGCAAAAAACCATAAGTATTAGAGATTCCATTCATTGTCCTCATTGCAATTTTGAATTTGATAAAACTCCAGGACGCAAAAGAAAATGTCCAAGCTGTGGAAATGATATTTTTCGTTATAACGATCAAGATAAAATTTACCTAGTGTTAGCAAATGAACATGATCATTTTACAGATAAGAATGTCAGACAACCATCAGAACAAGAGTTAAAGATTATATCTGATTTCAAAATATTATACCCAGAATACAAAGATTATTTTCTTAAAGAGGATGAAAAATTAGAAAAAATGTTGAATAATGAATAACCGACTTGAATCAATGATAAGTGCAGAAAACAAGAAATTTACTACTAAACCTAATAAAAAATGTCGTAGATAAACTAGATCAATTGAAATTTTCAAAAACAGGTAATACAATCAATATATTAGAAGAGGTTTTATGAATAGTTTATATGTCGTACTGATAACAGTTATTGCTTCTTTAATTACCACTTATTTAACTCATTACTTAACTTGGAAATTAAAAGTAAAAGATGAAAAATATAATAGAAAGAGAGATGCATATCTTGAAGTGATTCAGGTTATTAGTAATATACAGATGTCTAGTTTTATTGACACTATTATTGATACTGAGGACTTACGGAGAAATTTCAAATACCAAAAACTAAAACTAAAGCTATTAGTGTCTTCTGAGGCTTATGATGCAGTAGAGACATGGGACAACGAAAGTGATGATAATAAAGATGAAGCTTTCGATAACTTCGTAAAAATTGCTCAGAGAGATTTAAAAATCAAATGAAAACAAATATATAATCTACTAACCAAAGGATAATTACGAATTATGAAACAACAACTAATAAATATATCAAAGCAATTTGATAATCTTGCGAAAAACAAAAATAAACTATACAATAAGTATTTTTTTGAGAGTATCGGCGTTAAAATCCATGAGATGAATCAATTAGTAATAAAACCACAATATATACCCGACTGTATGGAATTTATCAACTATTTGTATGATATTATTGAACATTTAAGAGTATCTCGTTTAGAAAGAAATCCACCAAAACCTGAATTAGAAAATCTTATAAAAAGAAAAGACTATTTATTGGAACTAAATTTTGAGAAATTTCATAACTATACGATTGTTTTCTATATTGAGGATAATTTTATGATTGTTACTGCCCCTCGCACAAACTTCGAATACAAAATTAGTTTGGAAGATATCGAAATCATAAGTAAGGAAGTACGAAGTAAAATTGGTATTGGTTCATTTCAATTTGAGGCAAAGTATGATAACATACTAGAAAAATTAATTTTTGAAATAATAGAAAATTATTTTGCTTACTATGAGTCTATCAAGTACGACTATATACGAGAATTGTTTAAAATAAACAAATAATTGCTATAAACGCTTTTTCAAAGTGGCAACCTTGCTGTCACTTTTTAAATCAAGATAAAGTGTAAATTTTTGTTGTTATAAGTGGGTTTGAGGTCGGTTTTTCAAAGTGGCAACCTTGTTGTCACTTTTTTCTATAAAAACGCTTTTGCAAAACGCTTTTTCACTTTTACTATTTTCCCTTTCCTAAATTTATTTTACTCTCGGTTTAATCCAAAGCCTGCAATTATCCTAACCTACTGTTATTTAATACTTTCAAAATTAACGCAAAACTAACAAGCTTTTACAAGCAATCTACAAGCTTTTACAAAAGTGGCAAACTCGCTTTTTCACTCATGTCCACCTTATAAAGCCCATTAATAAGCCATTCCTCTAATTTAAGGACCTTACCACCTCTTGGCTATCAAGGGTGTCACTTTTTATTAACAATCTTTTTTATCACCCATTCTAAAGGTCCTTCTTTTTTGTATTTTAGCCAGATATTAGCAAAGAGCATAGATAAAAAGCTAAAGATTAAAGCATATCCTACAGAAAACTCGATTGAATAATTTCCCATTTTACTAGGATTAAGTGCTTCAATAATCCCCATACCGATAATAACATGAGATACATAAAAGGTTAAGGCTAATTGTCCTGTCTGTTTGAATATATTAACTAATTTAATATCCTTGAATTTATAACCAATTAAAATGCAGGAAAGGATTGTAGCAAAAGCTATTGCAATACCACTTATCATGTAAATTGGAAGAGGGGGCATCGGACTAGTACCTAAGATCTCTTTTAGCTCTAATCTGGTATTTATGTCTCCATCAGCTAAAAAAGAGATTAACAAAACTGAAAATAGTTGGATAGAAATGAAAATAAAAACTGAATAAGCTAAGCTTCTTTTTATAAACTTATTATCATGAAGATCCTGTTTGCCTAACCAATATCCCATCAGCATAAATGAAGTCCAGGGAATAACAGGATGAAAGCCGTTATAGAATAGATTCCTAATGAAACCGGAAATAGTCCAGAAATCTAAGTAATCAAAAGTTATTAAATTCCAACCCCTTTCATAATTGATAAAAATCATTAGAAAAGGATAAAGAAAGATTAGTAGAAAAGCCATAGAAAAAATAGTTTTGTTACTGCTTTTGAGAAGAAAAAGTGTTATCAACATGTAAATACCGTAAAAATGAAGAATATCGGCAGGCCATATACCAATATAGGAGATACCAACAATAAACAAGAATAAAGCTCTTTTGATTATTTTCTTTCTAACTAAATTGAATTTAGACTGATCATTGTCCTTGATAGAATTTTTAGTCATTAAGGCCATTCCCATACCTGCTAAAACCACAAAGGTTGCTGCTGCTTTACCTTCAAATAATCCAGCAAACCCTTTAACCCAACCAGCTCCCTCTGAGCCAAAGACCATTTTAAAATTGATAATTATCATTCCAATAACAGCTAAAGCTCTGGCAATATCGATGCCAATAATTCTCTCTTTCATCAATCCCCCTGTTATTTTTTATAGTTAATACTTTCACATTTACTAATAAAATTATAGAATTAGCAATTTTGTCAATAACAAAGTGTAGTTTCCTTTTTCTAAGGCTTTGAGAATGGTCAAACATCAAGCCACCTTTTCCAATAACTTATCTTCAGTCGGAAGGTTTTTCTTCCGAAGCTTTAGCGAGGAAATATGGACTGGGGGCATCTTGCCGCCAGATTATACAGGCTTTCCAAGCCTGTTGTGGAAGCAAGGGTGCTTCCACTCCATGCCACCTGTT
>JAEKNW010000199.1 GCA_016838885.1 Candidatus Cloacimonadota bacterium
CCCGTCATCTTCGATGCCACCCCTCTTGAAAACATTTGCTAGAGCAAATGAAGAGGGGAATTAAGAAACACCCCGTCATCTTCGATGCCACCCCTCTTGGATACATTTGCTAGAGCAAATGAAGAGGGGACTTAAGACTTACGGGCTCTAGCTCTCTTATCAATCAATTAAACAAATAAACAAATAAACGATTCAACATAATTCTTTTCACTTTTCATTTTTCAACACCCCACCTCTAACCAAAGCATCCTTTTAGCAATAAAAAAGAGGAAAAAGTATGTTTCGATTGACAAATATTGTATGAATATTCAAGTGGTAAAATATTGAAAATAGGAAGAATAAAAATGACAAGAAAAGAAATTATCTCATTAATATTATTAGCTTTAGTTATTTTAGTGGGCATCTATAAATTTGTAACTGCTGAATATGAGTATAGTGATAGCAAATATTTGAATTACACCCCGACTCTGCAAGGGAAGAATTTAAAAACAGAGATTTATATCCTAAGTGATAAGAAGAATACAGCCAGCCTTACAGAGGAAGCTTTTTCTTATATGCAAGGACTAATTTATAAGCTTTCTGACGACTATGAATCAAGTCAAGTCTATAAAATAAATAATTCAAATGGAGTTAAGTATCCTATGGATGAGGATATCTTTAATCTATTAGAGATGTCTAAAGAAATGTATGAGCTAACAGAGGGTAGATTTGATATATCGGTCAAACCTCTTTATGATTTATGGGATTTTGACAGTGCTGAAAGAGGTAACGATGCCTATAATAAGACTTTAATACCTGATTCCTTAGAAGTTTATACTAAGCTCAAACTTGTTGATTTTTCTAAGATTGAATATAATCGAGATTATATAATACTTCCTCAAGGTATGCAAATCACTTTTGGTGGAATTGCTAAAGGATATGTAGTTGATAAGACAGTTGAATTTCTCCTAAGCAAGGGTGCTAAAGCGGGATATGTTGATCAGACTAGTTCCATAAGGTATTTTGGGCCTATAAATAAGCCGATAACTTTAGGTATTCAGCATCCACGTGAGTATTCAAAAGTAATAGCAGAGCTTACTAATCTTAATGATATGGCTATTGCTACTTCAGGAGATTATCAGCAGTTTTTTGATGTTGGCAAAACACGTTATCATCATATAATTAATGCTAAAACCGGTTATCCTTGTCATAATAATGTTTCTGTAACGATCCTGTCAGGGTCTGCCTTCAAAGCTGATGCCTTATCAACAGCTTTGTTTTTAATAGATGATGAAGAAGCGATTTCATATTTGAAAGATTTTAATGATACAGAAGCTATAATTTATAATGATACTTTCGATGAGGTCAATCAAACTTGGGATGCAATATCTGTTAAAACTGAAAAGACAGAGCTTTCTAAAGGTATGGAATTTTACTTAAAAAATGAATATATTGATGGAGAATAATGAAAAATACAGTTGATATTCAAAATTTGAATGATAATAGAAATGTAAGAATAGATAAAGTCGGAGTTAAGGGTCTTAAATACCCCATAATTGTTGAAGATAGGGCTAATGCTACTCAACATACAGTCGCAGATTTAGATATTTTTGTGGAGTTACCCCATCATCATCGGGGCACCCACATGTCGCGTTTTATTGAAGTTTTAAATGCTTATCATCAGAGAAATCTAGTTGCTGAGATTGAGCATTTTGTTTTAGAGACTAAGGATAGATTAGATGCTGATTCAGCTTTTGTGAATATTAGTTTTCCTTATTTCATAGAAAAGCAAGCACCTGTTTCCGGGATTAAGTCTTTGATGTCTTATGATTGCTTTTTCTTAGCCTCTCATAAAGATGAATTTGAGATGCAGATTGGGGTAAAAGTTCCCATAACAACAGTATGTCCCTGTTCAAAAGAGATTAGTGCTTATGGTGCTCATAATCAACGTTCCATAGTAACTGTAGTTGTGAAATACTCAGGCTATGTCTGGTTAGAAGAGTTAATCGATATAGTCGAGGCTGTGGCAAGTTGTGAAGTTTATTCTTTATTAAAGCGAGCAGATGAGAAGTTTGTTACAGAGAAGGGTTATGATAACCCCAAGTTTGTAGAAGATATTGTTCGTGATGTGGTAGTCGAATTACGTAAAGATAAGAGAATTATAGAATATCGAGTTGAATCTGAGAATTATGAGTCAATTCACAATCATAGTGCTTATGCATCAGTAGTGGGGAAGAGAGATTCATAAATGATAAAAACACAAGTCAAGCATCATTATCTAGATAATGGCTTAAAATTAATTGTAGCTAAAGATAAATCTAATCCTATAGTAAGTATTCAATTATATGTTAAAGTAGGTTCAGTGCATGAAAAAGAGACTGAATCAGGCTATTCGCACTTAATGGAGCATTTAGTTTTTAAATCAACCGAAAATTATCCTGATAACAAGATCATGGAAACTGCATCTTTTTTGGGAGCTAATATTAATGCTTACACAGAGTATGATTCTACCTGTCATTATCTTACAATGCCCTCAAAATATCTGGAAGAAGGTTTAGAACTTCTATCTGAATTAGCAATGAAGGCAAACTTTTCTGATGAGGAATTTGATACTGAGAAAAAGGTTGTTATCGAAGAATTGAAACAATACGCTAATGACCCTGAAGAGGATTTTGTAGAGAAAATCCCCTTATATTATTTTGAGAAAAGTCCTTACCATAACCCGATAATAGGCCATCTGGATAACTTAGAAAAGGCTACTCCTAATGATTTACGTAATTTTTATCAGCAGTATTATCGTTCTAATAATTGCTTTTTAGTCATCAGTGGAGATTTTAAATTTAATTCTATAAAAGGCATAGTAGAGAAACATTTTGGAAATTGGGGGGCAAATGATACTTTGTCCTTTGAACCTAGTGAAAACATCTATAAGAAAGGCTTTTCTACTCATACAGTAATTAATGAAGAGCTTAGTCAAGACTTATTGGCTTTTGTTATCCCTGAGATAAGTGAGAGGACTAAAGAGGGCTTAGGTTTATCATTGATTACAAAAGGTTTTGCTATTGGTAAGAATTCACGACTATATAAGCGTTTATACATTAAAGAACAATTAGTTACCAGTATTCAAGTTCAATCAATCTCAGGCCATTATAATGGGATTTCTATTATTATGATTGTGCCCAAATCTAATGATTGCTTGGAGAAGATCAGCCGAATATTTATTGAAGAGTATAATAGAATCCGGATTCAAGGATTAACTTATGAAGAGTTACGCAAGATTAAGGTTGAGCAGGAGCATAGTTGGAAATATGCCTTTGAATATGTAGAGATTTTTGGCAGTGTTTTAGGAATTGAAGAACTGGATAGCGGTTATGAAGAGATTCTTAAGTATCCTGTCAGGTTAGCCAGTCTTGATATTCAGCTTCTATTGGATGTAGCAAACAAATTCTATACCCTGGATAACTTAAAAATTATGCATCTGGGCACTAAAAATCATTTCTTAGACAAACTGGAAAAAGAGTTTCAAAACACAAAGAATGAGCAATTAGTTTCCAATGAGAATAATGTTTATATGGAACATATCTGCAGTAATGGCTTAAAGTTGATTATGAAGAAAGTCATAGGAAAACCAACTGTAGGCATATCTTTAACCAGAAGATTATCTCAGCTGTGTGAACCGACAGAACTTAGAGGAATAAACTTTTTCACCTTAGCTCTAATGCAGTTTGGGACAAAGAAATACACCTATGAAGAGCTGGTTGATTACTGTAATGAAAGAGGTATTAATCTTAATATTCATAATGGAATTGAAACTTCCGGATTCAAGGTTAAATGCTTTGGAGAATATATTACTGAATCCTTAGAATTAATTGCTGAAGTGATTAAAGAACCCCAATTCCCTAATCATCATCTCAATAATTTGAAGCAATCTGTCCGTTCAAATCTTCGTCGAATTCATGATTTCCCCACTAAAGATGCTGTGAAAAAGTTTAATCAATTTCTTTTTAGTAGAAACTCAAACCTCATAAATAAAACAGGTGAACTTTCTGATGTAGTTAAAATCACCAGGAAAAGAATTAATGCTTGGCATAAGGACTTTCTTGATCTATCCCAGATGACTTTAGTAGTTATTGGGGATATTCATTTTGATAATATTATCAGAATCGTAGAAAAGACCTTCTCCTTCACTTCATACCACTCTGATTTACAAGAAAAAGTTCTTTTTACAAAACCTCAAAAAAGAAGACAACTCTTTGATTATGATAATGATCAATCTACTATTCATATTGGTGGTTTTGCTTGTAATGCTAATGATTACAGACTAAATGTAGCCTTTCACGTCCTCTCTCAAATTATCGGAGGAGAGATTAATTCAAGACTCTTCAATGAGCTTAGAGAAAGAATGGGAGTAGCTTATAGTGTAGGTTTTGATTTCACAGCTCTATCCGAAGTAGGTTTCTTTGCTAACTATGCCATTGTTGATAGAAATAGGGAAGAGGAAGCTATTGACTCTATTCATAAGATTATGAAGGATATAACAAAGCATAATGTTACTAAAGAAGAGTTGGAACTAACTAAGAATTACATCAATGGACAACGCTTATTAGATGACGAAAGTGTCTCTTCTCAAGCTAGCTCATTAGGCATCTTAAGCAGTTTAGGTTATTCTTATGACTTTTACTTAAATAGAGAAAAACGCTTGCAAAACGTCTCCTTCCAAGATATAGCAGAAATTGCTGAAAGCTATTTTACACCTGATAATCTTTTCACCCAAATCTATAGGTAACAAATGCTGACAATAGGAATTGATGTAGGTTCAACTACCAGTAAAATAGTCCTTTTTGATCACAATAAAATGCAGATTATAGACTGGGCTTTTACTGCTACAGGAGTTACTCCCAAAAAAACTGCTTGGAAATTATATCAGGATATTCTCACTAAACACAAGTTAGAGCAAGTGGAGTATGTCGTTTCAACCGGCTATGGAAGAAAATTAGTTGAGTTTAAGAATCAAATTTCTTCTGAAATTATCTGTCATGCTCGCGGATTATCTTTTCTTAATCCTCAGATAAAAACAGTTATTGATATAGGTGGACAGGACTCAAAAGTAATTTCTTTAGACCAAGATCACAAGGTTGTAGATTTTGTCATGAATGATAAATGCGCTGCCGGAACAGGTAGATTTTTAGAAGTTGTGGCTACTATTTTGGAAACTTCTGTTGAAGACCTCTCTGAGATGGCTTTCCAGGCAGAAGAAGAGATAGATATTGACTCAACCTGTGTGGTTTTTGCTGAATCCGAAATTATCGGGATGATTGCCAAAGGTTATACTCGAAACACTATCATCAAAGCTGTTCATAAATCTATAGCCAAGAGAATAGTAAATCAAGTAAACTCCCTCAATTGGCAAGCTCCAATCGCTTTTACCGGTGGAGTATCTTTCAATAAATCAATGAAGTCTATTCTGGAAGAGATGCTAAATCTCCCCTTATATACTTATGAAACCCCAATCATCACAGGAGCTCTTGGAGCTTCATTATTTTTAAATAACAATTAGGAGATATAAAATGAAAAGTAATAATTACGCTAGTGTGGTAAATTCCATTGGGTTAATATCCCTTCTTTTAGGAGTGTTCTTAACCTTCACATCAGTTAAAAATGATGTCGATGCCTTTGAAGGTAACAAAGAATATGCTAATAATCAATATGAACAGGGTAAAGAACAGATTCAAAATGTTATAGACCTCAAGAATGGAGTCGGGATTGAAGAGCTTTCTCCTCAAGAAATTGCTTCTTTGCAAACAATTACTGATTCAGTCATTACTAATTTTCAAACTGAATTAGAAAATGATTATCAGACTGGTCTTGAACAAATTAAATCACAAATGTGGGACGATATTGCCACTTCATCAGGCAAACAAGTCTCTCTTATTCTTTTAGGGATTGCCCTCATCTTTGTTGCTAAAGGTCTTCATAGCACAAGAGCTAACTTCGAAGAATAAAGAAGAGCTTTTGCCACTTTGGTTGAATCGTTGAATCTTTGAATCGTTGAATCGTTGATTTGTTGAACTGTTTAATTGATGAGAAAGAGATAGAGAGATAGAGAGATAGAGAGATAGAGAGATAGAGAGATAGAGAGATAGAGAGATAGAGAGATAGAGAGATAGAGAGATAGAGAGATAGAGA
>JAEKNW010000200.1 GCA_016838885.1 Candidatus Cloacimonadota bacterium
TTTCAGGAATATATATATTATATGCCTTTAAATTCTGTAACTTATTTTGCTAAAAGAATCTAGCACTCTTCATCAAAGTTCTACTGCACCATTCGGGTTAAAGGACGTAATTATGGATAGGCTAACTAAAGAACAGAGAAAAAAGAATATGCAGGCGATAAAATCAAAAGGGTCAAAAATTGAGATTCTATTATCTAAAGCTATGTGGAAAAGAGGTATTAGATATCGTAAAAATGATCGATCAGTATTCGGAGTGCCAGATTTCACAATTAAGAAACTAAAAATTGCAATTTTTTGCGATAGTGAATTTTGGCATGGGAAAAACTGGGAAGTGAAAAAAAAGGAATTTAAAACGAATATTGAATTTTGGCAAAACAAAATTGAAAAAAATATTAGTAGAGATAAACAAGTTACTAGTCAGTTAAATAAATCAGGATGGTGCGTAATAAGATTATGGGGGAAAGAAATCAAAAAGAATATCGAAAAATGTATAATAAAAATTGAGGAAGAAATGAAAAAACAAAAGATAAAACTATCACTTGAAGAATTTTATCTCTATGAGGCAAAGAAAAGGAAGAATGATTTTTCTTTAATTGGAAAAGCAGCCCTTACCCATTACATAAATAATACAAAAGAAAATAATCCTGATATTTTAAGAAAAGAAGCTTTAAATGAAGTTAAACGAATAATGGAGTATGAAAATCCTGAAGAACCTATCACTCAAGAAATTGCCGAAAATGCTTTACAGTATTTAATTGAAGATTTTAAATCAGACATTCCTTTCCCGGAACCTGAAAATCCTGTTTTTACTTTCATTGATTTATTTGCGGGTATAGGTGGTTTCAGAATCGCTATGCAAGAACTAGGAGGGAAATGTGTCTTTTCTAGTGAATTGGATAAACAAGCTCAAAAAACCTATGAAGCAAATTTTGGTGAGATTCCTTTCGGGGACATCACTAGAGAGACAACAAAACAATTTATTCCTGATAATTTTGATTTACTATGTGCAGGATTTCCTTGCCAAGCATTTTCCATCGCCGGTAAACGTGGAGGGTTTGAGGATACACGTGGGACTTTATTCTTTGAAGTCGCAGAGATAATCAGAAGTAAAAGACCAAAAGCTATTTTTCTCGAAAATGTGAAAGGATTAATTAATCATGACAAGGGAAAGACCCTTAAGACTATTTTAAATGTTTTAAGAAATGATCTCAATTACTTTGTTCCCGAGCCAAAAATAGTTAATGCAAAAGATTTCGGTGTTCCTCAAAATCGTGAAAGAATTTACATAGTTGGCTTTAGAGATGATCTGCATATTGAAAACTTTGAATATCCAAAACCTTTACAGAAGAAAGTATCATTCAGTGATATTAAGGAAAAAGGTCCTGTATCAGTAAAGTATTATTTATCTGATACGTATTTGAATACTCTGGTTAAACATAAAGAACGGCATGAAAGCAAGGGAAATGGTTTTGGATATGAAATTATTGATGATAATAATATTGCTAATGCTGTTGTATGTGGAGGAATGGGAAGAGAAAGAAATTTGGTTATAGATTTTAGCTTAACAGATTATACCCCTGTAACTAGGATAAAAGGTGAAGTTAATCGTCAAGGAATTCGGAAAATGACTCCAAGAGAGTGGGCAAGGCTACAAGGATTTCCTGAGAACTATATTATTCCTGTAGCTGATGCCTCAGCATATAAGCAGTTTGGTAATTCTGTAGCTGTTCCTGCTATTTATAACACCGGAAAAGAAATTTTACAAAGGATAATGAAGTATGTTAAAAGGAAATAAGGGTGAATGGAGTGAAATTTATACATTGTTTAAAATAATCGCTGACAGAAAATTGTTTGCAGGGGATAGTGAACTTAATAAAATTACAGAACTATTTTATCCAATAATCAAGATTCTCAGAGACGAATCCGATGGTACTTATGAATACACATTAGATAGTGACTTAGTTATTATAAAAAATAAAAATGAAGAATTTCGTATACCAATTGTTGTATTTGCAGATAAAGCGAGAATTTTATTGTTGAGGTTAATGGAAGCTCAACAATCATCATTTTCGCTATTAGAAATAGAAGAATTTTTGGGTTCATTTAACTGCAAATCATTAAAATCAAAATCAACTTCCAAAAGTGATATTAAAATCATAATTCATGATCTTCACACTGGCTTGACTCCTGAGTTAGGATTCAGTATCAAATCACAACTGGGAAGTCCTTCTACTCTTTTAAACTCCAGTAAAGCAACAAATTTTATCTATAAAGTAACTGGTGCCAACTTTCCTTTTGATGATATTGAAAAGATTAACAATATAAATTCAAGAAGCAAAATAAAAGATAGAATAAAGAGAATTAATGAGTTAGGTGGAGAGTTTATTTTTCATAAAACGGAATCACTTATATTTGGCAATAACTTAACGTTAATAGACAGTTTTTTACCTCAAATCATTTCAAAAATGTTACACTTGTATTTTACCTCAGACCTTTCAACAATAAATCAATTGGTTGAAAATATTTCAACAGCTAATCCTTTAAATTATAACTTCGGAAATAATCATAACTATTATAGTTATAAAATCAAACGTTTCCTTACAGATATTGCCTTGGGGATGATGCCTGCTAAAGTATGGAATGGTCATTTTGATGCAACAGGAGGGTATTTAATTGTTAGGCAGGATGGGGAAATATTATGCTATCATATCTATAACAGAAATGAATTTGAAAATTATTTGATAAATAATACACGATTTGAAACTTCATCTAGTACAAGACATGATTATGGAAAATTTTTTAAACTTGATGGTGAATTATATTTTTGTTTAAATTTGCAAATTAGATTCATAAAATAAAAAAAAGTTCAATCTATAAATCTGGTGGAATAGAATTGTTAGTGGGGATGTTTCATGACTATTACTTGTGTATCTACTGGGCGTCTATTGGGCGTCTATTAGTTCTCCATTGGACTTAGAACTAATAGTCATACAATAGTTAAGTGGAAAAGACTTGATACTGGTAAGATTGATAATAGAGAAACTTGTTCTATTAACAAAATATTACATCAATATTTCCCAAATAAATAATAAAGGGACCAAGCGTGCTTGGTCCCTTTGATTTATCTTCATAAATAAACTATTTTAGTTTCACTTTTAATTTAGCAAGCATATCAACAGTCATGGTTTCCAAGTTATAAGTAGGATTCCAGCCCCATTCTTCTCTGGCAGCAGTGTCATCCATACTATTAGGCCAGCTTTCAGCAATAGCCTGTTTCATAGGATTAACATCATAGGTAAGAGTGAAGTCAGGGATATGTTTTTTAATTTCATTAGCGATTATTTCAGGATCAAAACTCATAGAAGCAACATTGAAACAGTTTCTATGAATAAGTTTAGCAGGATCAGCTTCCATGACTTCTACAGCAGCTTTAAGAGCATCAGGCATATACATCATATCTAAGAATGTACCTGCTTTTAGGTTTGAAGAGTAAGTTTTTTTCTTGATGGCATCATAGTAGATTTCTACAGCGTAATCGGTTGTTCCACCACCTGGAAGAGTAACATAAGAGATGATACCCGGGTAACGCACACCACGAGCATCTATCCCGAATCTCTTCACATAGTAGTCAGCTAATAATTCACCAGCAACTTTTGAAACACCATAGATAGTCTTAGGTCGCATAATAGTATCCTGAGGAGTTCCATCCATTGGAGTTTCAGGTCCGAAAGCACCAATAGAACTTGGAGTAAAGACAGCTACACCCTTCTCTCTAGCGATCTCTAAACAGTTAAATAAGACTCCCATGTTTAAGTCCCAACCAAATTTAGGGTCTGCTTCTGCTTTAGCTGATAACATTGCTACTAAATTATAGATAGTATCAATTTTATACTTATCTACTATCTCATTTAGCTTTGCTCCATCTAAGGCATCACAAGTAATAAAAGGACCACCTTCAGTGATTTCAGGACCACAATTACGATGAACGTCTGTTGCCACAACATTGTCTGCACCATAGGTATTTCTAAGATAAGGAACTAATTCAGAACCGATTTGACCGGCCGCACCAAGAACTAGGATTTTTTTCATACAATTCTCCATTTGAACTCATTTTTCTTTTCTATTTGTAGAGTGCCTTAAATTTGTCAATAAAAAAATAATTTCACTTTATCTTGACTGAATTAGCTCCTAAAAATAGGAGTCCCTTGTAAATATAATATTAAAAAGGAAAAATGAATGCAGAAAATTAAGAATATCGCCATAATTGCTCATGTTGATCACGGAAAAACCACATTAGTGGATGCTGCTTTACAACAGGCAGGGACATTTCGGGTTAACGAGAAAGTAGAAGAGAGGGTGATGGATTCTAATGATATTGAAAAGGAGAGAGGGATTACAATATTTTCCAAGAATGCATCTCTCTTTTATAAAGATTATAAGATAAATATTGTTGATACTCCCGGTCATGCTGATTTTGGGGGAGAAGTTCAAAGAATTATGAAGATGGTTGATTCGGTTCTACTTTTAGTAGATGCTTATGAAGGACCTATGCCTCAAACTAAATATGTATTAAAAAAGTCTTTAGAATTAGGAATAAAACCGATTGTTGTTATTAATAAAATAGATAGACCTAACTCTAAGCCTCACGATGTATTAGATGCTATTTTTGAACTATTTATGGAACTAAATGCCAGTGATGAACAATTAGATTTCCCAGTAGTATATGCTTCAGCTAGAGATGGATATGCTAAGATTCATTTAGAAGATGAATCTGATAATATTTTCCCACTCCTAGACACAATTTTAGAAAGTGTTGATGATACTCATGGTGATAGAACAAAACCTTTACAGATGCTGACTTCAGCTATTGAATATGATAATTATTTAGGTAAATTAGGTACAGGAAAGATTCATAATGGAGATATTTCAGTTGGCCAAGAAGTAGCGTTAATCAAAAGAGATGGCAAAGTTATCTCTTTCAAAGTTACTAAGTTATTTACTTTTGATGGATTAAAAAAGAAATCAGTCTATACTGCCTTTGCCGGAGATATTGCTTGTGTTGCCGGGTCAGATTTCATTGATGTAGGTGAGACCATTTCTGATAAAGATTTTTTAGAAGCTTTACCAACAATTGATATTGATGAACCGACTATTGCTATGGAGTTCATGGTCAATGATTCACCTTTTGTAGGGAAATCAGGAAAATGGGTAACTTCCAAAAAGATTTGGGAAAGATTGCAGAAAGAGCTTCAAACAAATGTTTCTTTAATAGTAGAAAGAGGTGAATCTGCCGATACTTTCATCGTTAAAGGTAGAGGAGAGCTACAACTTTCTATTCTTATTGAAAATATGAGAAGAGAAGGCTATGAATTACAAGTTTCTAAACCGAAAGTTATTCTCAAAGAGATCGATGGCAAAGTTCATGAACCTATTGAGTTAGCAATAGTTGATGTTGGTGAAGAGTATGTTGGTACAGTGATAGAGATGATGGGAAAACGTAAAGGTGAGTTAGTTACAATGAACTCTGCCGTAGACGGTTACTCACGCTGTGAATTTACTGTTCCTGCTCGTGGTTTAATTGGTTTCAGAAATGAGTTCATGACTCTTACTAGAGGGACAGGAATTATTAATCACAGTTTCTTTGAATATGAAATCCATAAAGGTGAGATAAATCACTCTAATCATGGTTCTCTAATCGCTATGGAACCTGGCGTTGCTTTAGGTTATTCTTTGAATAACTTCCAGCCACGTGGAGTTTTATTTATTCATCCAAATACACAAGTATATGCAGGAATGATTGTTGGACAGCATGCTAAGGATTCAGACTTGGTAATCAATGTTATTAAAGGGAAAAAGTTAACTAATATGCGTGCTTCCGGAAGTGATGATGCCCTAAAACTTATTCCACCAAGAATCTTCAGTTTAGAACAAGCCTTAGAATATATAGGCGATGACGAGTTATTAGAAGTTACTCCAGATGCAATTAGAATGAGAAAGAAAATCTTAAATCATTTAGATAGAAAAAGATATGATAATAAGAAAAGTGAAATGGATTAAACCCAAATAATGCAGTAGATCTTTGAGAACAGCACTATATTCTTTTGCAAAAGTAACTTCCATAATTTTCAGGAATATATATATTATATGCCTTCAAA
>JAEKNW010000201.1 GCA_016838885.1 Candidatus Cloacimonadota bacterium
TAATATATATATTCCTGAAAATTATGTAGCTTACTTTTGCAAAAGAAGATAGTGCTATTCGCTTTTTCCCTAAATTCTACTGCATTATTTGGGTTAAACCCGAATGGTGCAGTTATATGTGCCTTATTACATATAAGGCTATGATAAGAATAAAAAATATTTTGGTAAGGTGGCTTAATATCGTGAGATTGGGTGGCTCTATGTCATGATTCTAATGGCTCAACTGGCTCAACAATATGAGACTCATGGCTTATATTAAGAAGACATTCAATCTTTATAAACTTATGTTCATAAAAAGATATTTCATAAATAAATATCCGGATAGAAACCATTAAATATTTCTCAAAGAAAATAACTCTATAATGCCTTTACAGATAATTTATGACATTCAAAAATTAATGTCTAAAAAAAATAAAAATAAAGTTTGGTTTTGAACAATAGTTTGTTATATATATCTAACAAAACTATAAAAGGGAGTAGAATTATGCCAAACGGAGATAAAACAGGTCCAGATGGAAAAGGACCAAAAACTGGTAAAGGTTTAGGGAAAGCTGTAGGAAATAATAGCGGAAGAGATTTAGGAAATGGTCCTGGAGCAGGAAGAGGCTTGGGACGTGGAACAGGAAAGGGTTCTGGAAAAGGTACAGGGGCTGGTCCTGGTACAGGTAGTAGAAGGAATGGAAACAGATAATCCAGGAAGAATAGGACGGTAAGGTGGAGAAATTCAGAACGGCATTTGCCAGTAATGATGGTAATAGTTTTAATAAGGAACACTTCGGTGATTCAAATTATTACCATCTTTACGATATAAGTGAAAGTGAAGTAAAATTTATTAAAAAAATAAGTAATAATACCAAAGATATTATTGAAGAGAGACATGCAGATCCCAAAAAAGCCAAAGGGGTTAGCGAAATGTTGAAAGATGAGCAGGTACAAGTGGTTGTCTCTGGAGTATTTGGACCTAACATCAAGAGAATAAATAAGCATTTTGTTTGTATAATATTTATGTCAGGAAAGGTTCAGGATAGTTTAGTTACAATTCAAGAAAATTTCCAAGAAGTAAGAGGAAAATGGGAATTGGGAGAGAATCGAGACCATTTAGTATTTTAGAAATTAGAAAAAATATGACTCTCAAGTAGAGTGGGAAGCAAATTGGAGAACCCAAGAAAAATAGGAAAAATTATTTTTTATATTGTAAACAGCAATATAAGAAAAGTTGTCAAAATTCAACTTTGCTCTTTAGCTGAAAGCAGGCTAAATTCCACCTTTATCTAAGTGCCACAAATAGGCATTACAAAAGGGTTTGCCTAGTGATGCTTTAGAGTATCTCGATGAATCATCGGGATTTCATCGAGATACTCTAAGGAATGACTAGGGTTTCCCTAGGATGAGGCTAAGGACTATGATATTATTATTGTAAATCATATTACAAAAAAACTAAGGTATTTTTATTAAGTTCTCACACTACTTGAGAGAGAACCATTCGGGTTAAAAGCTTTTCCCTCTAATTTTATCCATAGTCAAATTATATTTACTAAAATGTTGTGATAGGTCTGAGATAATCTTTTCTGTTATTGCAGGATTATAGAAGTTCGCAGTTCCAATAGCAACCATAGAAGCACCGGCGTAGATGAATTCAAGTACATCTAGATAGTTTTCAGCTCCACCCATAGCTAGAATGGGGATATCAATAGCTTGAGCAACTCTATAGACATTAGCAAGAGCAACTGGTTTGATAGCTGAACCACTATATCCACAAATCTTTTTCATTATTCGTGATTTGCCTGTCATTGGGTCGATTGCCATTCCCAGTAAAGTGTTTATGAGAGCAAGAGAGTCTGCTCCACCCTCTTTAGCAGCAATAGCTATGTCAACAATATTGGTAACATTGGGGGTTAATTTAATTATTAGCTCTTTCTTAGTAAGTTTTCTTAGTTTTGCAGTTAACTCGTTGACTACTTGAGCATCTACTCCAAAAGCAAGACCTTCATTTTCTACGTTTGGACAAGAGACATTGACTTCATATCCTGAGATTGAGTTAACGCTCTCTAAACGTGATAAGACTTCCATAAACTCTTCTTGGGTTGAAGCTGAAAAGCTTACAATTAAGGGAGTCTGGTATTTCTCATATAAAGGAATAGTTTCAGTGATGAAAGATTCTACTCCCGGATTTTGAAGTCC
Source organism: Candidatus Cloacimonadota bacterium (assembly GCA_016838885.1). Taxonomy (GTDB): domain Bacteria; phylum Cloacimonadota; class Cloacimonadia; order Cloacimonadales; family JAFGVF01; genus JAEKNW01. The sequence goes on from JAEKNW010000201.1 coordinate 2,182, forward strand.
AATTGAGTTAAGTAAGCCCCACTCAGTCTCATACAGTCGGGGAGATGGATTCCCTGCCTTTCTCTCTTTAGTGATAGTCTTAGTTACGATAGCCCCAAGTTTATTAAAATTGACATACTCTTCCATTTCGCTACCGAAAGTACCGGAAGCTGTTGTTATGGGATTTTGAAAGACTAATTTGTTAAGTTTAGTTTTTAAATTCATGATTATTACTCCCAAATAATTTCATCAGCATGGAAAACAGGTCCGTCTTTACAAACTCTTTTATAAAGGGGCTGTTCATCATTAGAAACAACTTGTACTGCACAACCATAGCAAACCCCAATCCCACAAGCCATATACTCTTCCAATGATACTTCTAAGGGAATATCATAGTCCTTCAAAATAGATGCTACTGCTTTTAACATAGGATTTGGACCACAACTATAAGCCATATCAAACTTCTGATTATTTAAAATATCTCTTAAATCTGATGTAACAAGTCCCTTTTCTCCCCTAGAACCATCTTCAGTGTAGGCATGATCGCAAGGGAAAATATCCGAAGCAAACTTTCCTCCATGAATCCAGGTAATCTGACAATCCTTTAACTTATCTTTCAAAAACCGGAGGGGGGGATATCCCACTCCTCCGGATATTAACAGGACTGTTTTGTTTGTTAATAGGGTAAAAGCTTGCCCTAAAGGACCTAAAATATCAAGTTCAGTATCTTGGATAGCATGAGCTAGGATTCTCGTTCCCTCACCTAAAATCTTGATGAATAGTGTGAAAGTGGATGTATCAGCTTGATAGATACTTATGGGAATACCAAGCCTTTGACCGGGAACTTGTTGAGGTAATTTGACAGTAACAAATTGACCTGGCTGAAACTCAGCCTTAATCCCTTCTCTGCTAAACTTAAGCAGATAATAATCTTCATTTATCTTAATGTTTTCTAATAATTTACATTTCATTTTTATATCCAATTTTTTTTGTCTGTAAATATTCTAATTCTCTTAATCTATATATCGCCCCTCTAGGGCTCATGATGTTTATTGTATCTCTTTCAGTGTCTTGCAAGCACTGCCTATTATATGGCATCCCTGTGGGATTAAGAAATTACTCTATCCCTCTATCCCTCTATCCCTCTATCCCTCTATCCCTCTATCTCTCTATCTCCCCAGCTTCCCAAGTAACTCTTCCTTCACAGATAGTATAATTAACTTTTCCAAGCAAAGTTTGATTAATATAAGGAGTATTGATTGATTTAGAGAGCATAGTCTCACGGTTAAATTCAATTTCAGCATCTAAGTCGATGATGTTAAGATCAGCTAAATAACCCTCTGCTAACTTACCAGTTTTAATTCCCAGAAATTGAGCAGGTTTTTCACTCATAGCTTTGACAATAGTTGCTAAATCAAGAGCATCCTTTTTTACTAAAAAAGTATTAAGTGAAGCAAAAGCTGTTTCAAAGCCATTAATCCCGAAAGGTGCGATGTTATATTCTTTCTCTTTTTCATAGTCAGAGTGAGGAGCATGGTCAGTGGCAATATAGTCAATAGTCCCATCTTTAAGAGCTGTGATACAGGCAAGTCTGTCTTTTTCTCTGCGAAGGGGTGGTTTTACCTTAGTATTAGTGTCAAAGTCATAAACAGCATCTTCGTTCATAGTGAGGTGATGAGGAGTAACCTCGGCAGTAATACTTATTCCATCTGCTTTGGCTTTTCTAACTAACTCTATTCCTTTAGCTGTTGATATGTGGGCAATATGAAGTCTGACCCCAATGCTTTCAGCTAGCATAATATCACGAGCAATTATAATCTCTTCTGCTAAACCTGGGATGCCACCTAAGCCAAGCTGACTTGATATTTTACCGGCATTAACTAATCCGGAACCTGCTAAATTATAATCTTCAGCATGGACAATTACAGGTAAATCAAAGTTATAGGCATATTTCATACAGTTCTGGGATAATTTAGCATTTTGAACGCAGCCACCATCATCTGAAACAGCTACAATTCCACCTTCTTTCATAATTGCATATTCAGAAATCTCTTTCCCTTCTGAGCCTTTTGTCATAGCTCCAATTACCTTAACTTTGCACTTTCCTAAATCGGCTGCTTTTCTTTGAATATATTCTACTGTAGCAATGTTATCAACTACCGGATAGGTATTCGGCATAACACAAATTGTTGTGAATCCACCTTTTGCAGCAGCCGCAGTGCCTGTAACAATATCTTCCTTATGAGTTTGACCAGGATCCCTTAAATGAGTATGTAGATCTATAAACCCGGGCAGGACAACTTTATTTTCTGCATCAATCACTCTGTCTGAAGCTTCTTCTATAACATCAGAGATTTTTATAATTCTATTATCTTCAATTAAAATATCTTTTTGTACAAGTTCATCATTGATAAATGCTTTTCCATTAGTAATTAGTATTTTCATAATTTCCTCCTATGCCTGTCCACCTAAGATTAAGAACAATAAAGCCATTCTTATAGCAACACCATTTGTTACTTGGTCAAGAATAACCGATTGCTTAGAATCAGCTATTTCTGGTAAGATTTCGATTCCTCTGTTCATGGGTCCCGGATGCATTACTAAAGCATCTGCTTTAGCCCATTTAAGCGTTTCTTTTGATAGTGAATAGTATTTAGTGTACTCTTCTAAACTTGGGAAAAGTCCATCTTTCTGTCTCTCTAACTGCATTCTTAACCCCATCACTGCATCTGCACCTGTAAGAGCCTTTTTTAAATCATATTCAACCTTACATCCATATATCTCTTCCATCTGGCCAGGCATTAGGGTGCGAGGGGCACAAACGGTTACTTCTGCTCCTAACTTTTTCATTCCAATAAGGTTTGATCTGACTACTCGACTATGGGCAATATCACCAACAATAGCAACCTTCATTCCCTTTAGATTTCCTCTTTTCTCCCAAATGGAATAGATATCCAAAAGAGCTTGAGTGGGATGAGCATGACGACCATCTCCGCCATTGAGAACAGGCTTACCGGTATATTTATAAACCATCTGAGGGGAACCTGCATAACTATGTCTGATAATATAAGCATCTATTCCCATGGCATCCAAGGTAAGGACAGTATCTTGCAGACTCTCTCCTTTGGATAGGGAAGAGGTATTGGCAGAAAAACTTACTACATCTGCACTTAATCGATGAGCTGCTAATTCGAAAGACATTAGGGTGCGGGTACTGTTTTCAAAAAATAAGGTGCAGACTGTTTTTCCACGTAGGGTTGGGATTTTTTTGTAAGAGCGAGAGTTTATCTCTTTCATTACCTTGGCACTTTCTAAGATCTGATAAATCTCTTCAGCACTATAATCATCTAAATCAAACATGTTGCGGTTAACAAAATTAAACTCGTTTTGCATAGAAACTCCTAGTGTTTAATAGTGAAAAAGGGGAACAGTTGTCTTGTGATTGTCTCTGGACAAGAGGTTGGTTAAATTTTTTAATTTTTTCCATTGTGTTCTCCTTTCTGCCTCGCTGGGCAAGATTAAAGGTTTTTATTTACTAATAAATTTAGTGCAGAAGATCTGTCAAATTAAAAATTAAAAAAATGTTTATTTTGTTTAATTGTTTATTTGTTTAATTGTTGATTTGTTTAATTGTTTATTTGTTTATTTGTTTAATTGTTTATTTGTTTATTTGTTTAATTGTTTAAGTGTTTATTTGTTTAATTGTTTATTTGTTTAATCGTTGAATTGATTATTAAGGTTAGACCAGAATGCTGGTTAATTCTGGTCTAAAAGCTGTATTTTTAAACCCGAATGGTGCAGTAGAGCTTTAGTAATACTTAGCTAAAGCTACGTATCACAGGCGAAGAGTGCAGATTCTTTTAGCAAAATAACTTACAGAATTTGAAGGCATATAATATATATATTCCTGAGAATTATGG
>JAEKNW010000202.1 GCA_016838885.1 Candidatus Cloacimonadota bacterium
CGTCCGACAGAAGAGGCCTTATCTCTTATTTGCAGAAATCTGTTTCTAGTGAGATTTTTTTTCTTTCTACCTGATACCCACTTTACTTGAGAGAGAACCGAAATTATCTATCTTGCTACAACAGCAAGATGATAAGAACAGGCAACGAGTTACCGGTTTCTAATACGGGCTGGAAGCCCGAAATCCCAGAGTGCTATTCTCAAAGATCTACTGCATTATTTGGGTTTAAATCTTAGCTGTATTTAGCATTGATTCTTGACATCAAAATACAATCTAATTATCAGGTTTTTTTGGGTTAAACGTATAATCATAAAACATGGAGCAGATAATGAAGATAAGTATTAGAGGTGTATCTTGTTCAGGTAAAACAACATTAGCTAAACTGATAGCCAAAGAATTAGGTATTCCTCATATTGAATTAGACGAACTATTTTGGTTACCTAATTGGGAACAAAGAGCTTTGCATGAATTTCTAAATCTGGTTCAGGATAAATTAGAGAAAGATTCATGGGTAATGGATGGCAATTATAGTAAAGTGTATAATAATTTGAAAATACAATATGATTATCAGATTTGGTTAGATTATTCATTACTAAAAATATTATTAAGGTATTTCAAAAGAACCTTTGATCGTGTTTTCTTTAAACGCAAAATTTGTAATGGAAATACTGAAACAATAAGATCACTTTTCTCCTCAGATGCTCTATTAATATGGATATTTAAGACATATTGGAAAAGGAAAAGAGAGTTATCAAAACTGGAGAAAAAGGGAGTAAATAATCTTATAATTATCAAAAAGGAGGGGGATATTAAAGGGACTATCGAGTTTTTACGAAGAGTGATGCAATAAGGAGAAACATATTATCTGGCTCAAGGGGATAACATCTTTTTAATCATTTCATAATCAGCAATATTGTTTTGATAAGAATTTGCTGGAAGATTACTAGTTAAAGATAATCTCTCAGTTTGAAAATTCATCAGGCTATTCTTAGTAGTTTTAGCTGAAAGATGTAATTCTTTTACCCCACAGTAGTCTAATAACTCAGCTTTGTTATCAGGATTTACCCCAGACCCTGCCATAATGGAGATTCTTTCTTTAGATAAAGCAACTAAGTCTTTAATGAGTTCTTTTCCCTGAATTGCTTTTGGTTCTTGACCTGAAGTAAGAAGTCGTCTTGCTCCGGTTTTGATAACATCTTCTAAAGCTTGAAAGGGATCAAGAGTAAAGTCAAAAGCTCTATGAAAGGTAACTTGCATAGGTTTTGCTAGTTCGATTAGTTGGGAAGTTCTGTAAACATCAACATGGCCATCAGGAGTCAGAATACCCAGAACTACGTAATTAGCTCCAAGTTCTTTAGCTATTAGAATATCTTCCTTCATTATAGAAAACTCTAAGTCTGAGTAGCAGAAGTCTCCACCCCGAGGTCGTATCATAACTGATAAATCAAGATTAATATTATCTCGGACAGTTTTTATCATCCCATAAGATGGTGTGATTCCGCCTTCTAACAAATCTGCACATAGCTCAACTCTGTTAGCTCCTGCTCTTTGGGCTATGATAGCAGATTCTACTGAATCAATACATATTTCTAAAGTAAACATATTTTTAACCAGAATGATGCAGTAGAATTTAAGGGAAGAGTGCAGAAGAATATAGTGCTATTCACAAAAGACTACTGTATTATTTGAGTTTAAACCAGCCATTTTCTTAAATTGAAGGCATCATCCATGAATTGAAGGTCTAGCCTGCAAGAGTAAGAGAATATTTCTGATAATTTTTCTAATTCACTCGGTGAGATATTTTCACTGTAGATGTTAACATATTTTTTTACTAATTCTGTTTGGGCGATAAATTCATCTGATACATAAGTATCAATCCATGATTGATAAGGGTTCTTGGCTTGGCTATTTTTAGCAATATTTTTTCCATTTTCCAGATAGACCCAAAAGCAAGGGAGTAGTGAAGTTAAGCCTTCGATAAATGAACCGGTGGAGATAGTAGCGATTAGATAATTTGAGTAGGCAAGACAGCCTGCTTGCATTAAGTTGGAAGATTCAACTTGATATTTTTTAAAAAGCTCAGCTTGAAAGATGTGTTCAAGTTCATAGGAATCAGAAGAGAGTTGGGCAAAAATATCTTGAATTTCTAGCCTAGGTGCTTTTTTAGCAAGAATACTCATAGCTTCAGCATATTTCTTGATATAGATGGCGTCTTGTTGCAAATAGTAACGAAAAACTTCTTTTGAAAGAGTCCCATTTGCCAGGGCTTTTGAAAAAGGGTGATCAAGATGAACCTTAATAATGGGTAAAGCCTTATCCCAGAGAATATCAGTTGTTAGCATAGGTTACCTCTATTTCCATAAATTAAAAAAGTGATTAACCGGACTTTTACCATGACCAAGTCTATAATAAGAACCATCGGCAATTGCCTGAGTTATGTATTCTTTAGCTTTTTTAACAGCTGTAAGTAAATCAAAGTTTTGTCCTAAGTAGGAAGCTATAGCCGATGAAAGAGTGCAGCCTGTTCCATGGTTATTTACTGTATCTATTCGATCAGATTCTAACCAGATTGCTTCTTGCCCTTGAGCTAAAAATAAATCAGGTAATAGATTATCTTTATAGAAGCTTCCTTTGAGGATTATATTTTGGCAACCATAAGAAAGAAGTTTTTTACCTGCTTCAAGCATGTTATCACGATTAGTAATTTTCATCTTTGTGAGCACTTCAGCTTCACTCAGGTTGGGGGTAATTATTAGGGCATGCGGGAAGAGGTATTTAATTAAGGCTTCAATAGCGTTATCTTGAAGAAGTTTATCCCCTGATTTAGCTACCATTACCGGGTCTAGGACTATTTTTGAGATTTTATATTCAGTCAGAGAACTAGCAAGAGTCTTGATAACTTCAGGAGTGCTAAGCATCCCGATTTTAATAGCATCAGCCCCAATATCAGAGAGAACAGCATCTAATTGTTGCTTAACAAAGTCTGGAGTAACAGGATATATAGCAGTAACTCCCATAGTATTCTGGGCAGTTAAGGCCGTTATAACACTCATCCCATAACAAGCTAAAGCAGAAAAGGTTTTTAAGTCAGCCTGAATACCGGCACCACCTCCACTATCAGAACCTGCGATTGTTAATAATCTTACGTATTTTTTCATTTTTTCCTCTTTTTTGGTAGATTTATTTTTTGGACTTGATAATTTGTCTTAATAAATCTTCACTAGCTTTACGAGGTGAATCAGCAGAACAGATAGCTGAAACAAGAGCAAGGCCATCAGCTCCTGCTTTAATTATTGCCTGAGAATTTTCGAGATTAATTCCACCAATAGCGACTAATTTATGCCTTGATATGGATTTTATGTCTCTAACTCCTTCTATACCAAGAGGTATAGCAGTATCTCTTTTAGTATTAGTTGAGAAAACAGGACTAATTCCAAGATAATCAACATCTAAGCTATCAGCATCAAGAGCATCTTGTACGGATTCGACTGATAAGCCAATTATTGCCTTTGGTCCTAAAATACTACGGGCTACGGAGTAGGGGAGGTCAGATTGTCCAATGTGCAATCCATCAGCTTCAACAGCCAGAGCAATATCTAACCTATCATTTATTATCAAGGGGATATTATATTTCAGGGTAATTTTTTTCACTTTAAGGGCCAGGTCATAAAAGGCACGAGAAGAAGAACTTTTTTCTCTTAATTGAATCATAGTTGTTCCTCCCAGAATAGCCTCTTCAATGATATAAAGTAAATCTCTTCCTAAAGTGAGACTTCTGTCTGTTACTAAATATAGACTATAATCAAGATCTTGTTTATTCATGGTATTTTAAGTTTGATTCAACTTCATTTTGAGTTAAAGTAAATAATTTATCTAGGAAATTCATTTGCAAGGAAGCAGGTCCCTTAGATATTTTAACAGCTAATTGGCCACAGATACCCATGACAGCCATGGCATTAGCACAAGCTTCAAAGTAGTTATGATTTATGGCACAAAAAGCTCCTGTTAAAGCAGTAGCAGTGCAACCCAATCCGGTAACTTTAGGCATCATCAAGTCGCCATTCTCTATAAATATATTTTTCTCTCCATCAGTAATAATATCAGTAACTCCACTAACAACGACAATACACTTATATTCTTTGGCAAGTGTTTGAGCAGCTATCAAGGCACTATCAGATGATTGACTGCTATCTACTCCCTTGGTCTGGATAGAAGTATCTATTAAAGCCATTATCTCAGAAGCATTTCCTCTAATCACACTAGGATTAGTTATGGCAAAGAGATCCTTTACCGTGTCAGTTCTATATTTAGTAGCTCCTGCACCAACAGGATCGATAATTATGGGTATCTTCCTTAATCCGGCAGTTTGAATAGCGATCTTCATTGCTTCAATCCAATGCTCACTCAGAGTGCCTATGTTAATCACTAAAGCTGATGCGATTGAAGCCATATCAGCTACTTCTTCTATGGCATGAGCCATTACCGGTGATGCTCCTAATGATAAAAGAGCATTCGCTGTATTATTCATTACTACAAAATTCGTTATATTATGAATTAGAGGTGACTTTTCTCTAATCTCTTCTACATCTTTCCATACATTAAGTTTCATTTTAACTCCTTTTTATGTATCCTTGGTCATTTTTCTGTCTGTTTTTAAGTTCTCTTGGGCTAGATATTTCCCTTTTCAGTAGAACGGTGTTTTCTTCAGTCGGACGGTGTTCTCTTCAGTCGGACGGTGTTCTCTTCAGTCGGACGGTGGAGATTCTCTCCGCCACAAGCTGAAAGCTTGTTAATTCATCCCTTGAGTCTTCGCTAAAGCTACGCCTCACAAGCCGGGATTTCTAGGACTTTCCCAGCGAAGAGGACTTCTTATAAATTCAAGGAATCATCAAATAAACGATTAAACATTTCAACGATTCAACCACAAGGTAATTCGTGTAAATTAGTTTTAATTCGTGTTAATTTGTGTGAAAGGTCTTCCTCTTAATTCTCAATTACTTAACCGCTTTTATCGCGACATAATCTCCACTATCATAACCTGCAATAGGTTCTTCCATGGCATTATCGGAATAAGCAGGGTGTTTTGTTAAGGTTTGAGCAAACTCTAAGTTAGAAAAACCAGCTTTTTCTAACATTCTAATTTTCTCTGGAGTTGAACGCCAGTTTGATTCATTGATAAAAGAAATGGGGTAGGCATTAGGAGCTTTTGCTTCGTCAAAATACTTGTGATCCCAAGTACCGATTTCTTTAGCTAAGTTGTAGAGAATACCATAAGAACTTTCTTTGGGAACATCAATTACAAGGATCATTCCTCCTGGTTTTAGAGCATTATAAGCTTTATTAATGGCTGTCTGCAGGTCTGAAATATAACTTGGGGTTCCATTAAACATAATTGTATCATAGAGCTCAGTCCCAAAATCAGTGTCTTCAGCAGTCCCAATTGTTACTTTTAGACCGCGTTTTGTAGCAATCTCTGCCATTCCTTCAGCAGGCTCAATTCCTTCAGTGATTATTATGTTATACTCTTTTTTCAAAATTGCCTCAAATAATCCACTTCCACAACCGACTGATAGTGATCTTCCCGGATTATCTAAGAAGTGAGCTACTAAAGCTACTTCAGAAGCTAAAACATTGACATTCTTTAAAAACCATTCATCATATTTTGATGCATATTGATCAAAAGCTCTTTCTATCATTTTATTTTTCCACCTAAATATTTTTATCTAATTTTAAGGAAAATCACTTGCCTATTTTGTCAAGAAGGAATAAGCAATTTTCATTTCTTTCTTTATTACAGGCTTTCTTGAAGAGAGAATATTATCGCCTTTCGGCTCTAAGACGGGGAGATAGGGAGATAGAGAGATAGAGAGATAGAGAGATAGAGAGATAGAGAGATAGAGAGATAGAGGGATAGAGAGATAGAGAGATAGAGAGATAGAGAGATAGAGGGATAGAGAGATAGAGAGA
>JAEKNW010000203.1 GCA_016838885.1 Candidatus Cloacimonadota bacterium
ATTCTTTTGCAAAAGTAACTTCCATAATTTTCAGGAATATATATATTATATGCCTTCAAATTCTGTAAGTTATTTTGCTAAAAGAATCTGCACTCTTCTTTAAAGCTCTACTGCACCATTCGGGATAAAAGGAAAGTGGAGGCATTGTGTTAAGAAGATTTATAGCGTTCTATAAACCACATAAAGTTTTATTCTACATAGATATAATAGCAGCAATCATTGCTTCTGTCTTGAGTATTGTTTTTCCGACAATTACCAGAAAACTGATTAAAGATACAATTCCAGAGAAAGATATAAGGATGATATTAATCTTTTTTGGGATACTTTTAATAATTTGGATTTTGAAAGCTATCTTAAATTATATCAGAGTTAAGTGGGGACATATTTTAGGCGTGAGAATGGAAGCTGATATGCGTTCCATGCTCTTTAGGCACCTGCAAAAGTTATCCTTTACTTATTATGATAACACCAAAACAGGCCATATTATGTCCCGAATTACTAATGACTTAAATACAATTGCAGAGGTGGCTCATCATGCTCCCGAAGATTTGATAATTTCTGTATTTACCATTATTGGTTCCTTTATATTTATGTTTAAATTCAACTCTACCTTGGCTTGGTTTGCCCTAATACCTTTACCCTTTATGGTTATTTGGGGATTGACCCTGGGCAGGAGAATGAAGTTAGGTTTTCGCTTAGTTAGAAAAAAAATTGCTGATATGAATAGTTCGGTAGAGAATTCTGTGCAAGGGATCAGAGAGGTTAAATCTTACGCTAATGAAGATATCGAAATTGCTAAATTCGGCCATGTAAATATTCATTTTAAAAAAGCAAAAGAGAAGATGTATACCCTCATGTCTCTCTTTCATACAGGTATGGGTTTTATTACGGATCTTTATTACGGAATCGTACTTGGAGCTGCTACCTGGCTAATCTTAAATAATAATCTGGAAGTAGCAGACTTGCTTGCTTTTATTCTTTATATAAACTTTATTTTAAACCCTATTAATCGCTTGATAAACTTTGTCGAACAGTACCAACAGGGGACTACTGCTTTTGAGAGATTCACTGAAATTATGGATATTGAGCCTGATATTAACGATATTTCAAATCCTGTAAAACCCTCTATTGTTAAAGGAAAGATAGAATTTCGAGACCTTGATTTCAAATATCAGGGTAGTAGTGAATTGATTCTTTCCAAGATAAATATGACTATTGATGCCGGTAAAACTGTAGCTTTAGTCGGTGAATCCGGAGCAGGTAAATCTACTTTAGTTTCTCTAATCCCCCGCTTTTACGAACCGCTCAAAGGAGAGATTCTCATTGATGGAAATAGAGTGAAAGAACTAGAACAGAAGTTTTTACGTGATAATATTGGCTTGGTTCAGCAGAATGTTTTTCTATTTGACACAAGCATCAAAGACAATATTCTCTATGGTAATCCTGAAGCTTCTGATGAGGAAGTAGTTGAGGCTGCCAGAAGAGCTAATATTCTCGATTTCATCGAAAGTTTACCCGATGGGTTTGAAACCTTAGTAGGAGAAAGAGGGGTTAAATTATCCGGAGGTCAAAAACAGAGAGTCTCGATTGCCAGAGTTTTCTTGAAAGACCCTGCTATTCTTATTTTTGATGAAGCAACATCTTCCTTAGATACAGAATCAGAACTTTATATTCAACAAGCTTTAAATGATTTAAGTGTCGGTAGAACTACTCTGATTATTGCTCATCGTTTATCAACTGTAGCCAATGCAGATTATACTTATGTCATGAAAAAAGGCGAAATTGTAGAATCTGGAAATCACCATGATTTAGTTAAAGAAAAGGGTTATTATTATAGTCTTTGCTCAAGAATGAATGTCTTGGATTAAAAAAGCTTGGTGCGACCAGGGGTGGTCGCGGTCCGACAGAAGAGGATTATCTCCTTATTGGTTGCATTTAGGCTAATATCTATAAAATTGAAATAAAGCCTCATTAATCCCTTCGGGATTTTTAAGAATCTCCAAGCTAAAAAAGCTTGGTGCGACCAGGGGTGGTCGCGGTCCGACAGAAGAGGATTATCTCCTATCTACAAAGGATTCGCTCCTCTGGAGCTAGGGAGAATGGTTTGGTGTCTTTTTTCTACAAAGATGTAGCTTCTCAGGAGGGGGTGGACAGGATTTCTACCGTCCGGCAGAAGATGTCCTTAATGAACTTCTCCAAAAATTTACGAAATTTTACTTTACATTTTTTAACTACTTATTATAAATTGGATAATAAGGATAATATGGCATGAAAAAAGATAGTATTTCTATAGAAAACACGAAGAGTTTATTAAAGAAGGCACAGGAAATCATAGATATTTCCCCGGATCTGAGTCTAAAATATGCATTATTAGCTCAAGAGCGAGCTTCATCAGAAGAGAAGCATGTATATTTTGGTGTCTTTAATAAGATTTTAGGTGAATGTTATTATCTTTTAGATGAGTTACCCTTAGCAAAAGAATATATCTTAAGAGCTAAAGATTATTATTACAAGCATGGTGAGTTATTACCAAAATTAGAAGTAATTTCCCTTTTGGCAAAGCTTCATATCAAGAAGAGTGAAACCGAAAAGGCTGTTGAATTATATCATGAGATATTGCTGACGTCAACAACTCTTAAGTTTTCGAAGGGTATCGTATTAGCCCTTCATGAAATGGCTACGCTTTATCTGCAAATTGGGGAGTATGGATTAGCAAGAGAGGTTTTATCAACAATAAATGAGGCCGAATTGTCAGATGTTTCTCCACAGATTCAATTCAAAGTCTATATCAACAAAACCCAAGCTGCTATTAAATGCAATTCAACCAAAGGTGTAGAAGTCTTTTTACAGAAATCTTATGAGCTGGCTCAAGGATTTTCAGATGAGTCTTCTTTGAAAAGTTGTTATGAAAATTATTACTTATATCATAAATTCATTAATGATCTTCCAAACGCCTTTATCTATTTAGAAAAATTCTACCAACTTAGCAAAAATCAGTCAACTAACAAATCTCATAGCGAAATTGCAAACATCCTTAATCAATATGAAATTGACAAAAAAGAACAAGAAATTAATATCATTGAGGAAAAAAGATCAGCCTTAGAAGAAGCTAATAATACTATCAGAAAGCAAAAAAACTTTTTAGAAACTATCTTAGATACTATTCCAAATGCAGTTTATTATAAAGATCTGCAAGGAAATTATCTTGGTTATAATAAAAAATGGTTAGACCTTTTTGTAGGTAAGTCTAAACAACCAAACATCAGGAATATTTATAACGTTTTGCCGACAAAACATGCAGATGCCCTCACTCAACATGACGAAGAGTTACTTTTCAATAAGCGACTAATGAAGAATGAATATAAAATTGAGCTCTGGGATAACAAAGAGCATGCCTTAGTTATCTATAAAGACGTTTTTCGCGATGAACGTGGAGCAATTGAAGGGATTATAGGCGTTGTTAATGATATTACTGAGTATAAAAATACCTTCTTAGAAGCATCTAAAACAACTAATTTTCTCACGGCTATTTTTGATTACGCCCCTATTGGAATCTGTATTTTTTCTGATGATGGTCATATTGAGAAAGCAAATAATTATCTCAAAAACATTCTCTTAGCTTCTCAGGATGCCTCTTTTAGCAATATCCTTGATTTTGTTTTAGCAGAAGATTTAACAGATGTTGTTCAACAACTTAAGGAAAATCTAGGTAATAAAGAGGTTGCCACTAGAGAATTAAGACTTCAAGCTCAGAATGGAATGATTATTTATGCAGAAATATCTTATTCTCCTGTTTATAATCCGGTAGATAACAAAACAGTAAATCTAGCTATCATCAAAGACATTACAGACAGGAAAATATATGATGAAACTCTTCTTAAATCTGAAAGAAAATTAAGGGATGCTAACTATGCAAAAGATAGATTTTTCTCCATTATTGCGCATGATTTGAGAGGTCCGATTGGTAACTATAGAGAGATCTTTAAGCTCTTAGCTACTAAGAAAAATATCTTCTCTGAAGAAGAAAGAAGTACCCTCATGTCTGAACTTTATAAATCAGCAGACCACACTTTTGATTTGCTGGAAAATCTTTTGCAATGGACAAGAAGTCAAAAGAATGAAATCCAGATGATACCCAACTATTATTCTGTGTATGAGATTGTGTCTAAGACGATAAATAGCTTAATAACCGTTTTAGAGAATAAACATATTACTATTGAAAACAAGATTAATCTTACTCATGTAGGATTTTTTGACATAAATATGATTAGCACTGTTGTTAGAAATCTAGTTTCCAATGCTATCAAATTCTCCCACCCAAAATCGAAGATCACCCTAAGCTCAGTAATTGAAAATGATTTAATCCTAGTCTCAGTCAGAGATTACGGCGTTGGAATACCTTCTTCGAAATTAGATACACTTTTCGATCCTAAAGAGATAACTTCCACTATGGGGACTTGCAAAGAAAAGGGAACCGGTTTAGGTTTAGTTCTTTGTAAAAATTTTGTTGAGATGAATCATGGCTCAATCTGGGTTGATAGCATCGAAAATGAAGGAACAACCTTTACCTTCTCTATTCCTTTGGAAAGCCTAATCCGTGAAAGTCATTAACTAAAAAAATGAGAAAATAATTTGAGAATTTTAATTATTAGATTTAGCTCACTAGGTGATATAATTCTTACTCAGGCTGTCCTGGAACAATTTAAAAGAATCTATCCCACAGCTAAATTAGATTTCTTAACCAAGCCTGCCTTTGCCCCTCTTGTTTCGACATATTTTCCTGTGGAGAATGTATTTACAGATTATAAATCAATCACTAAGCTCTTAGATTTGCGTAAGAATCATTATGATTTAGTTATTGATTTGCATAAGAAGTTCAACTCATGGCTAGCTAAAACTATTATTCACGGCAAGAAAACTGTAACATATAACAAAAAAAGGAGCTTAAGAAAGAAAATAGTTGCCCATAAAACCAATCTTTCAATAAACTCTACAGTCTCTTTATACAACACCGTTTTTGAGAAACTAAAGCTAAATTATGACTTTATTGAACCTACAATTTCACTCAATAAGTCTTCAAGTAACTTGCTGCCTGATAAAAATACCACTAACATTGTTATTTTCCCTGGAGCCACCCACAATACTAAAAGGATTCCTTGCCATAAATTAATCTCTTTTATTAATAATCATGACCATCCTGGCACTAATTTCTATCTTTTGGGGTCTCTAGGAGAAAAAGAACTTATCCAAATTATAGTTCAAAAAAGTAATAAAACATGCTTTGATCTGGCCGGGAAATTTAACTTAGTCGAACTTGTTTCTGCTGTTAATGAAGCTGATCTTGTGATTACTAATGACTCTGGTCCTATGCATATTGCGGCAGCCTTGAAGAAAGCTCAAATTGCTTTCTTTGGAAGTACTAATACTTCTCTGGGGTTTAGACCTTTAAATGAAAAAGCAATCGTCATCTCTCATCCTGTAGAATGCTCTCCTTGCAGCTTGCACGGACAAAAAACATGCCCTCGGAAACATTTTGCTTGTATGCAGAATATTACTGTGGAGGAGATTTATCAAGCCTTTAAGACACTATTGAAGAGATAAATTTTCGCTATTCGCGAAAAGACGGGGGAATTTTTCACCACAAAGGCACAAAGAAGAAGATTTTCGCTATCCGCGAAAAGACGGGGAGACGGGGAGAAAGGGAGACGGGGAGAATTTTCATCCATTTTTCATCCACGAAACCCTGTTAAAATGAACACAGAGTATGAGCACGTATGTCTTAAATCCCCTCTTCATTTGCTCTAGCAAATGTTTCCAAGAGGGGTGGCATCGAAGATGACGGGGTGTTTCTTCAATCCCCCTCTTCATTTGCTCTAGCAAATGTTTCCAAGAGGGGTGGCATCGAAGATGCCGGGGTGTTTCTTCAATCCCCTCTTCATTTGCTCTAGCAAATGTT
>JAEKNW010000204.1 GCA_016838885.1 Candidatus Cloacimonadota bacterium
CTTATGGTTATAAAGATTTTGTGTATTTCAGGTTAAAGGTTTTGCAAGCATTTGGATACTTAAATTTGTCAGCTACCCACTCTACTTGAGAGAGAGCCATTACTTCTATTTCTGATATCCTAGGAGTGCTAATTTACTTCTCGATTGCAAGCTGGGTCTTTGGGGTTTAACCCAAATAATGTAGTAGATCTTTGAGAATAGCACCATATTCTTTTGCAAAAGTAAGCTACATAATTTTCAGGAAAATATATATTATATGCCTTCAAATTCTGTAAGTTATTTTGCTGGAAAAATCTGCACTCTTCCCTAAAGTTCTATTGCATCATTCGGGTTTAAGACGCACGGGCTCATACTCTGTGTATATTTTAGATAGAGTAATTCGTGTTTATTCGTTTTAATTCGAGTTAATTCGTGTGAAAGCTCTTCTTCTTCTTCGTGTAATTCGTGTAATTCGTGGATAGACTTTCTTCTCTTTTCTTTGGGTGGCGGACAGAATGTCCACCGTCCGACTGAAGAGGCTTTTATCCGTGTTATTCTGTGGCTAAGAATCTTCTTCTTTTTTGTGCTCTTTGTGCCTTAGTGGTGAAACACTTCTTTTTTCTTCTTCTTCTTTTCGGTGTATTCTGTGTTTTCGGTGGCTAAATTCTTCTTCTTATTTTGTGCTCTTTGTGCCTTAGTGGTGAAAAAAATGTAACTTTTTGGCTCAACTATCAAAGCCAGGTATCGCTATTTGACTACAAGGTCCATAGGACAATCTATGGTGTTTAGTAAGACCGTGTCGGTTAATAGCTTGGACATGTTCTTTGGTAGGATAGCCTTTATTTTTTAGCCAGTTATAGTGAGGGAAATTAAGATGTAGTTCTTGCATAATTCTGTCTCGAGTAACCTTGGCTAAAACAGAAGCACCTGCAATGGAGAAGTAGTTTGCGTCTCCTTTTATGATAAATTTAGCTTTCTCTCTGTTACGAGGGGGAAGTTTATTTCCATCAATGAGAGCAATATCCCAGTTAATATCTAGTGCTTCAAGAGCTCTGTCCATTCCTTCCAAGGTAGCATGGAGGATATTGAGTTTATCTATCGTCTCAGGCTCAATTTGGACTATAGAATAGGTTTTTGCATATTTTATGATATAGGGGTAGAGTTTTTCTCTTTTCTTCTCAGAGATAGCTTTTGAATCATTTAAGTTGTTGATTAGAAAATCCACTTCCGGATTAGCTATCTTAGTTAGCTCTTGGAGATCAAAGATTACAGCTGAGCAGACAACCGGACCGGCCAGTGGGCCGCGTCCGGCTTCATCTACTCCACATATAGTTTTATAATCTTGATATAGTTCTAATTCTTTAGTTATCAGAGTGTTCATTCTTATTTATTTACTATAAAATAGATACGAGAAAATCTCTCATCTAAGTCTTCGGGATAGTAGTTAATAAGGTTTAAATTATCTGTTCCGTTATATATAGCTAATATTTCTAAACCAGAATCTTCTAAGAGTGCTCTTATCTGTCTGACAGAATATATTTTCTGATAATGAGTCTCTGAGAAGTTTTGATAGATAGTCTTATTTTTCTTAAAGATATCTAAGTAGGATTTCTGAGTTTCGTTATCTGGGTCCCAATCGCTGGTGTGCAAGACTTTATAGTTAGCATACTCTTCATAATTGATAAAGCCATCTAAGTTTTCTTCACTATTGAAGATAGTAGAGATATCAAAAATGAAGAGACCTTTAGGGTTTAGGGCAGTATAGACATTCTGGAAGAGGTTAAGAACAAGCTTTTCTTCTAAGAGATAGTTTATACTGTCAAAAACACACACAGCTAAGTCAAGATTTTCTACAGGGAGTGGGTCTAACATATTATGTCTGTGAAGAGTTATCTCCGGGCACTTCTTTTCTGCTAAATGAAGCATTATTTCCGAGATATCACCACCCATAACTTCTCTTTCATCACCTACTAATCTGCGGGTAATTTCCCCGGTTCCACAGGCAATTTCAAAGATTCGTTTGGGTTTATCTTTGGCATATTGGTCAATCCAAACATTTATTTTTGCCGTCCATTGATCATAATTCACATGAGCCATATAGTTATCATAAAAATTGCTAAATTCACCATACTCTTTTGATAGCTTGTGATGCTGGGAAAGCTTATCTTCAACCCAGTAGATAGCAGACTGCATAGAAGAGAAATCAGCTTTGTTATCTTGAGCGATATCAAAAGCTGTTCCGTGTTCGGCAGATGCACGATAGACAGGAAGACCTAAGGTAACATTAACACCTTTTCCTCCGGCTAACATCTTAAAAGGAATTAAACCTTGGTCATGATAAGAGGAGATTATGAAGTCATATTCTTGCCTATTATAAGAGAAGAAGGTATCAGCCGGGAAAGGACCGGCGATGTGAATATTTTCCTGACTGAGTTCTACCAGAAGTTTCTTAAACATCTCATCTGTCTCACCGAAAGCACCATGTTCTCCTGCATGAGGATTCTTAGCTAACAAGGCAATTTTTGGGTCTTTCATCAGCTTATTTACTTCACTATAGATAAGTTTTAACTTAGCTTGGCAATACTCAGGAGTAAGAACTTTCTCTAATTGATGAAGAGGTAGATGAGTTGTGAGCAGTCCTACTTTCAAATCATCAGACCAGAAGGTCATTGCCACATTATCAGCAGCTAATTTAGTCTGGAGAAATTCTGTATGACCGATGAAGTCATAACCTGTATCTCTGATATGTTTTTTTGAAACAGGGGCAGTAACTAAGGCATCTAGATGCTTATTTTTAACATCTTCAACTATTTTATCTAAGATCGCAATTGCCACTTTTCCACTTTCGGCAGATGGATTTCCCAGACTCAACTCCGGATTATCAATCTCCAGATGATATAGGCAAGCTCCGTGCCTAACTTGAGAAATATCATGAATCTTGATAGGTTGATGTCCATTATTGGAAGTAATAAACTTACCATATACTACAATCGCAATATCAGGCAATAGATTATGATAGCGAAGAGCTTTAGCAGTAACTTCAGGACCTATACCGGTTGGGTCCCCGGTTGAGATACCTATAACTTTCACTATTTATCGCTCCTGCCTGGTTTTGTTAAAGGGATGTTTTGCTTACAAAGGGGACATTCATCTGCTTCCCAGCTTTTAGCATCGACAGTGAGCATGGCTTCCACAGGCACACCGAAGTCTATTGTTCCGTTAGATCTATCTACTAAGAGTCCAACTCCCACGCAGTGCATTTGCTTTTCTTTAAGGAGTTCAATCACTTCAAAGATGCTTCCTCCGGTAGTAGTTACATCTTCAATGATTAGTGCTTTCATCCCTGGTTCAAGGTCAAATCCTGAACGGAAAGACATTTTACCATCGTTACGTTGAGAAAAAGCAAAAGCCTTCTTAAGATATTTAGCTACTTCAAAGCCAAGAACAATAGCACCGTAGGCTGGTCCGATTACGATATCAATATCTTCATCAGCAAATCTTTCAGCTAATGCTTTACAGATAGCTGAACACTTTTCAGGGTCTTGGATAATCTTAATCTTTTCGAAGTACTGGTCACTATGTTTTCCTGAGGTTAGGAGGAAGTGTCCATCTAATTTAGCCCCTACTTCTGTTAACATTCTATCAGCAATATAAGCATCTGCGATATCATCAATAAACTCTTGGGCCCCTTCAAATTCTTCTATAAGAACTTGTAGTTCAATCATCATGAAATCGTTTCCTGCTACTCCGGGTAAATTTGAAGCAGTGTATTCATTAAGTATATTAACAGTAAAATCGTTCTCTTCTAAAAGTTCCTTAACTAATTCAGCTTCAAACAAATTGGGAAAACTCTTTAAAGTCTTGAAATTGTTACTCATCTTTCCTCCTAATTCTTTTATTTTGGTTCACTAATTTTTATTATGCTTATAGAGATATGGGGACTATATTAAGTCCCCACACTATATAATATATTATACTCAATATTTACTATTTAGCAAGTTTCTTATATTCAGCAAGTCCACTTTTAAAAATAGTCATAGCTTTTTTTAGATCATTCTCATTTAAGATATAAGCAAATCTAACTTCGTTAAGTCCCATATTTGGGGTAGCATAGAAGCCGGTAGCAGGAGCAAACATAACTGTTTCATTATTAACGCTATACTCTTCAAGCATCCACTGGGTAAAATCTTCTGCATTTTTTATTGGAAGTTTCGCAACTATATAAAAAGCACCTTCAGGTTTTACGCATACTAGACCATCAATAGTTTGCAGTTCATTAAAAACAATATCTCTTCTTTTACAATATTCATCTTTGATGTCATTAATATATTTCTCATCTAAATAAACACATGCTTCTCCTGCTTTTTGGTCAATAGTGGGAGGACATAATCTTGCTTGAGCAAGTTTTAAGACAGCTGCCATTAATTCTTTGTTACGAGAAACTATACAACCAATTCTAGCACCACAAGCACTGTATCTTTTTGAAATAGAATCAACCATAATGGCATGTTCTTCCATGCCTTCAATCTCTAAAATACTGGTGGCTTTGAGTCCATCATAAACAAATTCACGATATACTTCATCAGAAATAACAAACAAGTTCTTCTCTTTAGCTATACTTGCAATCATCTCAACAGTTTCGCGAGAATATACTTTACCTGTCGGATTACCTGGATTACAAATCATAAAGGCTTTTGTATTAGGGGTTATTAGTTTTTCAATAACTTCTCTACTAGGTAAAGCAAATCCAGTTTCAGCATATGTAGTAATTGGATTTAGTTTAACTCCTGCAATTGAAGCAAAACCATTATAATTGGTATAGAAAGGCTCAGGTACTAAAATCTCATCACCCGGATTACATGTAGCAAGCATAGCAAAAATTATTGCTTCCGAACCTGCTGTTGTAACAATTATGTCATTCTCGGACAGGCTAATCTCATTGTTACTGTAATAAGTAACCAAGGCTTTTCTGTAAGAAGCTAAACCTTGAGAAGGTCCATAACTCAAAATCTTATCACTAAAATTGTGATAAACATCCATCATCTCTTTCGGAGTCTCAATGTCAGGCTGTCCGATATTCAAATGATAAATCTTTATTCCTCTGGCTGTTGCAGCATCAGAATAAGGCAAGAACTTCCTAATTGGAGATGCTTGCATACTCTCTACACGATGTGAAATATTCATCATTCACCCCTATATTATTATTTTTAATGTCATGAAAATTATCGCGATATTTATGGCAAGGAAATTCGGTAAAAAATGGGGGAGATTCTTAACCTGGAGTTTGAAGAGAGAAGAGGAATAACTCGAACACAAAAACACAAAAAACCACGAAAGGACAAAAAAAAGAAGTCTATCCACGAATTACACGAATTACACTAAGAAGAAGAATTTAGCCACAGAAAACACAAAAATCCACGAAAGGACAAAAAGGAAAGAAGGCTAACCATGAAATACTCTATGAAAATGGACACAGAGTATCAGCCCGTATGTCTTCATTCCCCTCTTCATTTGCTCAAGCAAATGTTTCCAAGAGGGGTGCCTCGTTAGAGGCGGGGTGTTTCTTAAATCCCCTCTTCATTTACTTCTAGCAAATGTTGGATCCAAGAAGGGTTGATCCTACGAAGTTTCCTACTTCGTTTATACATACTACATAGCTTTAGCGAAGTAGTAAGCTATGTAGAATGAATTAGCGAAGACTTAAACCCGAATGGTGCAGTAGAACTTTAGTAATACTTCGCTAAAGCGACGTATCACAGGCGAAGAGTGCAGATTCTTTTAGCAAAATAACTTACAGAATTTGAAGGCATATAATATATATATTCCTGAAAATTATGGAAGTTACTT
>JAEKNW010000205.1 GCA_016838885.1 Candidatus Cloacimonadota bacterium
ATCCTTATATTAGTGTCAGTTACCCCAATAACATTAATTATGTCTATTATCCAAGTGCTTTTTTGCATCTCATTCTCCTCTGCTTATTCTTTCATTAACAACATGTTCTGGTATCATACTACCACCGAACCTCTCAATAACTTCTCTCTGTCCCTCTATCCAGGACCCCAACAAATCTTCTATCACTTTCTCAACTTCTGCATTATTACGAGTCCCGGCTATGATCACCTGGATAGTATTCTGCTTAAATTCCTTGCCTATCTCCTGATTTATATAATCAGTTAATACTTCCGTAGAAATAGAATTAGCAGTCATTGCAGCTCTTATTTCTCTCGCTTCATACTTCATAAGTATCTCCTTATTATTTTTTTCTCTTGACTTATCTTTTTACCTTTTTTACTCTGTCATTAGATATGACTTAAAATATAGGTTGTGATTATACTGTCAAGATAAAATATATTGATATGCTATAAAAAATAAGATAGGAGTATAGGAAATGGCTATATATCAAAGACTTATAGTTATGAGAAAAAAGTTAAAAATTTCTCAAACAGAGCTAGCTAAAGCGTTAAACTGTAGCCAGCCTAATATATCTGATTATGAAAAAGGGAAAATAGCTCTCCCTATATCTGCTTTAAGTATTATAAGTAAAACCTATAATATTAATATGGAGTGGTTAGTTAATGGGGAAGGGGAGATGTTTAAACAAAATAACCTAGTTAATGGGCCTGTTAATAGCAATACCAATAACACAAGCAACCCTGATATCCAACAAGAGCTTATCTCCTGCCAGAAGGAGTTGATACAGTTGCGACAACAAAATTCTCTCCTTAAAGAAGAAAATAAAGACCTTAATACTAAGATAAAAGAAAAACTCGAAAAAATAATTGATCTCCAGGACAGGTTGATCAAAACATAAAAACAGGAGGAAAAATGAAAAAGGTTATATTAATACTTGTTGTTTTATCTATCATTGGAGCTACATTAAATGCTGATGAGCTTAATAATACTAGTAAATACTCTGAAAAACAATACTATCAGCCTTATTTAGGAGCAATGTTTATCGTTCCTTTTGGCATTCTTCTAACTTATGATAATATCCAACAGTATATTGATTTAGACAAAATAGAAAAACCAAACAAAGAGATAACAGTTCAAAAAAATAGAAGACTTGGTTTAGCAGTATTGTTTGCTTTGGCTACTACAACAGCTTTGCACATGTCTCAAACTAAAGTTGAACTGCCAGTATCGTATTCTTATGATGGTAAAACAAATTATTTAATGTGTGAGTTTAAATTTTAGGTAAAAAAAAGGACCAGACTAAAATTAATTAGTCAGGTCCTTTTAAAATTTCTCGTTTATTTTTGCCAACTTTTGAACAAGCTTTTTACTTTTTTCTCATTTAATTTTGCAGACTTTCAACTAAGATAGGCCTTTTTTATTTTTCTCATTTAATTCTACGAATTTATAAGAAATTCAACTTTTTTCTCATTTATTTAAAATACCAATAATCCCAGCAAGCCCACTTATAACACACACAACCCAACTTTTATTATTTCTCTCTTATTCTTACCCCCCTTAGTAGAGTTTATTGTTTTCCCAATTAATCCTCCTGCCCAAACACTAGCATTTACTTTACCTGTGCTGTAACATCTGCTAATATTAGAAGCCCAGGCTTGACCGATAAAACCACCACTGCTTTGACGTTCTTCATCATAATAGATAGGTTGAGTTTCATCTGTAACATCTCCATGACTGTAACAGTTGTAATAGGATGAACTGCCCGTCAAACCTGAGAATCCTCCTAAGAGAATTGTACCGAATAAACTCCCTGTACTATAGCAATTGTTAAAGATTGAGCTGGAACTATTTCCATTAAAGATTCCAATTTCAAAGGCTCCGGAAATATTTGCATTGCTGTTACAATAATTGAATGAAGAAGAGTTGATACATCTACCTACTATACCTCCAGACTGGCAAGAACCAGAAACTGTTCCAGAAAAAGAGCAATATTCCACTACGGTATTATTTGCATATCCAATTAAACCTCCAATTTTATAACCGTAAATAGTACCAACTACATTGCAGTTTTGCACTTGAGAATTTTCGGCTTTTCCGATTAATATTCCTCCATCGAAATCTGTATAGATTGTAGCATTAATTAGATTGAGATTCGTGATTAAAGAATTAGCAACATATCCAAACAACCCTACATTTTGCTCACTTTGATAATGTATATCCAGGTTAAACAGTGTTCTATTATTCCCGTCATAATGACCTGAAAATGGTTGTGAATTGGATCCTATTGGAGTAAAGCTTTCATTTTGTGCAGTTAAATAAGAATATATTTCATTAAAATAAATATCTGCAGTTTGGATAAAATGTTTATCCCAAATAGATTTGTTCTGACTTAACCACCATAGATGATGAATTGAATTGATTTGGTAGGGAGCTTGACTTGTTCCTTCTCCAATTGTTGTTATATGAGCATATCCTTCCCAAGCTAGAAATGGATAACCTGAATTAAAAAATGGATTAATTCCCCAATAATCGGAATCACCATTTTCTTCTTCTTCCTCGAAATCCCAACCTGCTTCAATGTAGGTTTGGTAAACTTTCATTTCATCAGAAGTTTTTCCTATTCCTCCATCACTTAATAAGATATTTGAACTCTGTGTATCCCAAAAACAGCCACTTATTGAAGTTACGTTTGCATTAATCCCAACTATTCCTCCTGTTTCCGTTGAACCGGTTACTATTCCGATACTGTAGCAGTTAGTAATTGATCCATTATTGGTATAGCCGACTATACCACCTGTCTTAGTAGTGCCATTTATCTCTCCCCAATTATAGCAATTGGCGATATGTCCTGCAAAATTTCCTCCCACAATTCCGCCTGTTCCAAAATCATCACTCTCTATAGTGCCATTATTCAAACTGCAGGTAACATATGATGAGATATTAAGACCCATAATGCCTCCAACGAAACTGCTATAACCTTTGAGATTACCTGATGTGGAACATTCTGAAACACTTGTGGAATCTGAAATTCCGGCAAGAAATGATACACTGCTATTGCCTGTAATGTTGGCATCAGATAAAACAATTTTTTCTAAAGTTGCCAGATCTGTAGAACCAAACAAACCGATAAAATTGCTACTCGGCCTATTGATGTAGAGATTGAGGATTGCGTATCTGTTACCATTGTAGGTCCCTGTAAAACTTTGTATTCCGTTTCCTATCGGAAGGAATCCTTCTCCTTCATTCCAGTTATAAGTATCAGATGCATCAATTTCTGCAGTCTGAATATAATGCTTATCCCAACTTGAGCTGTTACTGCTAAGCCATAATAAATTATCTAAAGTGGTAATTTGATATGGATTGTCTATTGTACCGCTTCCTAAGGGAGCTACTGCATCTGCTAATAGTAAAACTGTAAAAAGTATAAAAAAAACAAGCAATGAATTTCTAATAGTCATTTTATTCTCCTTTTATTAAACCAGGATCCGTACTTAGTGTTATTAATCTTATGTTTATGAACATTGTTACTAACCTATGATCATAATCATTTCCAATAGTAACTTATTCTAACAGTAATTTAAATACTTTTTTAGATTAATAGTGTGCTTATATCTTCAAATACTAAAATGTTACTATATGTTTTATTTGTCAAGGAGATTTAATATTTATTTATGCTTCTTTTAGAGACTGTTCAACCATCAAGCCACCTTTTCCAATAACTTATCTTTTAGGAAGGTTATTATATTGCCCATCTTAAGGTTTTCTTGACATTTTATAATGATTGTTTATTGGTAACATAGCCTCTTCTGTCGGACGGTGGAGATTCTCTCCGCCCGAAGCTGTAAGCTTGTTTGTATTAAATCCCGAAGGGATGAAAATATAACAGGCAGTGTTTGAAGACACTGTTAATCCCAAATAATTCAGTAGATCTTTGAGAATAGCACTCTGGGATTGCGGGCATATTCTCTGGGAGCGCTAACATCCCTGCTGGCATTCTTAACCGGGATTACGGGTATATTCTCTGGGATAGCGGGCTTCCAGCCCGTATTCATTTCTCCTAAAGAGGAGAAATTATCTATCTTGCTAACAGCAAGATGATAAGAACCAGCAACGAGTTACCGGTTTCTAATACGGGCTGGAAGCCCGCAATCCCAGAGTGCTCTTCTCTAAAGCTCTACAACTGCACCATTCGGGTTAAATAATATTGATCTGACAAGTTAAATCTAGACATTTTATAATGATTGTATATTGGTAACAAAACCTCTTCAACTGGGAATGCGGATGCCCACATCTGCTTCCAAGCGATAGCTTGGAAACTTGTAAAAATTCTGGCATGTGAGGTATAGCTTTAGCGAAGTAGAAAGCTTCGAAAGAAATACCGTCCGACAGAAGAGGTTGACTTCCCCTATCTACAACGTTTTTTCCTCTGGAGCTGAAGAGAATAATCGGCATTTAGTATCCCTAGGTAATTTTTCGAAAAGAGAGTTTTAGGTCTAAGTCTTTTTATAGGCCTAAGTGGCTAATATATGGGTTTATGTATAATTATACCAAAGGTATTTAAAAATGACTATAGAAGTAATCATTGACATAAAAGGCAGGCTTTTGAATATTGACCTACATGCTAACCTTGGCTATAGTAGCCACAACATTATTAAAGGAGAAAAAGTATGAAAAAAACTATGCTTATGCTAGTGTTGATGATTTTAACTATAACATCATCATTTGCTCAATTTATTGAGATTGGAGATAACGAGTCAACTGCTAGTACAACTACAGTTCCCTTCTCAGGGTTATGGGATTATGGCTGGTCAACAGCAGTTATTCCTGGAGAATTAATAGGTTCAGCTATTGAAATTAATTCAATCAGCTTTGATGTATTTAACACACCTGTAAATTACGAAACGCTTTCACAAAAAGTGTATATCCGTCACACAGAAGTAGATACTGCAAGTGTTCAGTATCCTGATCCTGAAAACAATGGTTATACCTTAGTGTTCGATGGTGATATTTATTGGAACGGACAAGGGTGGCAAGGAATTAATCTTGCAACTAACTTCAATTATGATGGTTCATCAAACTTAGAAATCGTTTGGGAAAACTGGGATGGATCTTATGTTTCAGGTTTTCCAACATTCAGAAAAACTGCAGTAGATTATAATGTAGCTGCTTATAAAAGAGCAGATAATAATTTTCCTGCTGTAGCAGGTACTTTTACTCAAGAATATCCTAATATCAGATTAGGTTTTGCTTCAGAAGGTGCTCCTGGTAATCCAGAAATTGTATCACCTGCAAATAACGCAGCTAATCTTGAGTTAGATACTGAATTAGTATGGACTTATGGTGAAAACACTGAATTTATCCATGTTTATTTCTCAGAAAACCAAGAAGATGTTTTAAGCAGCCAAGCTTCAGCTCTTGTTGTGGATGGCGATTTAGTTACTTCATTCTCACCAACTTTAGAAAATGCAAGTGTATACTACTGGAAAGTTGCAGCTTCAAATACTACTTCAGAAATAGTTGCTTCTACAAATGTATATTCATTTTCAACTACTTATGGGGTAGCAGAACTTCCTTATTCACAGGATTTTGAAGACGTAACTCCTCCTGCTTTACCACTCGGTTGGTCTTCTTTCTATGAAAGCACAACCACTTATTCTTATGTTGACACTTATATAGGTCAAGCTTATGAAGGTGCAAATGCGCTTAGAATTGCTAATAGCAGTGATGTAACAGGTACTTATATAGCAGTTTTACCTCAAATCGAAAA
>JAEKNW010000206.1 GCA_016838885.1 Candidatus Cloacimonadota bacterium
ACTAACAAGCTTACAGCTTGGGGCGGAGAGAATCTCCACCGTCCGACAGAAGAGGCTTTGTTACCAATAAACAATCATTATAAAATGTCAAGAAAACCTGAAGATGTGCAATATTATCGACTTCTTTAAGGATAAACTATTAAGGAAGGTGGCTTGATAATTGAACAGTCTCAACAGTCTCCTCTTATACTATTTTCATTTTTTTCTTGACATTTACTTAATTAATTACAATCTTTGTTATTATAAGATAATTTGTATGGAGGAATGTAATCATGCATGAAGAATTAGAACTCATTAATAAGGCACAAGAAATTTTGAGAGAAATCGCTAGAGGAGTCAACCCCTTTACAAAAGAGAGGATTGAAGAGACAAACTTTGTTATGAATCCAAAAATGATCAGGTGTTTTATGTTTTGTGCTGATCAACTGGAAAAAGCAAAGACACCACCTGTTAACACAAATACTCAATTTATTATTACTAAGGAGCAAAAGAATAGAATCCATATTGATTATGACACTATTGGTTTCACTCAGTTTTGCAAAATTGTTAACAACGTAATTGATCAATCTATTAGTAAAAGAGCTCACCAAAATCGGATAACTGCAAGCTTAAGAACCTTAGGAATATTAGGAGAGGAACGCGATTATCGTGGGAATATTAAAACAATAACAATCCCATCTTCTGCTGAGTATGGCTTCATAACTGTCCACAAAAAGCTTGAGGAAAGAGAATTCGATCAAGTCATGGCAACCCGTAAAGGTCAAAAATATCTGATAGATAATTTAGAAATGCTTATGGGGGAAATTAGTTAGAGATAAGTTTATAAACCCAAATAATGCAGTAGATCTTTGAGAATTAATAACTTTTAAACCCGATTAATGGAGTAGAACTTAAGTAATACAGGAAAGAATATAGTGCTATTCACTTTTTCCCTAAATTCTACTGCATTATTTGGGCTAAACCTCTTGGGAGGATAAGATGATATCAAGATTTTGTCAAAATCTCTTGTTTTGCGTAGCTATAATGTTAATGCCTTGCTTGCTATTTGCAGATGAGTGGAAAAGCATCACATACAGCCACTTAGTTGATAAGTCAATAATCACCCATTCCAATGAGCCTATTGCACAAGTGATTAGGTCTAAAGCTATCTCTCCAGCCACTAAGAAGGGTTTATTACAGCCTTACTTAGAACCTTTTTCAAGTTTAGGAAATGGCTTATTAAAAAGTAATAATACCAAGTTTTCTAATATTATAGACATCTATTCCAGCAAGGCAGAAGAAGCTGCTTGGGTAGCCTTATTTCGAGAAGGTCGGTTCCAGCTCTTCTATTCTCAGAATAGCATTCGAGTATTTGTACCGGGTGAGTTTCCGGAAGAGGCTTTTAATCTTCATTATTCCATTATTAGACATCCGATAAATTTAATCTTAGAAAACAAGTCTCTAGCTATCAAAAAACTTGAGATATATGCATTCTCAAATGATTATTTTCGTTATGAGCTTGATGTCAATGTAAGTCCCTACATCATTAATACTGGTGATTTAGAGCTAAATTCTGAAAACAACTATTTTCTTTCCTCAAGAAAAAATTCTCTTAACCTAGAAAGTTTAGCATCTGTCTTCCAAAGTCCTGTAATCCCTAAAGCTTTTAAAGTTACCAAAGATAATAAGCTATATCTCTATGCACAGTCAAGCGATCAATATCAAACGGTCTTGGAAGAACCTATTGGTCTAGCTGATTTAGCTGTAATCTATCGAGCCATCTTTCACTATGGTCATAATGCTCCTTATGTCAGCTTGGACGAAAATGAAGATAAACGTTATACTAAAGTCAATTTTGGTGGTTATTTAGAAAACACTAGAGTTGGTAGGGTCGTGCTGGAAGCAGATAAACTATTTAAGACAATTTCTACCGGGTTAGATATTGAAAATAAACGATTCATAACTAATGAGATTAATCAGAAAGTCCCTTCTTATTTAAGTGAAGATGAGAGGTCCTTTATGAATAAATCTCCTAAACAGAGAATGTCAGTTCGTTATTGGTTCTATCCTGATTCAGTTTTGACAGTTTCTGATGGTGTTTTTGGGATAGTCAAACAAAGCACTTTCTTTGCTGATTTTGACAGAGTTGACAAACAAAGCAATTATAATAATTCTTCTCAACAGATGATTGAGCACCTCAACACTAATTTTGGTCAATATCAAAGCTTTTTTCCAAGTCTCATAGAGCTTGATAATATTGGCAGATTAATGGCTTTAGTAAATTGGCTAAGAGTAAATGATGTGGGGCAAGACTTAGATTTAGATGAACTCCTGACAGTGAAGATCCCAAGCAGTTTAACTCCTGCAATTAATGAAAAAATCATAGTCCTTAGTACTTTAACTTATCCTCAAAAGAGTTCAATAAATCTTGAATATATTAGAAAAAATATCAAACATTTTTATCTTTCAGAGTTTATATCTGAGGGTCTAACTATTAACTCAGATCAAGATTTGTTTGACTTCTCCTTAGATTATTATAAAGATTTAAGTGATAATGATACTTTCCCCGATGAAATTCTGCTTCTTTATAGACACCACTATAATCTAACCGAAATTTTGGAATCTCAAAAAGAGAATATTGAGAAAATGAATATTGAGATGGATCATTTAAAAAAAATTAAGGATTACATACGATATAATGAACTTGTTGAAAAGCAAAATGATGTAGTTCAATCATATAATGAAAATGTCAGAAGAGCAAGTGATTTGATCAATCGCATAAATGGTCTGGACATATCAAAAGCTTTCATTGTTTCGATAACCGGCGGTATAGACCTAAGTCCCAATAAACTATCAGTCCAATATTCAGATAATGATTCGCAGATTAAGCTCTTGAAAAATATGGAGTTCACTTCTAAGGGGAATGTCTCTATATCAAAAGATTGGATTCGTAGTAATTGAACCCAAGTAATGAGATTCACAAGCATCCTCATAAGCTCCAGAGGTATCGCTTTTCTGGAACTGGAAGAATGGACAGTGTTTCGTATAAGGAGAACCTTGAAGTTATTTGCTACCCACTTTACTTGAGAGGAGACTAAAAAAATTATAAACTATCTCTTGACAATAAAAGTTCTCTAGTTATTTTTTTTATATCAGTCTATAATTTATACTATACATAAAAGGGAAATTTATAATATGATAGAATTAACACCAACAATACTAGCCCAGTGGGACGTGCTTGCTGAGTTTGACCCACCAGAACTCCTTCAGCAAATTGATAATTACACTCCAGAAGATTTTTCACCTAATGACTGGAGAAGGGTTAAATATTTCAAGGGGAAAGCCTTGTACACCTTGCATTATTACAAAGAAGCAGAGGAGATTGCTCTTGAGTGTATCAGAGAATCAATAATAGAAACTGATTATTATATTTTAGTGAAATGTCATCTATTACAGGCTATAACCTATTATTCTAGTGATTCTGAAGACTTAATTAGACCATTATTAAACATGGCTATAGATTATGCTATGGATTCTGGTGAATATGATTTAATGATTGAAGCTCATCAAGCTTATATGTTTTTTTTCTCAACTCATTCTCAGTTTAAACAAGCTCTTAAACAAGAATCAAGAATATTAGATTTAATGAAAAGAGTTCAACCAAGCTATACTACTGCAAGTGCATTAGGATCAATTGCTTTACTTTATGTGTCTTTGTCAAAATGGGATATGGCAATAAAGTATTATTTGCAAGTATTAGATCAAGCAAAATCTTTATTATTAGAAATACTTCAACTAATTGTTTTGAATAATCTCGGGTCTGCATTGGGTAGAGTGAATGACTTTACCGGCAGTAAAAATATTCTTGAACAAGGATTAGCATTAGCTAAAAAATTGAATAAAAGGCATAAAATATTTTTATTTACATCTAATTTAGGTAACTTGATGCTTAGTCAATCTGACTATATAACAGCTATTGATTATTATGACCAGTGTATGAATATATTGGAAAATGTATCACCAAAACCACCTTCTCTTCTAATTGATTTATATAATAATTACTCCCTCTGCTTCTGGAAATTGAATGATCATGAAAAATCACTCGATTATGTAATGAAGGCAATTGAGATAGCCAAAGAAAACAATTTTGAACGTGATTTGATTCAAATGGGAGTAAACAAAACAAATCTATTGGTATCAATGGGTAAATACGATGAAGCTATTAGAATAGTTCAAAATGCTGTAAAATATTACAAGAAAGCCAATGATTTACACCAAATGATCTGGGTCTATAGAACTATGGCTCACATTTATTATCTAATGAAAGATTATAAAAAAAGCTATGAAACTGAACGAAAACTTGATAATATCACAGACGATTATATTTCTGATATACAAAAAAAGGAATCTGAAAAGAGTGTCGAGAAATTTAAAGTTGAGAATAAGCTTGATCAAGAGTATAATACTTCTGATTATGGGAAAAGAAAGATCAATAATAGTCAAGGTTTCATCGGTTGCAGTAAAGCATATCATAATGTTTTAAATTCTGCCTTGTTAGCTGCTCAATATCAAAATACAAGTGTTTTAATCCTAGGAGAATCAGGCACAGGTAAAGAGATTGTTGCACAATTAATTCATAAAAACAGCCTTAGAAAGAATCAAGCTTTTGTTCCGGTAAACGTAGGTGCTATATCTTCATCCTTGGTTGAGAGTGAGCTCTTCGGTCATACTAAAGGTGCCTATACTGGTGCCGATACACCCACGAAAGGATTCTTCTTACAAGCTGATAAAGGAAGTCTCTTTTTAGATGAAATTGCTGATATGCCTTTTGCTTTGCAAAGTAAAATGCTTAGGGTCCTGGAATCACGCAAGGTTACTGCTGTCGGTAGTAGTCAAGAAAAACCTTTTGACTGCAGAATTATCTCTGCCACCAGTCAAGATCTTAGAGAAAAACTGGTTAGCAATTTGTTCAGACTAGATTTGTTTCATCGGTTAAACACTATTGAAATAGTTATTCCCCCTTTAAGAGAAAGGAAAGAAGATATTGAACCAATTTTAAATCACTATCTAAAATTTTATGCTAATGAATTAAACAAAGCTATTCCTTTTATCGACAGATCTTTATTAGAAATCCTCTATACTTATGATTTTCCCGGAAATATACGAGAACTTAAAAATATTGTTGAACGAATGTATATTCTTAGTAAAAAAACAGACTGGGATGCTAAACTGCTTTGTGAAATCAATCCATTTAGATTTAGTCATGATGATACAATTGCTCAGCAAGAATATAATGAAGAAGATTTGATCGTTAAAGCTCTTTTAAAAGCTAAAGGAAAACAAAAAGAGGCTGCCCTTATTCTTAATATGTCAGAGGCAACTCTCTCTCGCCGAATAATCAAGTATAAATTGCACAAATATACTCTTAAAGGAATGTAGATTAATTAATTGTTGAATCGTTGATTTGTTGAATCGTTGGTTTGTTTGGCTCTCTCAGGTAGAGTGAAAACTAAAGCGAATAGCAAATTTAGAATTTCATAAAATTATCATAGCATGGGAGGAAGGATACCTCTGAAGCTTGTGAAAATCATGTAATTCTCATTCTACAAAGGTATCGCACCTCTGGAGATGAGAGATTGAACCAAAATAATGCAGTAGATCTTTGAGAGTAGCACTATATTCTTTTGCAAAAGTAACTTCCATAATTTTCAGGAATATATATATTATATGCCTTCAAATTCTG
>JAEKNW010000207.1 GCA_016838885.1 Candidatus Cloacimonadota bacterium
CAGGGTAATATCTCTGTGGTAGCCACATTACCCAGGGTTGCGATACTTTCAGCATCTTACCCTGGGCTAAACTATTTAATCCCTTTCAGGGATATATGACGAATCACTATATTAGTGAAATATTCTCATTTTACTATATTATTTCCACCAGACTTGAACTTGAGCCAAAATTATTCTTATATTGTAAACAGTAATATAAGAAAAGTTATCAAAATTTATCTTTGCTCTTTATCTGAAAGTAGACTAAATTCCACATTTTCCTATTGCCACAAATAGGCATTACGAAAGGGTTTGCCTAGTGATGCCTTTAAGTATCTCGATGAATCATCGGGATTTCATCGAGATACAGTAAGGAATGACTAATGTTTCCCTAAGATTAGACTAAGGACTATGATATCTTATTGTAAATCATATTTTCGGAAACATCTTTTTTCTCTGTATTCACTGTAGTAAATATTTATTTTTTTCACCACTAAGACACAGAGGACACAGAGTTAATTTCTTGATTATTTTCTTCTCTGTGTTCTGTGGTTAAAGCTTTCTTTAAAACACCCCGTCATCTTCGATGCCACCCCTCTTGCACCATCCCTTCAGGATTAAGAGGGGATTTAACCCAAATAATGCAGTAGATCTTTAGAATAGCACTATTCGGGTTTAAGACATACGGGCTCATACTCTTTGTATATTTTAGATAGATTTATTCGTGTTTATTCGTTTTAATTCGAGTTAATTCGTGTGAAAGCTCTTCTTCTTCTTTCTTAAAACTCTGTGAAACTCCTCTTACCCTCTGTGTAACTCTGTGTTAAGGATTTTCTTCTTCGTGTAATTTGTGGTAAAAACTTATCTTTTTATCAGCGATAATCAGTTAAATCAGTGTTGTCTGTGTTCTATCT
The DNA here is from genome assembly GCA_016838885.1 of Candidatus Cloacimonadota bacterium. Lineage (GTDB taxonomy): Bacteria > Cloacimonadota > Cloacimonadia > Cloacimonadales > JAFGVF01 > JAEKNW01. The sequence continues at coordinate 894 of JAEKNW010000207.1, forward strand.
CTTCATTTTCACTCTTCTTCTTTGTGTCTTTGTGTCTTTGTGGTAAAGGCTCTTCTTCTTCTTTCTTAAAACTCCGTGTTAAGGATTTTCTTCTTCGTGTAATTAGTGAAATTAGTGGATAGATTTCCTTCTTTTTTGTCTTTTCGTGGATTTTTGTGTTTTTGTGTTTAAATCTTGGTCTTTACTCTTTGCAGGCACACCAATCCATCAATTTCAAAATTTTCCTTGTCAAGAATTTGACCTCTATTTTAGATGACTAAAATAATATTAACCGAGGTTATCATGAGAAAGATTATTGTAGCCGGAAACTGGAAGATGAATCATAATTATGATCAGGCTAAAGGATTTGTTGAAGATTTACTTCCTCAACTCAAGGAAGTTAAAAGTGATAGAGTGGAGATAATGATAGCACCAACATTTGTATTTGTGCAGAATTTAATAGAGCTTGCAGAAGGAAGTCAGCTTCAGATTGGTGCCCAAGATGTAAGTTCCCATGAGATAGGAGCTTTTACCGGAGAAGTTTCAGCCCAGATGTTAGCCTCTATTAATGCTAATTTTGTTATTATAGGTCATTCAGAAAGAAGAGAGTATCATCATGAATCAGATAGGCTAATCAAAGAGAAATTAATTAAACTTCTTGATCATAAGATTAGACCTATTGTATGTATTGGTGAGACTTTGGACCAAAGAGAAGATGCTATTACTCAAGATGTTATCTTAACTCAGCTCAAAGGTTGTTTTGCAGGAATAGACTTAGCTGATAACCCTCAAGTCGTAATTGCTTATGAACCTGTATGGGCTATTGGTACAGGCAAGACAGCAACGCCTGAGATGGCTGAAGAGGTTCATGCGATGATTAGAGACTGGTTAACATCAGAATATGGTTCAGAAACTGCTGAAGCTATTCATATCCTCTATGGGGGTAGTATGAAAGCAGACAATATAGAAGCCTTGGTAAGTCAGCCTAACATAGATGGTGGCTTAATCGGTGGAGCTTCATTAAAAGTTGTTTCTTACTTAGAGATGATTAAGATAGCCAGTAAAATATAAAGATATTGAGGTAGAAATGTTAGATTTAAAATTTATAAGAGAAAATGCCGACCTTGTTAAAGAAGCTATAAAGAATAAAAATGAGAAAGCTGATATAGATAGAATATTAGAATTGGATGAGGCTAAAAGAATAGCTCAATTCAATTTTGATCAAAAGAAAGCAGACCAAAATCGTGTTTCTAAAGAGATTGGCTTAAAGAAAAAGAATAAAGAAGATGCTTCTGATTTACTTGCTCAAATGGGTAATGTTGCTCAAGAGATAAAAGACTTAAAGAATATTCTTACTGATGCAGAAAATGCACTTAATGAAGCCATTCTTTGGGTGCCAAATATGCCACATCCTGATGTTCCTGTAGGAAAATCTGAAGATGATAATCAGATCCTGAGAGAATGGGGAACCAAGCGTGAATTTACCTTTCAAGCTCTTGATCATGTTGAAATTGCTGAGAAGAATGGCTTGCTTGATTTAGAACGTGGAGCAAAGATTTCCGGATCAGGCTTTCCTATTCATACCGGTATGGGTGCCAGATTAGAAAGAGCTTTAATCAACTTCATGCTTGATTATCATTTAATTCATCACGGTTATCAAGAGATTATGGTCCCCTCTATGGTCAACCCTACTGCTATGCAAGGAACAGGTCAACTACCAAAGCTTAAAGATGATATGTACCGCATTTCTGAAGATGATATGTATCTCATCCCTACTGCTGAAGTGCCTATTACTAACTTCTATGCCGGAGAAATCTTAAAAAATGATGATCTTCCTAAGAAATTTGTTGGTTTTTCTAATTGCTTCAGAAGAGAAGCAGGTTCTTATGGTAAAGATACCCGTGGCTTACAAAGACTACATCAGTTTAATAAAGTAGAGATGGTAAGATTTGTTCAACCGGAAGATTCATGGCAAGTATTAGAAGAAATGGTCAATGATGCTGAAGATATCTTAAAAGCCTTAAATCTCCCCTATCGGGTCCTCCGACTTTGCACTGGTGATACCAGCTTTGCTTCAGCTATGACTTATGACTTAGAAGTATGGGCTCCCGGAGCTAATAAATACTTAGAAGTCTCTTCTGTATCTAACTTCGTAGATTTCCAAGCTCGTAGAGCATCTATTAGATTTAGAGATAATGAAGGAAAAGTTCAATTTGTCCATACTTTGAATGGCTCAGGCTTGGCTACTCCAAGAACTATTATCGCCATCTTAGAGAATTATCAAAATGAAGATGGAAGCTTTGATATCCCCGAAGCCTTAAAACATTATTTACCAAAAATCTAAGATTATTTTGTAGGGAAATCCCCTCAAGGTTAAGTCTTTGGGGGGAATCCTAACATTCCATTATTTATGAATTGTTTTTACGATTCCTTCTTTCATTTCTTCCAAATACTCATATTCAGAATCTAAAGAAAACAAATTTGTCATAACTGAATCCAATCTTTCTTTAGTAATTCTAATAGCTTCCGTAGATTGATCTATTCCTATCCAATTTCTTCCAAGTTCTTGACTAGCTATCAAGGTTGTCCCTGAACCACAAAAACAATCTAACACGAGACTACCTTCATTAGACGAAGCTGATATGATATGTTTTAGTAGATCTAAATTCTTTTCAGTCGGATATTTTGGGTATTGAGCATCCTTATATAACCATATATCTTGAGTTTTTTTCCCTTCACTATTGTCTGCATAAATAATTTTTCTTGGGTTCCCATTTTGTGACCATTCAATTAAACCTTGCTTATCCCATTCATCCATTATTTTAGGATCAGTACGCCAATGTCTTCCTTTTGGAGGTAGCTGACCTTTCCATTCCATACCTGTAACCCCTTTAAGTGTCTCTCCAGGAGCATGTAAAGGGATTGTGGTATATCTTCGTCCATTTTGATCGATTTTTTTGAATAATCGAGAGATTTCTTCATCACTTAACTCTTCTCTTGGTTCATTCCATATAGGATTTGATGTTTTTGAATAGAACAAAATCATATCTTTTACATTCCCATAAGCTTTGCGAGAAAAATTTTTAGGATTACACTTGATCCGAGATATATCATTTCTAAAGTTTTCTATTCCGAATATCTCATCCATAATAATCTTAACATAATGTCCAATTTTATAATCGATATGTAGATATATTGAACCCTGTTCTGATAGTAATTCTTTCAAAAATATCAGCCTTTCTCTAAGAAATTCTAAGAATTGAGGTCCAACAAGATTATCTTTATAAGCGGTTTTATCTGATTTGCAACTGCTAATAGTACTAACTCTATCGCTCCCTATGGTGAAATGATTGTTTGTTGCAAAAGGGGGATCAATATAAATCAGATCAATTTTACCCTGCATATCATAATCTTCTAATAATGCTTTCATTGAACCCAAATTTTCACCATAAACCAACTTGTTTCTTCCAGATCCAAAAACCCTTATTAAATCAAGTTTTCTTGTCTCTTTTTTTATTTCTTCTTCACTTTTCTTATTTAAATATTCTATAAACATAATTATCCTACAATTGATATAAAAAATCTCTTAAAACCAATGAACTCATAATATTTAGATTACGATACTTTTTTGTTAAATTAATATACATTTTATTCTGTCCCGGTATATACAATACTCCATCTAATATTGCTATTGAAGTGGCTTTTGCCTTAGTTTTGGCAGTATTTATTGCATCATTGAATTGGGCATTTTGATGTCCTCCAAAATCAGTTAAAAACTTAGCTTCTCCAATTACATAATTTCCATTAAACCTAGCAACTAAATCAAGCCCCTTGTCTACCTTATAACCTAGATTTTCTGAAGCGAATGTCTTCATCTCACCATCACTTGCATCCAATATTGCATTATTGTTGTTCGCTGTAAATACATCTAGACATACAGGTTTAACACCTAAACTACCCTTATTTAACCATCTCCTAAAAAGAGGACCAATCTGCCTATTTGTTTCTTTTGGTTCTGTAGCTCTCTCAAACAACTTGTCAATTCCCATTTCATATATCATGCCAGAAAGTCTATCTACAGTGTTTGGGTTTCTATCAATAGAGTTCTTATCTCGTTTTAAATAAGCAACATAAGAATCCTTAATCGGAAAAAGTTCTAATTTTAACAGATTTCGAACTAACTCTATATTGTTTTGGGAATTGTAAGATAGCTCTATTTTTTTCCAGAGCTCTTCATCTATTTCCCTTATCCCATTAGGAATTGTAGGGTAAACCGAAAAAAGGTCATCTAAATAATGTCTTTGATTTGCATAATCGATACTTAATTTCGTCCAGTAATTCATGTCCCCTCTTAAGTTAGTAGTATGATTTAATTTTTATAAATACTATCTTCAACAAATACTTGAGGAAAATATCTTCATTTTATATTTTTACTCTTTTATAACTTTATTATATGTCAAGGAAAAAGGATATTATTCTGCATAAAAACGAAGGAGACTGTTCAACAATAACCCAAGTTTTTCAAGCCTGTTGTGGAAGCGGGACGCTTCCCCTCCATACCACTTGCCTCCAGATTCTAACCAAGCTATCAATCTCCTGCTAACTGAAGCAGGGGGATATGGACTGGGGGCATCTTGCCGCCAGATTCCACAGGCTTTTCAAGCCTGTTGTCTGGAGTTTGGACATTTCAAGTAGTTTTTAATTTTTTTCTTGACATACTTACTAAAACAAATTAGTTATGAATCAAAATAATTGTTAGGAGTATATCATGGAAACAGAAGATATCAAAAAAGCCCTATTAGAAGTGGAAGAACTGAAATTAA
>JAEKNW010000208.1 GCA_016838885.1 Candidatus Cloacimonadota bacterium
TGCCTTTAAGTATCTCGATGAATCATCGGGATTTCATCGAGATACAGTAAGGAATGACTAAGGTTTCCCTAGGATTAGACTAAGGACTATGATATCATTGTTGTAAATCATATTTTCAAAAAAACTAAGTTTTCTTCTTCGTGTAATTTCTTTCTTCTTCTTTTTGGATGAAAAATTCTCCCCGTCTCCCTTTTTCCCCATCTCCCCGTCTTTTCGCGACAAGCGAAAAATCTTCTTCGTGTAATTCGTGTAATTCGTGTAATTCGTGGATAGGCTTTCTTCATGTCAATTATCCCCTTCAGGGATTTTTTTTACTTATGATACTATTTGTTAATAATGAAGATATTGATCATTTAATAATGGATAATCTTCTGCAGGACTAAGAAAAAGAAGAATACTAAGATGGACAGATGAAGCATTTGACCAAGGAGCACTATTAACCCAACTAGATCTATCAATATTGCTAAGTATTTGTGATGCGGTAGTAAGTAAATATTGCACTGAAATTCAATCTGAAGGATATCTATTACCTACAAGAGGTAACATTCATGACTTATCTGGAGCAGTTACACAAAAACGGGAAATTATCACTCTCTATTTAGAAGGTCATCTCACACATAAAATTGCAGCAATGACAAACCATAGCAAAGAGGCTGTAGATAGCTACATAAAAGATTACCCTAGAGTGAAACCTTATGGGAACATGGAATAACTGATTTGCATGAAATTTCGAATTTATCAAGGCTATCAAAGAGAGTAGCCACTCAATATATTGATCTTCTACCTGAAAAGGTAAGGAAGTTTATTGGAAAAGATAAACTTGCAAATTCAAGTAAAACAAATAATATATCTTTAGCTGATGAAACGGAAACAGGCTCTGCTGGGGAGCAATCTGATAGGGATAATCAGCAACAAAGTGATTTAATATAAATGGCACGACTTATGCCGTGCCATTTTCAATTTATTATATCATTTTGTCCATGCCTTAAAAAACCCATTATAGTTGGTTCCCAAGGATTATGGGGTAATATAATACTATTTTATCAACAGCATCTTTTTTATCGAATCAAACTTTGGCGTTTTTAAACGATAAAAATAAACCCCTGATGATACTTTTTGTCCCGAAGAATTTCTTCCATCCCAAACGACTTTGTGATCTCCTTTTGAAAGCACATCATTAATAAGAGTCTTAACTTTTTGCCCCTTGATATTGTATACACTAAGTTCAACATTTGTTTGATTTGCAATATTGAAAGAGATTGTTGTTTCAGGGTTGAATGGATTAGGGTAGTTTCCACTCAGTTTTGTTAAAGGAAGTGCATTTTCATTAGTTTCATCAATAAAGTCATCAACATCTAATAGTCCTAAGTATTCTCTCAACAGATTATCGCTCAAAGCAGTATATTCTGATAAACTGCTAGAATTCAGTTCTGGGTATTTCGATCTAATTTCTAATTTGTTCTGCTCAATATTTGCCAAGTTATAAATTGATGCAATTTCAAGAGTTTTTGCTGCTTGATAAACTTCATCAGTTGACTCTTCAAATTGTTGGGAAGCTATATTCATTGCTGGTTGATAATCTTTCAGAGCAATACAACATTTCTTAATTAAGTCATCAAGAGTTGTTTGATATGGCTTGTATTCTTCTACTGTCATAAAAGAAGGTACATTGTCTCTAATTGTTTCATAAAACTCGATTAAATCTTCTAAAGAAAGACCTAAAACTAGGGTAACATTATATAACTCATAAAATGCAAATTTCCATTGAGGAACCTCATCGCTAACTCTTTCGTTAGATATTGATTTAAAAATAATTCTAGCTAATTCATATTCTTGTTCATCAATCTTGGAATATCCCTGATCGAGCCTATACAGAGATACATAATCAATAGGAGTTGGTCCTTCTGGAAACTCATCAATTACATCGCAGGTAACAATTGCTTCATGTGATAGAGGAAAAATTGAACACTCCATATCTGACCAATAATTACAATTAGCATTGATATTGATTTGTGTTTGGCTATTTTCATAGTTATAATTATTGCTAAAAGCTAAATCATAACCTGTTCCAAAATAATTGTGCCCTTTTTCTAAGTTAACCAAAGGCAGAATATCTGAGTTACCATAAAAGTGTATATTATTCGTATTGTTGTTAAAGATATTCATAGCATCATATCCCAAATTTGGATTACAGTTATCATAGAGAGCTACTCCCCAATTTTGGCCATTAACAATTTCAGAATTAATTATTCTAGGCGATGAAGACATTAGAAAGATTCCCCCACTGAGTGTTGTATTGTCTATATTTGCAGCATAATAAGGGACAAAAGGATCATTTTTTGCTTCCGATTCAACTAGCAAATGATCGACAAATCTAAATAGTACTTTTTGGAGTGAACAATTTATAATTTCTACTTCATAATACTCTGAAAAAACCCCATTATTACAATTAACTGTCTGAGAAGATAAGAGTTTTAATCCTCTGGCATCTCCGACTAAATAAATTCCATTGGAACATGAATCGAAAACACTATTCTCAATAATATCTTTAGTTGTACTATTGGATGAAAAGAGTAAACCATGCTGTAGATTTGAGAATTTTGCACTATTGATATCGAAATATTTTTTGTAACTAAGGTCAAAAAGTATTACGTCAATTCCTATACCATTTCTAACCCCATCAATTCCTATGAATTCGGTCATTTCGGAAGGATTTTGTAGTATGGATAAATATCCATCTTGAAGATGGTGCATCTTTATTCCAATACAGTTATCCTTAATGTTAAAAACAGTTTCGCCTATTTCAATATTAAAATCCAAACTAGCATCAATTCCAATATTGCAGTTTGAGAACTCGACACCAGATTCTAGACTAGTAACACCACCTGTAGCATCAATTCCAATATTGCAATTATTGAAAGAAACTCCATTGTTTATATTTAACAGACCATTTTCAACTAAAATTGCATTTCCACATAAGTTAAAGCTGACATTTGAAAAGATATTAGCGGTTCCACCACTAATTTTAAAAGCTTCATCAGCATTATTTATTGAACTTTCAAAGATAACAACATTTCCATTATCTAAGCATTCAAATATTGGGTTGTCTTGGTTTGAAACATCAATATTAGAAAACGAGACAACTAAATCTCCATCTACCAGAATTATACTATTGCTTGAAAAACACACGTTACCAGAAAGTTCCAATGTAGCCCCTGGATTTATAGTGATAGTAGAATTATTAAGAACACGGAGATTGTTAAAATGAACATTCTGTCCTGAAATAATTACATCATGGTTAATGGTGCTGTTATCGTAAGTGCAACTTGATGCAATAACATCAGGTATAACTCTATCAAGTATCAAGCATCTGGCTTCTCCAGGTCCAATTTCAATAGGATCTGCTAAGTTAAAAACTTCATTAGTATAAATATCAATCAACTTATAATCATTTGGGTATGTTCCAGAGAAGTCTAAATTAACATATTGAGATTGAGCAGGATAAAAAATATCATCCGTATTATCTGTTGGTATGTTTTCCAAAATCACGTTATTATAATTATCAAGATATGAGCTGTTGGGAAAATTACTTCTTCTGTTAACAAACATAAAATAATCCTTGTTTCCATCATCATATACAGAACACTCAACAAATCCTTGATATGGGTCAATGTTAGTGGTTTCACTAGTATTAAGCGATACTGTAGAAAAATCACTATTTGTTAAGCTAACCTGCTCAGGTGTTGGCATAAGTGTCAAAGTTTTCTGTGAATTCCATGTTAGACTATTTAATAAATTACCGATTACTTTTATTTTACTATTAGCCTCTACTACAGCTGTAAATTGACTAGAATAAGTAAAATCTTCTTGAGCATAAAATTTATTAATGATTGATCTTTGATAGTTTTCAGATCTATAGTTAGGGTCAGAATTCATTAGCATTCTTTCTTCTTCTGAAAGATGAGGGTAGCCATTTTCTTCAGAACCAAAATTTCTTACATTGGGTATTCCATAATTCATGAAATTATACATAAATATCCCTTTAGCTCCATAGCAAAGCGGTAGATACATTAAAGCTTTTTGTGTTTCAGAAGGTGGCTGATAGTAACCCTCCCATGTGTAATCATTGACACTATACTTTTTTAATGTACCAAAAGACTGTATAACCGGATAAAAATCAGAGCCATTTTCTTCACAAAGTAGTCTTTGTTCTCTGTAAGTTCCTAACATTATATCCAATTTGGTTTGAAAGTACCAAAGTTTATCTTCATTAGTTATGGCATTGTCCCCTGGATTAGTCCAGTTTCGTGTTTGCCAGCGATTTAAAGGATAGAACTGTGGCATAACTTGCTTTATCTTACCAATATCCTGATATGCGTTGCTAACACAATGGAGGTCACCAAAATTTCGATAAGCATCAGAAAAATCCATATTATAATTCGATTGAAAAATTTTGGTATTATATTCTTGAGCAATATCGCTAATGTATTTTATTCCAGGTAAATTTGTATGGAAAGGCTCATCCTGTCCAGAAATATACTCAGCTCCACTTGCTAAAATTTCAGAAATAGAGTTTCTGATATTATAATCAGCATCGCCAGCAATTAAAGACTCATAACCATTATCAGTAAATACTATCTCGTCTATATTAATATCTCCATTATCACAGTAATAAATTATCGGATAAAAATATAAATTATTACCATAATGAGTTGTATAATATTCTATATCATTATAATGTGGCAAGTCTATTTCAAAAGGGATAGAGAAGTATGGTTCTGTCAAGCTTCTATATTGTTCAATTATTTCTTTAGTGATGACTATCTCATTATTAACTATGGTTACAGGACAAGTATTGTTGATTAGCGAAACAGGTAAAGAAAAAACATCAATCTCTTCAGTTACTACATTTATTGTATCAGTCTTTACCCCAACTCTTATTACAGGGGTTGTTGCATTTGAATAGCCGTTAAGCATTTCTGTAGTTACTTGCACAACTATATTCATTTTAAATTGATTTATATTAGTTGCTAGGTTATTGCTTATAAAGCCATGGAGCCTCTTATTTTCAACCCAAGGGCTTTTTAAAACATCACAGACATAACCAGCTTCAGCTATACTACCATTGAGTTTTAAGATATTATTACTATCTCGATCAATGTTAGTTATTATCATATCTCCATTAATATTTGCTGTATTTCTATACCATTTCATTTCGGGCTGCCATTCCGGATTCATTTTCTCAGAAGGTGTTGGAGTGCCTAATTCATGAAACTCAGGTTGTATTGTCAGATTATTGTAATGAAACTGCTTAAAAGCTTGCTCATTGTTTCTAATAATAGGACTAATATTGTGGTTTAATAGTGTATTACGGGGGATGGGGGTAAGCTTAACATCAATTACATGTGTGATCCCTGCTTCTTGCATTTTGCTTGCTAAATCATTCATGCTTTGCTGATCATAACCATTATAAAGTTCATCGAATAGTTGCTGATATTGAGCATAAGCACCAATCATAAACTGATTACTTGTACTATTTAAACTAAATATTACAAGTATAACAAAAACACATAGTAGTTTTCTTTTCATAACTTTTCCTTTGTTATTTTATTAAAGTAAATTTATTTGTTTTTATCAGTTCATTTTTAATATAAACTCTATAAAAATAAATGCCTGATGGGTGATTATGAA
>JAEKNW010000209.1 GCA_016838885.1 Candidatus Cloacimonadota bacterium
CAGTAGATCTTTGAGAATAGCACTATATTCTTTTGCAAAAGTAACTTCCATAATTTTCAGGAATATATATATTATATGCCTTCAAATTCTGTAAGCTATAATGCTAAAAGAATCTGCACTCTTCGCCTGTGATACGTAGCTTTAGCGAAGTATTACTAAAGCTCTACTGCACCATTCGGGTTTAAGACTTATCCTTTCAGGATTGTAGCATTTTCAGCAAATAAAACATACTCTTAATAGTATATTTAGACTTGTAACTTTCTCTAATACAATTAATATGCTATAGTAAAAGTCTCTTTTTGACCACTAGGCTTGAACTAGAGGCAAATAGTTTTATATTGTAAACAGCAATATAAGAAAAGTGGGTCAAGATTTAACTTTGCTCTTTATCTGAAAGCAGACTAAATTCCACGTTTATCTATTGCCACAAATAGGCATTACAAAAGGGTTTGCCTAGTGATGCCTTAGAGTATCTCGATGAATCATTGGAAGTTCATCGAGATACCCTAAGGAATGACTAAGGTTTCCCTAGGATTAGACTAAGGACGATAACATTATTATTGTAAATTATATTTTCAAAAAACTAAGATATTTTTTACCCCGAATGATGGCGTAGATCTTTTGGGAATAGCACAGAATGGATTGAATGATATTTCTTAAGAGGGTTCCGACCTGGGGGCTCAATCCATGTAAAAATCAATTCGTGAAATTCGTTTTAATTCGAGTTAATTCGTGTGAAAGCTCTTCTTCAATTCAACAAATCAACAAATCAACAAATCAACAATTCAACAATGAAATAAAATTCTTATCAGTGAAAATCAGTTATATCTGTGTCATCTGCCTTCCATTCAATCCTCACTCTCCACTTTCTTCAAATATTCCACCACCAAGGTTCGAACCAAGAAGGAGTCATCTTTATTCATTTTAAGAATCTCTTTACGAGCTAAATCTGAATCGATTGTTTTGAGGGCACCGGCAACCACGAATCTAATCTTTTCATTAGCAGAGTCCTGATATCTTGTAATTAGGGGAATATATTCATCATTTTTAAAGCTAGCTAAGGCAGAGATACAGGTAGTCAGATAGTTGCTATTATCGTAAAAGCTGATGATAGCGGGGATTAAATCTTGGTATTCTACAGAGGCGATTAAGGAGATAGCATTCTTATGGGCTAGAGAATCATCGGAGGCTAAGGGGTCGATTAAGCGATTTTGGGAAGCCTGGCTATTTTCGAAAAACTCTTTAATAGCACGATATTCTTTGGTATCTCTGGTATTTATTTTATGTTCAATAATATAATCCACAGCTTCATCTTGGCGATTGAGCATGATTTGACGGGCTCTGCGAACTCTAGCCACAACATTACCTACTTCCCATTCAGAGGCATATTTAAAAATTTCATCCAGAGAGGCTAAAGAATCAATATCAGCAGGTAATTGTTCTACTAGATTGCTTGGTTTACTGTCTGTTTGATAGATACTTGAGTCTATTCCGACTCCATAGAGACCTTGTTTCCAAGTTAAGCTATCTTTCATTGTTTCGTGGGAGTAATAATCTTTACCAGCTCCATCTATGAATAATCCAATACTTCCGGAAGCCCGAGCAGCCTTACCATATCCATAATTGCTGTTTAAGCCATTTTCATAGCGGTCATTTCCTGCTTTATCTATAAAGATTCCCACAGAATTGGTGATTCCTAATCCATTACCACCCTCGATTGAATAATGATCATTGCCTGCTCCATCAATAAATATTCCTACCCCAAAGTCATGTCCGGCACCTTGACCAGGTCCATGCTTGGAGTAATAGCTATCTTGACCTGCTCCATCATAAAGAAGACCACCAGCCAGATGAATGCCGGAACCTTGAGGATAGTAAACAGCATTATAGAAGTCGTTACCGGTATTGTCTATGAGAATACCCAAGCCATACCAATAGCCAACTCCTTGAGCATAGACACCACCTAAGTATCTGTCATTTCCTGATTTATCCATAAGAATACCAATTCCGCCCCCAAAATCAGGACGTATCCCAAAGCCCATTCCTTGTCCCATACTCCTGTAATCATCAGGGACTAAGGGAGCATGAAACTCACTGGTTCCACAGATATAGGTATCACTACCTGCTTTATCTAAGAGGAGGGAGAATCCCCAAGTTGAAGCAAAACCCTGACCATACTGTCCGGTAACATAAACATCGTTACCTGCTTCATCTATCATAAGGGATGAGCCAAAGAGAGAAGCACCTAAAGAAAAGAAATTGCTTTTATAATGATCATCTCCTTCAAAATCTATAAATTCTTGAAATCCAAATTTTGCGGAGAAGGCTTGGTCTTTGGCAGAGTAGTAATCATGGCCACTCAAGTCATAAGCATAAGAAAAACCAAAATTAGCAGAGAAGAGAGAGGTTTCTGAATGGTAATAATCATTACCTGATAAATCCATAAGGAAAAAAGACTCCTGATTATTTTGGAGAAAAGTATAGCTATCATTGCCGGCAGGGTCAATTACCGCGATAGCATTATTGATAAGATGTTGGTCATCATAAATACTTCCAATTATGATTTCTCCAAATTCAGTTTCGTGGATAACTGATTCTTCTCGCCACAGAATCTTTTCAGTATTGTTATTAATAAAATCAAAGAGAGAGATGATGGTTAAATCCTGGGTTAGATAATCCTTGTCCCTAATCACAAGGGGTTGATAAAAGATATACCAATTAATTTTCTCGATAATCTGTGCAAAATCCAGACTTGCTATCTGAGTCTCTTGATTAATGTTTGTTTCTGAGGTAAACAAGTTATCACTAAAGACTTTAAGGGTGTTTATCTCTTCTTCTGTCAGTCCATAAAATATATGCTGATAATGTTCACGTTTAATTGTCATGTAAGTGTAAATTAAGTCTATTAAATCTTCCAAATCAATATTTGCTTCTAAAAATTGACTAATCTCTTGCGGATAACTTATCTCAACCCCATCATTATTATTAAGAAATTTAAAGGCTAATTGATTAAAATCTTCTTTGTTATTTATTGAATTTATTTGCTTGGCATATTCAATGAAAAAATAGGGATTGTTGATTGCCTTAATTATGTAATCATTTTTAAGATAAGTTTCATCAGACCAATCTTTTAAGAACATCAAGTCTTGAGGAGTTAAATCAATTTTTTCTAAAGCATAATTCACTAATAGTGAGTCTTGTGTGGAAAAGATTTCACCTGATGAAAATGAGATCATGATTAATAATCCAATTAACAAAGCATATTTCATTATTACTCCAAGTTTTTTTTCAAGATTTAAATATTTCGAAAAGTAGTCAAGGAAAGATATTGACTTTTTTCCCTAACTCTAAAGTGTAACCAAATGAGAAAGTAACGTTATGAATAGTGAGACACAAAATATGGAAGACAAAGAACTAGTTCTAAGAGCAAAAAAGGATATTAATGCCTTTGATGAATTATATAAGAAGTACTTCCCTTTGATAAACCGATTTATTTATCACAAGGTAAGTGAGGAAGAGGTGCGTCGAGATATTGTATCAAATGTCTTTTTTAAGGCTTTGAAAAATATCTATAAGTTTCAATATTTGACTAAAGGTGCTTTTTCAGGTTGGCTCTATCGCATAGCCATTAATGAAGTTACTGATTATTATCGCAAGAATGGAAGAACTAAGAGATTAGTTGAAGATGTTAAATTAAACCAAGATAGCCCCTTGAGTGAAGAAATTGAAATTAATTACGAAAACTTAAGAATTGCTATCAAAAAATTAAATGAAAAAGAACAGAATGTGATAATTCTTCGCTACTTTGAGAAGATGAGTAATCTGGAAATTGCTGAAATTCTCGGTAAAAAAGAGGGAGCTGTGAAGGTGCAAGTTCATAGAGCTATGCAAAAACTAAAAACCATTATAACAGAATTGGAAGGACGGAATGATGGATAAATTTGAAGAAAAACTTTTTAATCTTAAAATCCCGGAGATTTCTGATAAATACTTAGAATACGATTTAAAGGAGAGATTAGAGAAAAAACTCTTCTATAATAAATTTAAGTTACCCTATCAGATAGCTTTTACTAGTGCTTTACTTATGTTTATTTTAACCATAAGCTTGGTAATTAATCCGGATATTGCCAATAGAATAAATAGTAGCTTTAGCAGTAATAATGCAAGTCAACTTGCAGAAGTAAATCCAGTTGAGAACATCGACCCTAATAAAACCCTTTCACCAGATGATTTTGTGGGGTTTGAAGGCTTAGCTTATGTTAATAAAGAACATGAAAATATGACAGGTGTCCAAACGGTTGCTGATGAAAATGATGAGATAAAGACTATTAAATACCTCAATCCAGATGATTTTGAGGAAGGAAAAGTCTATATGATTAGAAAATATAAATCTCAAGACCAGCAGGGTATGATTATGATTAATGAAATTAACAACTCTTCTAAAGGTGTAATCCGAAAGATGTGAGGCTAAAGTGAGAAATAGATTTGCAGTCATTCTTATAGCTTTCCTGCTCTTATCTGGCATTTCCTTGTTTGCAGAAGTCTATTTGGGAGTTCATCTAACCGAAATTTCCAAGGATAAAGATAGTGAAGTGCCAAATTATGGACTGGAAATATTGAACATAATGGCAGATTCTCCTGCAGAAAAAGCCCAGTTGCAAGTAGGGGACATCATCATCACCTTAAACAAGGAAAAATTATACACTGCTAACCAATTAAAGGCCATGCTCTCAAATTATTCCAGCAATGATCTTGTAACTTTAGAAGTTATTGATAAAGCTGCTAAAATCAACACCGTTCAAGTCAAACTTGAAGCTATTCCGGATAAGGAAATGTGGGAACTCTTTGATTTGGAAAATATGGAAGAAAAAATCGAAGAATTGATTGATCAAAGCAAAACTTTTGTTTTTAGAATAGAATCACAAGAAGATCATGTTATCGGTATTGAAATCTCTCCTAGAAAAATTAATCCTGATTCGAAAGGAGTCGAAATTACCAATGTCTTAGCAAACTCACCTGCCCATAAAGCAGATTTACAGACCGGAGATGTGATACTCAAAATCAATAACATAGAAGTAAATAAAGCAAACTATGTTATCTCCGCTATTCAAAAAGTTCCAGTAGGACATTTTCTTACTATCGATTTCTTGCGGGATAATGTAGGCAAACAAGTCAAAGTTCAAGTCGTAAAACGAAAATCAATTTTTGAATAGAGCCTAAGTCGAAAGGCGGGAAGATGCCCGCATCTTGCTTTGCAAGAATGAAAAATGAAAAGTGAATAATGAAAAAAAAAGATAAGAATTATGTTGATTTGTTGATTTGTTTAATTGTTGATTTGTTTAATTGTTGATTTGTTTAATTGTGTATTTGTTGAATTGATAAGAGAGATAGAGCCCGTGCGTTTTAAATCCCCTCTTCATTTGCTCTAGCAAATGTTTTCAAGAGGGGATTTAATATTTTCCAAGCTTTTCAGCTTGGTGAATCTGGCGGCAAGATGCCCAGACTGTGTGATAATTCAACTTTTACTTTTTGGTATTTTTGGATGGTTTTGATCAAATTTTTGAAATCGTTCGTTATGATGCCATTTTGAACTCCATTTTTGACCAATTTTGATAAAAATACACATTTTTT
>JAEKNW010000210.1 GCA_016838885.1 Candidatus Cloacimonadota bacterium
TATTATATGCCTTCAAATTCTGTAACTTACTTTGCTAAAAGAATCTAGCACTCTTCACCTGTGATACGTAGCTTTAGCGAAGTATTATCAAAGTTCTACCGCACCATTCGGGTTTAACGAGCGGGAGTAGCTCAGTGGTAGAGCACAACGTTGCCAACGTTGGGGTCGTGGGTTCGAACCCCATTTCCCGCTCCATAACTTAGCCGACAGCAGTCGGCTTTTTCACTTAAATTCTTCGCGAGCGGGTGTAGCTCAGTGGTAGAGCACAACGTTCCCAACGTTGGGGTCGTGGGTTCAAGCCCCATTACCCGCTCCATTTTATTCTCTTCCTACTAATTATCAATCTTAGGGAAAGTAAGAATAAAAGTAGTTCCCTCATTCAGCTTGGATTTACATATAATTTCGCCTTTACTTTTATTAACTAATTCCTTAACAAGTAATAATCCTATGCCAATACCATCTTCAGACTTTGTTCTCAATGTAGAGATTGCTTTATAATCAAAAAGAGATTTTACTTGTTCTTCAGTCATTCCAGTTCCAAAATCAGTAATAATAAAACTTACCTTATCATTAGTTACTTCCTGAGATAGCTCAATCTTCGAATATTCTGGTGAGTATTTGATAGCATTTGAAATAATATTTCTGAAACATGTTTCGATGGTTGCTTTATGAGAGAATATCTCCGTCTCACTATTGATTGTATTGTGAATAATTAGATGCTTTTTTTCAAGTTGATGTTTTAAAAGTAACTCACAGTTGTTAATAACATCTTTGATGTAAAAACTTTCCATAGTTGCGTTCTTTTTTTCGATAATTTCTTTCGCCCAAGTAACCAGCTCATTAGTTAGAGAAAAAGTTTGCTTCATAGCATCAATAATTTCCAAAATCGTTTCTTCCTTTTCCCCATTATTATCAAATTCATCAAGCATCTCTAATAATTGAATAACGTTTCCAATGGGTGACCTGATGTCATGAGTAATAATTGAAATAATTCTTTCTCTAAGTTCCGATTCATTTTTTAATTCGTTCAATGAATCTACCAGTAACTTCTCTTTTGCAGCAATTTCACGATTAATATTTTCTAGTTCAAGAATCTTTTCAGAATAAGCAAAAGAGCTTATATTATCAACTTTGGATAATAAGGGCGAAGTTAGATCATCAGTTACTTCTTTACTGAGTTTAGTATAATTATCTCTGTTTTTCTTAAGTGTTTCCAGTAAATAGTTATAAGCAGACTGATAATCCTTAGCATGATAATAATAATCTGACTTAATTTGTAAAAAATCAGTCTGTTCTGCGATGACTTCTGCAAAATTATCCAACTTTTCAATTTTATCTATCAACTCTTTACTTTTCGGGTATTGCTCTGTATGAAGATATATTTTTACCAAGGAAATCATATAATCAGCTTGAGATTTGGCAGGTAATTTATCATAATTTCTTAAAAGACTTAAATATTCATTAATAGCTGACTCATAGTCTTCTAACTCTGTATAATATATAGCCAGGGTTCTATGAAAGGAGATTTTATTCTGTTGCTCATAATATTCAACTTCTGCGATTGTGCTGTCTATAAGTGCCTTTGCTTTGTTGAAATCTTTAATTTTCGTATAAGCAAAAATCAAGTTATTATGAACAGCTGGAAGTACATATCTTTTACTCTCAACTACAGTTTCTAAGCATAACTCAAGATAATAGATTGCCTTATCAAATTGGTTAATATTTAAATAGATAACTCCTAGATTTCCTAAGATAGTAGTATGGCTAGATGAATATCCCCGATCTTTGTTTAGATTATATGCAGTTAGAAAGTAACGTAATGATGTTATATATTCATGCCTACTATTATAAACAACTCCAATATTAATCAGAACACTTGTCTTGTAAGGTTTCAATTCATCTTCATCACAGAGATCTAAAGCTATAGTGTAAACTTCAATAGCATCGTTGAGTAAATTTAACCTGCCCAATGCAATTCCTTTATCCACGTAAAACTTTATTTTTTGCATCTTATTTCCGAAATTTAAAACACTTGACTCCATATCATTTACAATTTTCAATAGTAAATCATTATCTCCTTGAAAAATTACAGAATATGTGAAGTTAAGAAGTTTTAGTTCAACAAATTCTTGACTTGAAAGAGAAACTTGGTTATTTAGCTCTTTAAATCTTATCATAAAAGTCTCTTTATCTCTCTTGACCAAATACCTGTTTAATTCTTCATATATTTTTTTATAATCCATATTAATCCCTGTCTTATAATAGTATTATCTGATTTTGCCCTGCAGCATTTTTCCGTCAAGACATTTAATCCCGAATGATGCAGTAGAACTTTAGGGAAGAGTGCAGATTCTTCTAGCAAAATAAGTTACAGGATTTGAAGGCATATAACATATATATTCATGAAAATTATGTAGCTTACTTTTGCAGAAGAATATCGTGCTATTCACAAAGGTCTACTGCATTATTTGGGTTAATACTTTTTTCTTAGAACTTCATTTGGCTTATCCTTGTATGTAAGTTATAAAGAAATTCATTTACAGGTTTTTTAATTAATATATTATGGTATCAAGAAAAATATAACAACTAAAATGGGAGATGTATGATGAAAAAATTTGTAGGTATTTTATTTTTATTAACACTAGTTATATGTGTTCAAGCAATTGATGTAAGTGGCAATCAGAGTGGTGTATGGGAGTTTGATAATTCACCTTACACTGTTATAGGTGATATTACTGTTCCTTCAGGCACAACCTTAGAGATTGAAGCTGGAGTAGAAGTAATCTTTGCCGGAGATTATCAAATTACTGCCGAAGGTAGAGTCCTTGCGCAAGGCAACGAAAGTGCTTTGATCACCTTCAGAGCTAATAGCGATGCTTCTTTTGTAACTCATCAGGGAATTAGATTGGAGTACGAAGGAATTAATCCTAACATTTTCGATTACTGTTTTATTAGAAATGCAGAGAATGGTATTAACTCCATAAACTCTCCTGTAACTATCACAAACTCACACTTCACCTATAACGATGAAGCAATTCATATTTTTGCTATAGGTAATGCAAATCCTCCAACTGTTCATATTGAAGGGAATTTGATTGAAAACAGTATAAAAAGTGGTATTCTCATTGCAGAATCAAGTAATGTCATGATTATTGATAACGAGATTACCGGCAATGGAACAGGGCCTCAATTTAGAGGTGCAATTCAAGTAAGTATTCAGTCAAACGGAGCTACAGTAACGCCGACCATCACTGAGAACAATATCCATAACAATCATTATCAAGGTATCACTTGTGTTGATATGTTTAATTGTGGTGGCATTAATGCTCAGATTTATAATAATATAATAGCTGAAAATTACACAGGAGTCTATTTCTATAACTGCTCAGGAACTCTCTATGATAACGAAATCATAAATAACCATATTGAAGGTGATATGAATTCCGGAGCCGGAGTAATGTGTTATGCAGCTGGAGCAACACCTTATATAGCCGGTAATTTAGTTTCAGGAAACTATGGTGGTTTCTTTATTGCAAATGGTGCTGAACCTATTCTAGGTGCTCCTGAAATGAATCATCCTTATGCTTATGGATTAAATACTATCATTGATAATATCGATGTAAATGGTGATAACAATAGTGTAGTTATGAATGGTAACAATCCAAACTCTATAGTTTTAGCTAAAAATAACTTTTGGGGAACCACTGTAACTTCAGAAATTGATGAAACAATCACAGATAATAATGACAACTCTAGCTTAGGAACAGTTGTTTATCTTCCTCTAGCTTCAGAAATTACTGAATACACTTTAACTATTAATCTGACTTCAGAAATAGAGGGAAACGCAGATTACAGACTACATGTTAGGGACTTATCTACTTTAGAAGTTACTGCTTTTGACATTGCTTCACTTGACCAACCCTTGGTTATTACTTTCGAATCACCAGTTGATATAACTCTTTACGGATCATTTGAGCAAGATGGAGAATGGCATTATGGACACTGTTATTATGGTCCTTTTGACCAACCTTACATCGTCTCCTTGAATGATGATAATACTAGTCAAGAAATCTACATGATTTATTATGAAGCACCAAGACCAAAAACTTTCAGAACTTATCTGAATGTTGAAGTGAATGGGATAGATGCTACTCCTATCCTCAAAGATGAATTTTATACTGACCAAGTAAAACAACTCATTTATGAAAATGACAACAATGAACTTATGTTAGTAGGTTACCAGAAGTATGGTCCAAATGGCTGGGAAACTGTTGCCCTTGATGAAGATCTTCTCTATTTAAAAAATGATGCCCAAGTTGGTGATACATTTACTAATCATCAGGTTTCATTCATTGATGGGCAATACACAGTCTACTCAAACTCTTGCCAAGTTGTGGGATCTTACTTCCGAGTAATTCAAAACATAAATGTTAACACCAAAGTTCTACATAAAATACTTGATTCTCCTTGGGATATGGAAACCACTGCCATGATTGAATATTCAGGCAACATATCTCCTCTATCTGTTAATCCAAGAACAGCAAATTTCTCTGATTACTTGGCTACATCTGAAGAGTTCTTTGGTCCTTTTAATCAACAAAAACTTCTAACTTTTCAACAAGAGGTTGAAGTTGATTACCAGACTGAGACAAGTCTTATACACCCAACAAACTTAAGATTACTTGGAGAAGATATTTACTGGAATCCATGTTCTTTTATAGATCACGGCGTTCCTGGTTCTAATCTTGCAGGTTATGACATATATATTGATTCAGCCAACTCCGAAGATTTAGAATATTACCATGTAGGTTTAGCTCAAACTTCCCTTCCTATTAGTCTCTTAGATTTACCTGCCGGAGAATCCAATATCTGGGTGTGTGGAAGAAATAGTGATGGTGAAAATACTAGCCCAACTAATACTATCACTATTAATATCGTTAGTAACGAAGTTAATGATATTGCTTCCGTAACCTCTTTACTAGGTAACTATCCTAATCCGTTCAATCCTGAAACAAGCATTTCTTATAACTTAAAAACTGCTGATTTTGTTCTTCTTGATGTTTATAATATTAAGGGACAGAAAGTCAAAACACTTGTTAATGAGTATAAGGAAACAGGCAATCATAATGTCGTATGGAATGGCACTGATGACGCTAATAATAATGTTGCTTCAGGTCTTTACTTCTACAAAATGAAAAGTGGTAAATACACATCAACTAAGAAAATGATTTTGATGAAATAGTACTGGGAACGCTTGCATCTTGCAGGCATCTCTTCAAATAATAGTATAAAAGCCTCGCTAATGCGGGGCTTTTTTGTTAAAAGCAAGACGCTTTAACGGCATTATCGCAAACAATGAGCCCTAGATGGGCGACATATAAATAAATTCTTATAAAAGTAAAACTAATTGACAAAAAATCCAATAAAATTTATCTGCAGTTAAACCCGAATGGTGCAGTAGAGCTTTAGAGAAGAGTGCAGATTCTTTTAGCAAAAAAACTTACAGAATTCGGACGCATATAATATATATATTCGGGAGAATTATGGAAGTTACTTTTGCAAAAGAATATAGTGCTATTCTCAAAGATCTA
>JAEKNW010000211.1 GCA_016838885.1 Candidatus Cloacimonadota bacterium
TGATGACCACGACCCGACTACTCCTACTATGGATGTTATCAGAATTTATTACTCACCGGAAAGCTGGAAAAGTGATAGACTCTGGGAAACTAAAGGTATCTATGTTGAAGGAAAAGTTTCTCCAAGCATGACAGATGTTGAAATAGAGAACTACGATGAAGGTATCACTATCAAAGCTAATGACGACGATGATGACCACGACCCGACTACTCCTACTATGGATGTTATAAGAATTTATTACTCTCCTGAAAGCTGGAAAAGTGATAGATTCTGGAACACAAGAGGGATTTATATTAATGGTCATATTAATTTAACAAGTAGCAATGTAGAAATTGAAAATTATGACACAGGAATTGAGTTTAACAGTGATGGTCAACAAACTCTTAATAATGTTTCTATGCCAAATAGTGTTCCATCCTGGAATAATTACGGGATTAAAGCAAAAGGCAATAACAGTATAGATATCGAGAATATTAATATTCAAAATTACGATAATGCTATTTTCTTTAGATCTGGGTCTACTCCTCTAAATGCTAATATCTTAAATGCTGTAATCTCAAATTATAACACAGATAGAGCAAATACTAAAGCTATCTACTTTACAGGCGCAGTTAATCTCTTTGTTGATAATAGCCATGTTACAGACTATGATAATTCGATATATCTAAAGAATAACTACAGCACTATCGTTAATGCAAAAGTTGAACATACCGAAATTTATCAAACTGATGCCAGAAGAGGTAATTATAAAGGAATCGAATTTACCGGAAAAGTTAATGCTATAATTAATAACAACGTTGTTAAATCATGTGACCCTGCTATCAAAGTAAGGGGTTCTAATTCAGAAAGTAACATCAATAGAAACCTTGTGTTCATCACATATCATAAGAATAATTCAAAAGGTATTGATGTAACAAATATTAACAATAACTTGATGAAGCATAATACTATCGTTAACTATGATAGAGGATTATCATCACAGCTTACTCCTTCTGAATTAGTAAATAATATTATTTGGAAAGATAATCCGGGTAATAATATTGTTCCAAACTTTACCTACATTGATGCACGTTATAACAATATTTCTCTTCCTAATCAGGCAATATTCCCCGGTATAGCAAATATCAACGAGCTACCTGATTTCGTTGGCAATGTTGGAAGCTCTGATGATGATGCGGATAAAACTACTTTTGCAGATAAGTTTGTTGAGTTCCAACTAAATCCTACTTCTCCATGTATTGATGCAGGAGACCCTACAGAAGAAGCCGACACAGACGGATCTATTCCAGATCAAGGTGTCTTTGAATATGTTGGTAATAAGGATAATGTACCAATGGCAGGCTTAGATAGCTGGTTAACAAATTATCCAAACCCATTTAATCCTACTACTAATATTCTCTTCAATGTAGTCGAAGAAGGAAATGTAGATATTAAGATTTATAATATCAGAGGACAAGTTGTTAAGGCACTCATTAATGAACAAAGACCTGTTGGAAGCCATAGAATTGTCTGGAATGGCGATAATAATAAGGGCTCTAAAGTCGCGTCAGGTATATATTTTGTAAGAATGATACAAAGTAACAAAAATGTTACAAGAAAAATTTTGTTGACTAAATAATCTTCTCTCCATAATAAAGCGTATATGTAAAAACATCAACCCTCTTTTGAGGGTTGTGTTTTAAAAAAAGATGGGGAGATAAATGAAATATAAAAGTTTTGTACCGGATTTTGTCCTGAACGAATATAAAAAGGGGAAATATCATAAAGAGCTCTTTGCTCATATCCTCATTATCGATATTTCAGGTTTTACCGAGTTAACTCAGTTACTTATGGACAAAGGTTCAGCTGGAGCTGAAGAGCTTGCTAAGATTATTAGAAAGCTATTTGATCCACTTATAGCCCTTATTGAACAAAATCATGGTTTTATTTCTTCCTTTGCCGGAGATTCATTCATAGCAATTTTCCCTGATAATGAAGTAGCTCATATTGATTTCAATAATCTTACCTCCCAAATCATTCTAACTGTCGATAATTATAATTTGGAAAATAGATTTGATATAGCTTTTTCTATAGCTATTAAGGTAGGGGTCGGTTTCGGAGAAACAACTTTAGATATTTTTAACTCAGATTACTATTCAACTTACTTGTTTTCTGGAGATGGTGTTGACTCTGCAATCCAAGCAATAATGCAGGCTAATAGAGGTGAGATCAAATACTCCTTCCCTAAAAGCGATAAAACTCACGAAACAGATCAGAAAGTTATTGACTACAACGGAGAAATTTATCAAAACTATAATAAGTTTCTTCCTCCTATTTTAAGAAGCCACGATAAAATTGGTGAATTCAGAAAGGTGGTAAGTTGCTTTATAGCATTTAAAGAATCTGATTCAAACAATAAATTTATCACCAGAGTTATGAATCTCTCATTAAGATATGGAGGGTATTTTAACAAAGTTGATTATTCTGATAAGGGTATGGTTGTTCTAGTTATATTTGGTGCTCCTAAAGCTTACCAAGACGCCCCAGTCAGAGCTTGTAACTTTGCCTTAGAAGTTAAAAGTTATCAACAGAATATATCCAGAATCGGGATTAGCTACGGTGAGGCTTATGCCGGCTTTGTCGGTAGCAATACTCGTGGAGAATACACTGTTTTGGGCATGTCTATTAACTTGTCAGCCCAGATGGCTATCCAAGCAAATCTTAATGAAATCTTAGTAGATAAGTATATTTTCAATAAAGCCAGAAAAAGCTTCAAGATTATCATGAAAGGATATCGTAACTATAAAGGGTTTAAAACAAAAGTACCTACTTATGTACTCTCAAGTCAGAAGTTCATTAGCGAATTCTTATCTTTTAATAACAAGTTTATCTCTCGTGAAAAAGAGCTTATAACCATTAGTAATAAAATTAACGAATCTATGACTAAGGTTGTTTCAAAAATTCTTAACATCTATGGAGACGAAGGGGTTGGCAAAACAAGACTTGTAGCTGAAGCTGTTAACCTACTTGGAAAATCCGATCATACTTGGGCCTATATGGAATGTGATAGTGTACTTAGAAAGAACTATAATCCACTAATATCATATTTTAAATATTTCTTTAAGATTAATGACTCAGATGATTATCAAGAAAATCATCAAAAAATTGTCAAAGTTATTGATGCTCTTGCCCTAAATGTAAGCAATAAAACACTTATTCATGAATTGAATAGTGGTTTGATTTTATTGGAGAATCTCATTGGGATTAAGGAATTTAACGTTGATAATGTAGATAGTGAAATCATTAAGAATAGATATGAAAACACTTTATATGCCATCACAAACATCTTCAGGCTCCTCTCTTTGAATCTACCCACAGTTATGGTTTTCGATAATTTTGATCATATAGATCCTGAAAGTTATAACTTCTTACACTACTTTTACCCCTTGATTCAAGATTATCCCATTACCATTTTCATCCTAAGCAGAAGCCAGATATTTAATTTATTCGATGATTTGGACATTCCACATCACAATAAGTTTTTCAAACTAGATAACTTAAATAGAGAAGATTCTGTTAAAATGATTGAATCTTTCTTGCATGATGATATTGAAGATAAAATTGAGATAACTGAGAAGTTTTTAACAAAAATTATTGACCAATCCAAAGGTAATCCTTTCTATATAGAACAGATTGTTAGTTATATTAAGCGTCAAAAATTGCTCAAAGATGATAAATATCAAATAGAAGAATCATACTCAATCCCAGATACTATTGAGGCTATGATTATTGAAAGAATAGATAATTTAGATGATATCCTTAAAAAAGTAGTAAAAGTTGCTACAGTTTTAGGAAATAAATTTGACAAAAGAATACTACAAGAGATGATGGGAGGAAATGATATCTCTCGTTTTCTCGCAGAAGGTGAAATCGAAAATCTGTGGTATCCTGCCTTAGAATTTAACTATGTTTTTAGAAACGCAATATATCGTGAATGTATCTATAAGCTGATGTTGCATAGTCAGAGTAGGAATATCCACAAAAAAGCATTAATGTCAATGGAAAAGGTTTATAAAGATAATCTTCAAAATCATTACGAAGAATTAATTTATAACTCCATTAATGGTGAGATGAGCGATAAAGCAATCAATTATCTAAGATTAGCCATTGATGATTCTATAAAATATCACAAATATGGTGCCACGTTAAAATATTGTAGCCACCTGAGAGAATATATGACTGAAAAACAAATTATCAATGAGGAAATTATGATTGATACTAGGTTGAAGGAAATTGAGGTTAATCTAGAAGAGAGTAGGATTGATGTATCAAATAAAGATATAGAAGAATTACAAGAGGTAATAGAACCTAACACCCCTGCTTGGATTAAGCTAAATTATCTGAAAGCTAAATCACTCTTTATTCAAGAGAAATTCAGCGAGTTAGTTACTTACACTCAAGAAATAGCAGATCTGTTTGAGGGTACAGAGTATAAGATCCACTTGACTATTTACTATTTAGATTCCTTACGTTATCTTAACCGGGGCGAAGAGTTTGAAAAAATATCTATTGAATTATTAGATAAATATTTAGATTCAGATAACGATCTCTATATTAGCAGAATTGCAAATTTATTGGGTGTTTATTTTATGGAGAAATCCAAGTATTATGATGCACTTCACTATTTCAAGTTGAATTTAAATTTGGTTGAATCCCTTAATACTACCAATCTTATGGCGAGTGGAGCTCATAATATTGGTGTGATGACATATCATCTAGGGGATAAATATCAGGCTAAAAGCTATTATCTAAAAGCATTGAAATATTCAGAAGAGACAGGGAACAGAATCAATAAATGTAAGGCCATGTCTGATTTAGCCATGCTGGAATATAATGAAAAGAATGTTAATGAAGCCTTGGAATTGCTTCTAGAGGCTTTAGAAATCGCCCGTCTAAGCCATAATACTAACCAAGTATCAAGAATACTTTATAATTTTTCACTGATTCATATCTCTAATAATGAGTATGATCAAGCATTAAGTTATGCGATAGAGTGCAGAGAAATTGGGATAAAAATGAGTAATCTTAGGACTCAAAGTTTTGTAAATAACATTATTGCCCAGATTTATATTAAAAAAGGCAGTTACAGTTCAGCAGATGCTCTTATTCGTGAAAATATTGAGCATCAAAAGAAGATTGAAGATTTAGAAGGGGTTGCCAATTCTCATGGTCTCTTGGGGATTTTATATAAAGCTCAAAAAAAGTATCTTGAAGCAGCTAAGAATTTTGAAGAAGAATTTAAAATATTAAATAGCTTAGGAAGTAAACAAAGTGAGGGAATAGCTCTTTTTAACTGGGCAACCTGTGATATAGAATCAAAAAATATTAACGGGGCTAAAACTAAGTTGAATGAAGCCCTGGCAGTTTTTACTAAATGCAATTATGAAAGTGGGATTCAACAAGTAAACAAGTTACTTGCATCCTTATCCCAAATAATGCAGTAGATCTTTGAGAATAGCACTATATTCTTTTGCAAAAGTAACTTCCATAATTCTCCCGAATATATATATTATATGCGTTCGAATT
>JAEKNW010000212.1 GCA_016838885.1 Candidatus Cloacimonadota bacterium
TGATAAGAGAATAGACCAGAAGTGAATAATATGATAGTCAATAATAAAATAATTACTTTCATAATTGCTCCTTTTAATTTGCTATGAGATGCAAAATGTATTCCATAAATACATTTTAATATCAATGTTTATTGGATACTGGTTAATATGGGATTTTTCCCTATAATGTAAGCTAAATTGTCTTTATCTACTTTTGGTTTATAAATAGATATTACATGCTTGGTGTAAACATTATTTATGTGAAGTAAAAGTTAATTACATCTGAGTATAATTTTAAGAATATTGAACATGTTTAACCCGAATGATGCGATATTTGAGAGAACTAATAAACCTAAATAATGCAGTATTTTTTTGATTTATGATTTTCAATAATGATATAATAGTCCTTAGTCTCATCCTAGTGAAACCTTAGTCATTCCTTTAAGTGTCACTAGGGAAACCCTTTCGTAATGCACACTCCTCTTAGCCTCTGTGTACTTATATGTTAAGGGTCTTCTTTTTCGTGTAATTCGTGGATAGACTTTCTTCATTTTTCATTCTTGCGAAGCAAGATTTAAACACCCCGTCATCTTCGATGCCACCCCTCTTGGAAACATTTGCAAAGCAAATGAAGAGGGGATTTAAGATTATCCAAGCTTTTCAAGCTTGGTACGGGCGGGAACGCCCGCCTACCGACCACGGGCTCAATATCTGTATCCATTTAAAGAGAATAATTCGTGTTTATTCGTTTTAATTCGAGTTAATTTGTGTGAAAGATCTTCTTCTTTTTTCTGTGCCTCTCTATCTCTCTATCTCTTTTCATAGATAAAGCCCCGCGTAAGCAGGGCTTTTTTATAATTCGTGTTTATTCGTTTTAATTCGTCTTAATTAGTGTGAAAGCTCTTCTTTTTCCTAAGCAATTTCTCCACTTCTTTCATAGTAACTTGTTCTTTCCTGCTTACTAAGTCATTAATCTGACTCAAGACCGTATTATCCACATCTACATAGGCTTTAACGCGATAGAACATAAAGCCACTAAATATTCCTACACCCACGTGGTTATAATTTAATTCTGAGGTGTAAGCTAAGAAGTAGTAGTCATTATCTGCACTAGTGTTCTGTCCGTTATAGTAGACAACATACAAATCTGGAGTAACAGGATTTTCATAGATATCCTCAGTTACAGGATCCCAGCTAATTTGAGATGTATTGTTTATCATATTAACCTGAACTTCTCCAGGATTAGCAGGTGGGATATATTGGCAGAAACCTCTCAAGGAAAGAGTATAATTAGGTTCATTACTTGAATTATTAGCAATGACTAAATCACCAACATAGGAGCCTGGATTATCTGGAGCAAAATTAACTTGCAAGGTCATAGATGAGCCTGGCTCTATGATAAAATCAGCCGGGTCGTAAAGAAGATTAAAGGCAGATTCTTCACAGGTAATCTCACTTATAGTTAAAGTGCCACTTCCACTATTAGTAATAATAATCTCTTCATATTCACTGGCATTAGTGAGATAGACAGTACCGAAGTTAATCTCTTCTTCAATATTAGTTTCGATAGTGGCTTGCTTATCTATCTGGTTAGAGATAGTCGCTTGGGCTAATCTGTCATTAGGATATACAGCTTGGACTGCCCAGTAATAAGAACCCAAATCCAGACTTGGGAAGGAAGTATCTGAATAAGTCAAAGCATCTAAATTAGTAGCCACTTCAAACCAGTTATCAGGAGAAGCTTCGTCTCCAGCAAGATAACGATAGAGGTTATAGACCAGATCAGGTTGACCAGTTCTCTGCTCCGAGCTTTGCTTATCAGTTAGATTATTCTTTGCTTGACTAAGACTTCTCATAGCCTGCTTACTTGAATTAGCTACTCTTGCTAAAGTAGGTTGAGTCCAAGTTAGCTCAACATTAGTCAAATCTTCAGCTAAAGTAGCTGTCAGACTTGAGGCAGGAAGAAGGTCTTCTAAGAGAGTAATCTCCAGATAATTATCCTGTCCCTCAATTACTTCATATTCAATTATCTGAGTCTCATACCAGGGAGCTGAAACGGTTAGTTGATAAATCCCTGCTTCAATATTATGAGCATTAAACTCACCTAAGGTATTAGTAGGATATGTTCCCAGCTCAGTAATAGTAATAATTGCACCACTGATAGGGATAGAAGCAGAATTCTGAACAAGTCCGGTAAAGCGAGTAGTAGATTGACTAAAGGTGAAGTTTACTTTTGGGATAGAAGTTGATAGTTGACCCCCATAAGGAATATTAGGATTTGGAGTAGTGGAGTCATGTCCAAAGCTCAAACTCCTGTTACTGTCTGTCTCAACAGTATAGAAATCAAGATTGTTGGATGTCTCAGCACTATACTCTATCACTCCCACAATTAAATTATCACTATTGTTATAAGCAAAAGGAGTATCTAACTCGATCTGGACCCAGCCTGTATTAGTAGTATCGCTTAAGGTTACATCAGCAACTTGAGTTAAGCCCTGATTTACCAACAACCAATCATTAGTAGAAGAAAAGTCTGTCTTATCTGTATGGCCTAAATAGACTTTCCACTGATTAGCTCCGGCTAAATCAAATTCACTAGTCAAGTAGAAAGACAATTTCTCTATCTGCCTGTTAGCTATATTTAGCTCAGACTGTAAATAGATAGATTGACTATAAGATCTTCTCACTGCATGATTAATTGGTAGGGGAGCAGTCGTATCGTTACCACTTCCTACACTTACCAGGCTTGCAGAACCGGTAGTAAATGACCATATTGGGCAATCTTCTGCTTCTCCATTATCATTGTAAGGAATTACTTGCCAATAATAGCTTGTGTTTGCCTGTAAATTAGTGTAATCATAGGAGGTAACAAAGCCTA
Organism: Candidatus Cloacimonadota bacterium; assembly: GCA_016838885.1. Classification (GTDB taxonomy): domain Bacteria; phylum Cloacimonadota; class Cloacimonadia; order Cloacimonadales; family JAFGVF01; genus JAEKNW01. The sequence continues at coordinate 2,858 of JAEKNW010000212.1, forward strand.
AGTCTTCATTATTAACAAGATTTGAAGGAGGGTTATCTGTTCCTATGTTTAATCTATATCCACTTGTTAACTCTAAATGATCAGGGTTCCAGAGAAGATTATCTGAAATCAGTAAATCGCCTGATAAATCTATGGGGTGTAGACTTAAAGTATTGATTGGTAGAGCTCCTGGTAAGGTTAGACAACTCACAAAAGTTGGATAACCAGAGTTAATACTTGGATGAATATACCATATATCTTCACTTCCATTTATCTCCTCCCCAACAAAATCCCAGCCTGCATTTAAGTAAGTAGATTGACTCTTCATTTCCAGACTTGTTTTACCACTTCCGCCTTGACTAGTTGTCTGACCAGAAGTTTCGGTATCCCAGAAGGAATTGGTAATTGTACTTGTGTTGTTATAATTGTTTCCGATTAAACCTCCGACATTAGAACTTCCACTAACAGCTCCTGTGGCGTAAGAGTTGCTGATGGTTGAAAAACCAGAACTACCAACTAAGCCACCGACAGAAGTACCACCACTTACAGCTCCTGTAACGTAAGTCTTGCTGATGGTTGAAGACCAAGCAAAACCAACTAAGCCTCCGACATATTGGCTACGATTTACTATAATCTCAGCATCTTCAATGCCCAAATTAGAGATGAATGCACCTTGGATGCGTCCAAACAAGCCACCAAAAGCAGTTGAGGGTCGATTAACGTAGAGGTTTGAAATAGTGTGTCCTTGGCCATCATAAGAGCCTGTGAAACCATTGTTATAATCGTAGCAAATGGGACTAAAGCCAGCCCCATCATTCAAATCAGAAGTTGATGATGCATCAATATTAGCTGTTTGTGCTAAGTGTTTATCCCAGTAATATTGATCTTCACTAAGAGTAATTAAGTCTGTAATATTATTGATTAAATATGGAGACTCTTGAGTACCTAAACCATCTAAAATCGGTCTCGTTTTAAAAGTGAAATCAAAGCTAGTAACCTCATAATTTGCATCATACAAAACTACAGTCCAATAGTAATCAGTAAAATACTCTAACGAATCAGTGAAAGTATAAGTTACAGGATTTGAGACCGGACTAAAAGGAATGATATTTGTTTCTGGACTAGGACTAGAAGCAAAGTAGAGTTCGTAGTATTGAAAATTTGTGTTTATGCTGAAACTAATGGTAGGGGTAAGTGAGATATGAGTTGCATTGTTTGCTATCTGGTTATTTTGGATGACATTATTAAAGAAAACAGGATAACCGGAGTTTATAGCAGAATTAATATACCAAAGATCAGTAAAATCCCAACCAGCACTTAGATATGTATTTATATCCTGCATCTGAGCTGTTGTTTTACCACTTCCTCCGGCACTGGAAGTTTGCCCAGATGTCTCAGTATCCCAGAAGGAGTTGTTAACTGAACCACCAGATCGGTAACCAACTAAGCCTCCGACAGAAGAACTTCCACTCACAGCTCCTGTAGCGTAAGTCTTGCTGATGGTTGAAGAATAAGCACGACCAACTAAGCCTCCGACATTAGAACTTCCACTCACAGCTCCTGTAGCGTAAGAGTTACTGATGGTTGAAGAAGAAGCATAACCAACTAAGCCTCCGACATAATCACTTGTTCCACTCACAGCTCCTATAGCGTAAGAGTTGCTGATAGTTGAAGAAGAAGAAGCAGAACCGACTAAGCCTCCGACATAATCATCTCCAATAATCTCAGCATCTACAATCCCCAGATTAGAGATGGATGCACTTTGAGTGTAACCAAACAAGCCTACATTGCTAGTTGAGGGACGATTAATGTAGAGATTGGAAATAGTGTGTCCTTGGCCATCGTAAGAGCCTGTGAAAGGATTAGCATTTGTTCCAATCGGACTAAAGCCAGCCCCATCATTTAAATCAGAAGTTGATGATGCATCAATATTAGCTGTTTGGACAAAGTGTTTATCCCAAACTTGCTCAAAATTGCTTAACTTAATCAGATCATCGATAACATTAATTAAGTATGGGCTCTCTTGAGTTCCTTGGCCATCGAAGACTTGCGAAGCAGACCCAGTTATATTGATGGTTTCAGTAATTATATTAAAATTGTCATTAACCAATATTTCAGCTGAATGATCTCCAGCAATTGTAGGATGATAATAAACTTCTAGATTTGTTTCTTCAAAACTTGTCAGTTCATTAATGTTTAATACTCCAAGAGAGAATTGGTCAGCATCTTGCCCTGTGATGGTAATATCAGTTAAAAGCAAAGACCCAATTCCGATGTTTTTTATGTTGATATCAGTTTGACGGCTTTCACCAGTTAATGTTAGAGGAAAACTATATGAACTTGGGACTACTTCAATTAGAGGTGTAGTAGGAATCTCTTCAATCAAAACATTATCTATATAAATTGTTTGATAAGTTGCTACGTTTGCGTGTTTTAGAGCAAGATATCTAACAGTTCGTGGAAGTTCTAATTCTACTGTATGTTCTTCATAAGTAGAAGTCATATTAACAGTTTGAATTTCAGTGAAAGTAGCTGCATCTGCAACATCTGCAAGGTAACCTACTATAAGCTGAGAACCTGTACTTGAGCATTTTGCCCAGAATTTCATTCTAGAGCCCATGTTTTCGATTTGAGGTAAAACTGCTATATAAGTACCTGTTACATCACTGCTATTAGCAATTCTAAGCGCATTT
>JAEKNW010000213.1 GCA_016838885.1 Candidatus Cloacimonadota bacterium
CAGGAGGCTGAAACACTTTATTCTCTATCAGGGAAAACAATACCAAAGACAGAGATTCTGATAAAGAACTATTAAACAAGGGCAGACTGCGGTCTGCCTTTTATGGAGAAACCACCCCGTCAGTGAAATACACTGACACCCCTCCACAGAGGGGAATTTAGGAGGAAAGCATGAAGGTATATGAAGATATAAATACATTAAAAAAGGCTTGGGATATATTAAAAGAGTGTGATTTAGAGTTTTTGTTAACTGGGATATCAGGAGATTTAGAAATAGATGCAGTTAAACTTTTAGATAAATTACTAGCAGAAGACAAGTTAGTTGAGTTTATGCAGGTTATTACTCATGATAACACCACATCTTTTGAGTATATGAAACTATCTGAGGTGGCAGAGATTGCGACTTCTTTTTTTACCACTTGTGGAGCAGGCTTAGGTGCTTTTCTGGGTCTAAACAAAGCGTAAGTCATAAGCATAACATCTTTAGAGATTATTACTTATCATTAAGCATGCTGGGCTTAAACTGTAATGAGATAAGTATTGATGAAGCATACTATTACATAAACAAGGTTAATTCGGAGACTAAGAGATGAAAGAGCAAAGATTAGTATTAAAAGTGGTTGTTGATGGTGACCAGGCTCAAGCATCTTTAAATCAGCTAGAAGGTACATCTAAAAACCTAGTTAATAAGATTGTAGATTTTGGTGTTAAGGGTGGTGTAGCCTTTTATGCTGTTAAGTCTGCAGTTACTGGTCTTTATAATGGAATAAAGGGTTTATTAGATGCTCATTTAGAACAAGAGAAAGCAAACAGGCTTGTTACTCTTGCTTTTAAAGAGCAGACTTCAGAGATGCAGAAATTTGCAAGTGCTATTCAGAAAGTAACTAACTATGGAGATGAGCAAACTCTTCCCTTAATGGCTAAACTCTCTACTACTTATAAGCTTACAAGTGAAGAGATTAAACAACTTACTCCCTTATTATTAGACTTTGCTGATGCTAATGCTTCTACTGGGATGTCTATCTCTTCAGCTTTTGATCTTATGGGTAGAGCTGTTAATGGTAATACAGATATGCTAAGTAGATATGGTATAGAGCTTGATAAAGCAAGACTTAAACAAGAAGGTGTGAGCTATTTAGTAGAAAAGTTAGCTCAAGACTATCAAGGAACTGCCAGAGCTTTAGCTGATACAAGACTGCAATCTGCCAATGCTATTGGAGACTTGAAAGAAGAAATGGGAAGATTGCTTTCTAATGTAATGGATCCTTTTATTAGAAAGACTTTAGAAGCTACTTACAAGCTAAATGACTTCTTTTCTCAGATGGGAAAGAGTAACAATCTCAGCAAGGCAAATCAGGAAATAGCAGAGCAAAGTCTAAGGTTTGAAACTTTGACTTCCAGGTTAAGAGTGCTTGGTGATGTAACAAACTCTACAGATGCAGATAAAGAACTTTTTAGATCTACTTTAGTTGAGCTTAAAGATACCTTTGGTGGCTATATTGGTGAAGTTGATACTACTATAACTAAATACCAGGACTTAGTAGAAGCAGTAGATTCTGCCAGAGATGCTATGATTAGAGAAGCAGGTTCTAAGATGGCATTAGCTGAGAATCAGGATCTTATTGAACAGATAGCTAAAGATAAAGTTTCCATGCAAGAGAGTTATGATAATATTGCAGATTATCAGGGAAAACTTAAAGAGTGGAAAGACTCTTATAATGAAGCTTTAGATAGTGATTTAGGAGAGGCTGTTTTATCTAAATATGAGACTTATATCTCCAAATATGAAGCTTTGATTACTGATAATGAAGAAAAGATTGAGAAACTGAAAAACAATATTGAGACTTCCCACAAGAAGATTGATGATATTCAGTCTTTCTATGCTTCTGCCTTTGAAAAGAATACAAGTCTCATAATTAATAGTCAAGGGACTTTCACTGAGAGACTTCAAGCTGTTGATGAGCTTTATAATAAGGGTAAACTTGAGAAATTAAGCTTAGAATTAAAGCAAGCAAGAGAGACTTATGAAGCTATTTCTGAGAGTGAAGTTGATGCTAAATTAGAAGCTTATAGCAAAATAAAAGAAATAGAGAAAGAAATTGAAACAGAGAAAGAAAGCATGAGGAAAGAAGCTGAAAGCAAAGAGTTAGAAAGACAGGCTTTAGAAGAGAAATATCTGTTATTATCTATTGAAGATGAGAAAGAGAGAGCAATCAAAGAGATTGAAATACTTAGAGATAAAGAACTTGCTAAGGCTGATGAGCTTAAAGTTGGTGCTGAGAAAAGAAAGCAAATAGAAGAATACTATGCTAAAGAGATTGCCAAAGTAAAAAATGCAGAAGAAGCACCTGAAGCAGACGAGACTGCAAAACAAGAGAAAGTCTTCCAGGATAAACTTGCTCGTTTAAGAATAGAAAAAGAGCTAGGTTTAGCTACTTATGATGAGCTAAAGCAGGCTTTAAGTGATTATGCTGAATTTGCTAAAAAAGCTTATGGAGAGCAATCTAATGAATATCTTAATGCTTTAAATGATATGAGAATGGCAAATATGTCTTGGGGTTCTAACCTTAGAGATATCTGGAAAGATGCTTTTAATAACCTTTATCAAGAAGGCTTCGAAGAGGGAGAATATGGACTGGTTAAAAGAGAAGAAGCTTATATTAACTATCTTAACAGGCTTATCTCTAAAGAGAAAGAAGGTTCTGCTACTAAGAAGGCTTTAGAAACAGAAGTTTATACTCATCAGCTTGCTTTAGAGAAATCAAAAACAGAGCTTGTGAAGGATGGAGTAGCTTCTACTTTAGAAATGGGTTCTAGGTTAATGACTGCTTATCAAGGGCAATCTAAATCAATGTTCAACATAGGTAAAGCTCTGGCTATTGCTAATGCAGGGATGAATACATTTGAAGGTGTGACCAAGGCTATTGCTTCTTATCCTCCTCCTCTATCTATCATTATGGCAGGTATTCAGAGTGCTTTAGGTGTAGCTGAAGTTGATAAAATTAGAAAAACTAAGTTTGCTCCTAAAGCTAAGTATGGTGGTTTATCTGGGTTACTAAAAGGACCTTCTCATGTAAATGGTGGCATCTTAATAGAAGCTGAAGGTAAGGAGTATATTACTCAAGGCAAGAGAGTTGATGAACTGGGTGTTGGTTTCTTTGACTTCCTTAATTATGCTCCTTTAGAGAATATAAAAAAAGCTTTTAGTGGAGTGTCAATTCCTGATGTTCCTGGTCCTGCAGTAAGTCCTAACTTTGCTTATGCTACAGGTGGTTTAGTATCTTCAGGTAACTCTTTTATCAATGATTTAATCACAGAAATCAGATCTTTAAGACAAGAATTTAGAGAAAAGAATATGACTGTAAATAACTATATTTCTGCCAATGAAGTGATTGATAAGGCTGATAGTGCTAAATTTAATGAAAAGAATGAAGTAGGAAGTATTGTGAGGAGCCGATGGTAGATTATAGAATAGAATTTGTTACTGCTGAATTTGGCTTTAATCCAGTAGTTTATAACTTCAATACTGGTTTAGTTAATATAGAATACTCTCCTCAAAAGGTAGCTATCAATAACAACTTTGACCAAGAACCTGATAGAGTTGAAATTGAGATAATCCTGGATGATTGGCTTGAGGCTAACCTGATTAATGGACTTGAAGTTAGAAATGCTATTAGTAGCTATGATATTAAGGTTTATAGGGGCAATATCCTTGATTTTAGAGGTGCTGTGCTTTTAGATGGACTTGGATTCAAACATCCTGATAAAGTGCTTAAATTTAAGGCTTATTCCTATTCACATTTGCTAAGTTTAGAAAAGGATGCTGTTTACTTCCCTGCTAATAGATCTTTAGATCTAATCATGAGTGGGATACGTCAAAAAGTAGCTGAAAGGTATAATAGATCTTCTAATTTCCTGGATAAAAACATTATCTATAATAATACTGAGCTTACTGATTATCCCTTCTATGAGATAGCTTCCTTTTATGAGACTGCATGCTTAGAAAGGACTTCAGATATTGGTTATGACAGCTATACTCTTCCTTTTCATAGTGATGCTAGAATCATAAGATTTAGGAGGATTGACTGGGTAATTAATGAATATGAAGGCTCTTATACTCTTACTAAGCAAAGCTTTATTGCTGAGATATCAAATAAGGTCTGTATTGATATGGATATCCAGGGTGAGAAGATTGGAGATTATTCTTCTCTTGATAGTGCAAGAAATGCCATAGATACTGCCAAAGAAGATTATCCTGAACACTATGAAGACACTTCCTGGATTGGCAGGAGAGAGTATTCCTTCCTTGAGATATATGGAACTACTTATAAGGTTGCTTCTGATAACAGAACTCTTACTATTTCAGGCAAGGTATTTCCTACTTCCTTAATCTTAAAATCTGATAATAGAAAGTATCTTACAGCTTTAAAATGCTTCCTGGTAATTCATAACTTCACTATTATCAAAAGAGAGGCTGATGGCTTCTTAAGGATAGTCAGAAACCACTGGGGTAATACTGATCATGGAGATTTAACCAGTGATGTAACTGAATGTGAGGAAATTAGAAATTTTAAGCAGATAGTGCCTGATTTTAGCTGTTTAGATGCTCTCTACAATTCTGCAGAACCTTTAAAAATTCTCTTAACTGACTATTATACTTCAATTGCTAATAAAGCAGTAAAATACAAGCTTAAAATAGATAATATAAACAAGAATAACCTGTCTGTCTTTGATATAATAAGAGTTAAGGAAGAGCAGTTATTCCTTACAGAGCTTAAAAGAGACTATGTCAAAGATGAATACCAGGCAATAGCATGGAGGACTAATGTATAATAAAGAAGTAAGATTTATCAGAATAGCTTCCAGTGTTTCTATGCTTAGCTTAGAACATGCTGAAGTAGATTATTCTCCTCATAAGAAGTACTTAATTGATAAGACTAATGCCTATGATCCTACTATAATGATTAGGAGAGAGCCTTACTATGAAGATAGCTTTAAAGTTGATGCTATCCTTAATACAGCACAATACAATGAGCTTAAAGACTACCTGATGGAAGAAGGTAAGCTGTATATAGAATATTATGATGAGACTGGTAAGAAGCAGTTTCCTGTGATTATTGATAAATATCCTGCTCAACAGGATGACCTAAGATACTTTACTGAAGTAACAAGAATTGAATTAAAAGCAATATATAAAGAACTATCTCCAATTAACTATGACGAAGCTCCTGGATGGGGCAATTCATGGGGTTTAAGCTGGGGATTCTAAAAGGAGGACTAATATGACTGAAACAACTAATTATGGCTTAAAAAAGCCTGCTGAAGGCTCTTCTGGATGGGCTAATGATGTGAACGGAAACTTTGATGCGATTGATTCTAAAATGAAAGCTAATGAAGGGATTGGAGAGACTTTATCTGGGCATTTAAATGGAACAGGTGAAAGACATAATGCTGAAGCTATTAACTCTCAGTTAGCTGATATTCTTGGGTTAGGTGGAGGATTAGCTGTATTATTAAATGCTATT
>JAEKNW010000214.1 GCA_016838885.1 Candidatus Cloacimonadota bacterium
TCAACAAATTATGTCAAGAAAACCTTAAGATGGGCAATATTATTGACTTCTTTAAGGATAAGCTATTAGAGAGAGTGGCTTGATGGTTGAACAGTCTCTTTTTCAGAGAAAAAGAGAATATTGATTTTTTTATTGACAATATTTTGTTAAGAAATTAAACTAGTAAAATGGTAGTTATGCTATGTTAAATTGATAAATATTTAGATAAATAGAAGATTAAGAATGTTCTTTTGAGGAGACACAATGCCTTATAAAGAGAGATTAGATGAATTATTAAATAATGCTAAGCAGATAGTAAATTCTGATCCGGAGACCAGTTTAAAGAATGTATTAGAGCTCTATTCAGAGATGAAGGAGAGTAATGATTATGAATCTAGGGGAAAACTGTGCAAATTTATAGGTACTATATATTTAAAGAACGGAATGCCACAACTATCAGTTGAGTATTATGAACAGGCTATTTCAAATTTTATACTAGTAAATAACTTAGATGAGATTGGAAAGATATATAATAATTTAGTCATAGCTGCCTATTACCACAAGGACTATAATAAAATAGAAGAATATAGCAAATTAGCATTACATTATTTTGAAGAGTCTGGAGATACCGGTGGTATAATTTCAGTAACTAACAATTTAGCCAAATACTATCGCAATATTGAAGCCTTTGATAAAGCTTATTCACTATTAAAGATGATTATTAGTCGTTATGAAAAGACAATTGATGATGAGAACAGAACCATTATGTTAGCTAATTATGCTAATGTACTCATAAATCTTGGTAATACAGATGAAGGTCTTAAGATTTTATTGAAGTTATCAGAAGAAGTAGATGAAAGAAAAGATAACCATTGTATTGCTATTGTTAATCTATATCTGACAGAATATTATGAATCTATTGGCGATTATAAAAGGGCTTTAGAATGTCATAAAAAGAGATATCGCAGTGCTATTGTAGGCAGACAAGAAGATATCAGTTCTGATTTAAATCGTTATTTGAGCACCTTCAATTTAGATATTGATAAGCTAAAATTTGAGAGATTAGAGAAACAGAATGAAGAACTAATTGAGGCACATAGCGAAATATCAAAGAAGAATGGCTTATTAGAAACATTGATAAATACTATACCTCTCCCCCTCTTTTATTGTGATCTTGATTATAATTATCTTGGTTGCAATGATGAGTTTGTAAAATATTTCCATAAAAATAAGACAGAGATTATAGGTAAAAAAGTTGGTTTTACTTTGACAAATGAAGAGGAAATTAATTTTCTATCTCAGAAAATTAATCAAGCTAGAACAAGTAAAACTCCAATTCATTTCATCTCCAAGCTAACCAGGGCAGGAAATGACACACGAACAGTAGAAATTTTCTATAGTGGCTTTTATAATAAAGCAGGTGCTTTAGAGGGTCTGTTATGCATGCTCAAAGACATTACCCAAGATATTGAGCAACAAGAAGTAGTGAAAAGGCTTAATGCTCATCTTCAATCTATTTTAGAGAGTGCCTCTCAAGTCTATATCTGTTCTATTGATAGAGACTATAAATTCCGCTATTTTAATACTAATTATGCCAATGCTGTGAAAAGACATATAGGGCTTGAGATAAGTAAGGGTTTTGATTATTTTAAGAGATATCAAAGTCAGGAAGAAATTCGTGATAAGAAGAAACTCCTAGATAGAGTTTTCTCAGGAGAAACAATCTCCGGTGTTCGTGAATATAGTGACCGTAAAAAGCCTGAGATTCTGCAATATTTCTACTCCCCTATTGTAGAAGAGGGTGGTCAGATTATTGGAGCAACTGTATTCTCTTATGATATCACAGAGGGAGTATTGGCTCAACGAGAATTAGCACTTTCAAATAAGACAAAAGATAAATTCTTCTCCATAATTGCTCATGATTTACGCTCTCCAATAGGGAATATAAAATCTGCTTTAGAGTTTTTAACAACCGAGGAACATCTATCAACCGAAGAGATGATGGAGATGTTAGATAAACTTTCAGCTTCTGCAATAAATACTTATGATTTATTAGAAAATCTTCTTCAGTGGTCTTTAACTCAAAGGGGATTAATCGAGAACAACTCCTTCACATACCGACTTTGTGATTTAATAACCGGGGCAATCAAAATTTCTAGAAACATTGCCCACAGTAAGAGAATTGAATTAGAGGTAAGATGCAATTCAGAGATAGAAGTATTTGTTGATAAGAATATGTTCTTCACTATTTTACGAAATCTAATAAATAATGCCATCAAATATTCTTTTGAGAACAGTGTCATAGAGATTGAAGTTGAGAGTGATCAAAAATACGCTGTGGTAAAGGTAATTGATCATGGAGTTGGGATAAAAGCTGAAGTAATTCCTTATCTAAATCAATTAGATAAAACAGTAACAACCTATGGAACTGCAGGAGAAATTGGCTCAGGCTTAGGTTTAGTACTTTGCAACGAATTAGTTAATAAGTTGGGTGGAAAGCTCTGGGTTGAAAGCAAAGAGGGTAAAGTTTCAGCCTTTAGCTTTACTTTACCGGTTAACGAGAGATATTAAATGGAGATTGTTTGTGTTAGGTTAACATCTGGGGCTAAGCTCCGTGAGAGCATCTACGAAATTGCCCAAGAACATGATATTGAGGCTGGAATTATTTTAACATGCCTAGGTAGCTTGCAAGCAGTCAACATTAGACTAGCCGGAGCAATGGCTGCCTTATCCACGCAAGCTAACTTTGAGATTATATCATTAACAGGAACCTTTAACAATTGCAGCCAAGGACATTTTCATATATCTGTCTCTGATAAAGAGGGAAATTGTCTAGGAGGCCATCTTTTAGATGATAATATTGTTGCTACAACAGCAGAAATCGTTCTAGGAATATTACCCAAAAAGCAATTTTTACGGGAAAAAGACCCGGAAACAGGCTATTTAGAATTAATAATAAAAAATGATTTACTTAGATAATGCAGCCACCTCATATCCCAAAGCTCCCGGACTAGGCCAAGGTATTGCCTGGCATATAAATAATATTGCCGGTAATACAGGACGCTCTTCCTACAGTGGAGCTGTTTATAACTCCAAACTTATCTATGAAACAAGGGAGAAGTTATCAGAATTACTGGGTTGCTCAGACAGTTCGCAGTTTATTTTTACCAATAATGCTACCCATGCCTTAAACACAGCTATTCTAGGTAGCATTGAAGCAGGAGAAAGAATATTAGTTTCTCCTTTAGAACATAATTCTGTGATGCGTCCTCTAACCTATCTTCAAGAAAAAAAAGATGTTAAGGTCTTTTACTATAAACTTAACAAAGAATTTGAGGTTGATTGGAAAGACTTTCAATTACAACTCCAACATAACAAAATCACTAAAGTAATTACAACAATTTGCTCTAATGTTACAGGAACGATCTTACCTGTTAAACAAATTAGTGAGCTTTGTGCGTGCCATAAAATTCCTTTAATCATCGACGCTTCCCAATATATTGGTTATAGGAAGTTTGATTTAACTAAAATTCAGGCTTCTGCAGTTTGTTTCCCGGGTCATAAGGGTCTTCTTGGTCCTACAGGCACCGGGCTTCTATGGCTAAATCCCGACTTCCACTTAGACCCTATTATGTTTGGAGGAACGGGTTCTAAATCTGATTCAATTCATCAACCTAGCTTTCTACCCGATAAATATGAGAGTGGCACCCCAAATATAAGTGGGATTTACGGACTATCTCTGGCGCTAGATTATATCAATAAGCAGGGGTTTGAAAATATAAGTAAAGCAAGAGAAGAAATTGTTGGTTATCTGTTCCATAAAATACAAGAAATAGAAGAAATAATAATATATAGTAACCTAGATTTAGCAAGGCAGGTAGGGGTTCTTTCTTTTAATCTAAGGAATATTCCTTGCTCAGAAGTAACCCACCAGTTAGATAGAAATGAAATTGCTGTAAGAATGGGACTTCACTGTGCCCCACAAGCACATAAACTCATAGGAACTTATGACTTAGGGGGAACAGTTAGAATAAGTCCCAGTTCATTTACTACAGTAGAAGAGATCGATAAAACTATAAAAATACTAAAAGAGATATCTTATGGATTTAAAAGATAAAGTACATAAACTTACTGATTACAGTAAGTATTCCGGCTGAGGAGCTAAATTGAGTCCAGAGGTTCTGGACCGTGCTCTTTCCGGTATGATTCAACCACATTACCCAAAGCTGCTAATAGATTATTCACAGGCAGAGGATGCCGGAATCTACCTCATCAACGATGATTTGGCCCTTGTCCAAACCCTTGATTTCTTTCCTCCTATTGTGGATGACCCTTACCAGTTTGGTCAAATTGCAGCCTGCAACGCTCTCTCAGATATCTACGCCATGGGAGGAGTGCCCAAAACTGCGATGAGCATTGTCTGCTTCCCGGATGATACCTTGGATATTTCTATCCTCAGAGAGATTATGCAAGGAGCACTTAGCATTCTAATAGAAGCTGAAACTGCCTTAGTGGGAGGACATAGCATTAGTGATAGTGATATCAAATTTGGGTTATCTATAACCGGACTTGTTAATCCTAACAAGATTATCAAGAACAATACACCTCGGGATAATGATGTGATAATTATTACTAAGCCCATTGGTACTGGGATTATTAACACTGTCCTAAAAGCAGATATGGCCTCTCCCCAACTAATAAATCTGGCTGTTAAATACATGACCCAGCTTAACAAACAAGCTTCTGAAATAGCCCAAAAATATGATATTTCGTGTGGGACTGATATAACCGGATTTGGCTTGTTAGGTCATCTGGTTGAAGTAATTCAGGATACCAGATTGGGTGCCATAATTTATTATAATAAGATAAAAGTACTCCCGGAAGTACTAGATTTCGCTAAAATGGGACTTGTTCCCGCCGGAACCTATAATAATAAAGAATATCGAAGCTGTTTTATCCCTAACTTTGCAGATTATCCTGTAGAAAAAATGGATATTCTCTTTGATCCGCAAACTTCCGGAGGACTTCTCTTAGGGGTTAATCCAGACCAAGCAGATGCCATGTTAAGTGAGCTCACTTTGGCTGGAATCGATGCCTATATATGTGGAAAATTTAGCTCAGAAATACTCAAAATTGAGGTTGAGTTTTAATGCAGTTTATTATTACTTTTGAATCTACTCACCAAGCTATGAATGCCAATAAATTACTGACTAAGAGAAAGTTGAAGTGTGAGATAATTCCTACTCCGAGAGAAATTAGTTCAGAATGTGGTTTTTCTATCTTAGGTCAAGTAGAAGACTTGGATATAATTAAAAATGATGGATTACTAAGTCAAATTAAATATGATAAGATATATATTAAACCCGAATGATGCAGCGGAATTTTAGGGAAGAGTGCAGATTCTTCTAGCAAAATAAGTTACAGAATTTGAAGGCATATAATATATATATTCATGAAAATTATGTAGCTTACTTTTG
>JAEKNW010000215.1 GCA_016838885.1 Candidatus Cloacimonadota bacterium
GATAGTTTTTGAAAAATAATATAGATTTTTAATATACAATTAATCAAATTGTAGTAGCTTAACGAAAAGCTACAGGAATCCTACTGCATTATTTGGGTTAAAGCTCTACTGCACCATTCGGGTTAAAAAGATAGCAAATAATATGAACGGAGTCTTTTAATGTTGAGTCAAATTGGATTAGCTATTTATGAAGTATATCTGAGTATAGCTCCTTATCTTTTGATAGGGTTAACTTTCGCAGGATTACTACATATCTTTGTAGGGACAGATTTTATAACAAAATATTTAGGGAAAAAGGGTTTTTGGTCTTCGGTCAAAGCTTCTTTATTAGGTGTGCCCATGCCTTTATGTTCGTGTGGAGTAATACCCACAGCTTTTCAACTTAAGAAAAGTGGTGCTTCATCAGGAGCAACTGTATCTTTTCTAATCTCGACACCTCAAACGGGAGTCGATAACATTGTTCCTACTTATGCCATGTTAGGACCAATTTTCGCAATTTTTAAACCTCTCTATGCCTTGTTTTCAGGGATTATTGGAGGAGTAGTAACAGATCTTCTCACTTCTTCACAGGATGAAATGTTACCTTTGGTAGGAGGGTCATCTTGCACAAGTGGTAGTTCATGTAACTGTCATGAAGATAGCCACAAAGGACATAATCATTCTGCGAAAAAAGCAGGAAAGTTAGCTGAGTTTTTTCATTATTCATATATTGAATTTCTGGATGATTTAGCACCTCAATTAGTAGTGGGGATAATTTTGGCAGGCTTTATTTCAATAATTCCTAATAATGTATTTGATTATGTAGCAGGGAACTATTTTCTGCAAATCTTAGTTGTTTTATTAATAGGAATTCCCCTCTATGTTTGCGATACAAGTTCGCTTCCCATAGCATTAGCTCTTTTTGCAAAAGGACTTCTTCCCGGAGCTGTTTTTGTATTTTTGGTAGTTGGTCCTGCCACAAATGTTGCCACAATTACATTAATAGCTCGAAGCATGGGTAAAAAGATAATTTCTATCTATCTCAGTGTAATAGCGATAACTGGAGTCTTAGGAGGATTACTCATCAATTACATATATAGTTATTTAAATTTTCCAACTCCGCAAGCTTTAGATTCAGGCCTTGTCCATGAAGATACATCTCTTTGGATCATGGTTTTAACAGTTATTTTCTCAGGCTTTTTTTTACTTTCACTATTTAAATATGTTAAATCCAAACTCACAAAACAAATAAAGAGGTAAAAATGATGAAAACTAATACTTATAAGGTACTAAATATGAACTGTAATCACTGTGTTGCTAATATTACTAAAGCTCTGAAAGGTCTTCCAGGAGTTGAAGATTTGGCCTTTAATCTTAAGGTTAAGGAAGTTGAAGTTCAGGGAGACATATCTTCAGAAGTCGTAATAAAAGCTATCGAGGATGCAGGATATGATGTAGAAGTATAGTCAGTTATGCCCGAATACTTCATTCGGGTATAACCTGAAAAAACTAATTTATAAAAATATAATTTGACAGCACTCAAGAAGTTTCAGATAATGTAAAAATGAGAGAATAATTGATTAATACAGGTTTTTTAAGAAAAAAATTGTGTTAAATAAAAAAATCAAATTATATTGAATATTAGATAACAAAATTTCATAATCAATAAACGGGGTGAGCAGTGAGAAAAAAGATATTATATATTGATGTGCCCTTTTACGGAATTCATGGTGGAGACAAGAACAGATCAAATTTTTTATGGCGTATTTTAAAAGAGAATTTCACAGTAGATTTATTACTATTGAAGGATGCAAAATCAACAAATTCGATAAATGATCACCATTGTGAGAATAATACCTATTTTTTAGAAGTACTTCCAGCAAAGTTAAGTAAGTCAGAAGCTATTTATGAGTTTTCTAAGAGTGAGTTAAGTGCCTTTGCTAATATTTTGAGGACTAATCAGTATGATATTATTTTTATGAGGTTTATTTCTCCCGGATTATTAGCTATTGAAGCAAGTAAAGTTAGCCCTGAAACACAGATAATAGTTGATGTTGATATGTTATTCTCTAGAATAGCAGCTATGAACTGGGCAGATAATCCCCGTTTTAGAAACAAATACTTTTATTTTGAGAAGAAAAAGTTAGAGAAATTTGAATCAATTTTCTTCAACCATAATTTTACTTTCTTATTTACCAATGAATTTGAAAGAGATATGATCCTGAAAAAAATGAAATTGGACCATAGATCGCGATATTTCAAAGTATTACCAAATATGTTCAAGCAAGTAGAAGTTGATCTAGTGCCAAGTCTGGATGAAGGGAAATACATTCTAATCTTTGGGACAATGAACTCGGTCGCCAATCAAGACGGCTTCAAATTCTTTGTAACTGAGATTTATCCCTACATTCGCTCGGTCTTAGTAGATTTAGGCATTAAAGTGTTAGTAGTGGGAAAAAATCCTCTAGATTGGCAATATGAGTATCAAGATGATAGTCTTCGCATAGTTGGTCCGGTTGATGATATTAACAGCTATATAAAAAACGCACTATTTATCTTCCTACCTCTAAGAATTGCCTCGGGAACAAGAACCAGAATCTTAGAAGCAGCTGCATTGAAAAAAACAATATTCACTTCCTCAATAGGAGCGGAGGGATTCAACTTTACGCGCCAAGAGATATTTATTGAGGATTCAGCTGAAGAGATTATCCCTAAGCTTATTTATCTCTTAAAAAAACCTGACGAATATGCGGACATGGGAGAAAAACTATATACTAAATGTATGCAATTTTATGAAGAGAGCGTAGTAAAAGAACAAGTCCTAAGCTATGCTCAAGAAACATATAAATATGAAGTAAATGATCGTTCAGGAGAGAAAATGAAAGTTAATGCAGGAAAGAGGATTTGTATCGTTACCAATAGGTTCTATCCTGAAGTAGGTGGAGCAGAAACTAATATTTATTACCAGGCTAGAATGCTAGCTGAATCAAACGATGTTACTGTTATTTGTCCTCAGAGAATAGATAAGCCATATTTAGAAGTGATGGACGGGATAACAGTTTATCGACTTAAAGATTTTTATAATAGAAAAAAAGTTTATCCAAATAAAGCAGCTAAAACTCTCTGTTTCGATGTTTTTGGTTTGATTTATTTCGGAAATTATGATGTTGTTCAAGTTTTCCCGGCTATTAATCCAAACAATATGATTGCTTTCTTTGCAGCCAAGCTTTCTAAGACTCCAATAATTTTAGCATCTTTTGATTATTTGGACTATGCCTCTATAATCAAAAAAGAGGGAACTATTAATCCTAATGTGCTGAGATTCCATAAACCAAATGCTAAACATGTCTATTTCTTGAAGAGGTTTGACTATATCTTTGCAATTTCAAATAAGGAAATTGAGTTTTATAAAAAATATAATAAAAATGTTGAATATTCACCTGTTCCTATTCTCTTGGATGAATATAAGGGTGATAAACCAAATCCGCGGCAAAAATATGGTATAGCTAATTCGGATTTTGTCTATTTAGTATTGGGCAGAATTTGTAATGTTAAAGGACAAGATATAGCATTAAGAGCATTTAATCAGGTAAGTAAAGAGATTCCTAAAGCAAAATTAGTATTTGTTGGAAGATTCGATTACGAACCAGACTTTTATGATGAGATGCAGAAATATATGAGAAAGAATGATTTGTGCGAAAGGGTTGTATTCACTGGGATGGTTGAAAGAGAAGAGGTTTTAGGTTGGCTTAAATATGCTGATATTCATGTAATCCCTGTTAGATTTATGAATTCGGGAGCTGTTGTAGTTGAATCATGGATTAGTGAGACACCGGTGATCCAGAGTGATGTAGTTGATCCGAACCTCGTTGTTGAAGGCGAGAATGGTTATCTCTTCCCACGTGAAGATTCGAAAACTTGTGCTGTTAAGATGATAAAAGCCTATAATGAAAGAGCTTTATTGGGGCAATTTGCTCAGAAAGGTAAAGAATTGGTTGAGAAAAAATATACATATCAATACTTAACTAATCTATATCTTCGGGTATATGATAGTTTAAAAAAGAGATAGTCAATGAGAGCTTTAATCTACCACTCACTATACGGCTATGTTGGTGGGATAGAAAGATATATCCATAAAGTTGGTTCTTTATTCAAGAAAGAGGGATGGACTCTCTATGGCCTTTTTGAGTCCAGAGTCGATAATGTTGGAGATTTTGGTGATATCTATAAAGATATTTATTTTGGGAATGAGAACAACTTAGATGATTTAATAAAGGAATTTTTTAGCTTAGAGATAGAGGTAGTTTTTATTCACAAAAGCAACAATATTAATATATTATCTGCTTTAAATAAGAATTTCTATACTATTAGCACAATTCACGACCATGATTATTATTGCTTTCGTAAGCATAAATACTTTCCCCTAAAAAGAATAAACTGCCCGCTACCAATGAACAGAATCTACTGTTCAATATGTTCCTTATTACTAAAAAGAGACAGTTCAAAGGCCTTAGGATTTTCTCTAATTAAGGCTCACGAAAAAATTGAATTGACTGAAGAGATTAAAGATGCCGATGCTACCATTGTATTATCTAAGTATATGATGAGAAATCTTGATCTCAATCGCTGGGATATGGATACGGTTTATAGAATTTATCCAATCCATCAAGTTACCCATACTGTTGATTATTTTCCACAAAAGACCTATCAGGCAAACTATCTTTTTGTCGGTCAACTAATCCGTGGAAAGGGGGTTGATATCCTAATTGAAGCCTGTCGGATCTTG
Source organism: Candidatus Cloacimonadota bacterium (assembly GCA_016838885.1). Lineage (GTDB taxonomy): Bacteria > Cloacimonadota > Cloacimonadia > Cloacimonadales > JAFGVF01 > JAEKNW01. The sequence goes on from JAEKNW010000215.1 coordinate 4,766, forward strand.
AAACATGACTACTCTTTAAAGATCGTAGGAACCGGTAATGATTATGATTATATCAAAAAATTAATCGGCATGTATGGTCTGAATAGCAAAATTGAACTGGTTGGGTGGGTAGATGATGTAGAAAGATACTACTCAGAAGCAGACTTGGTAATAGTTCCCTCGCGTTGGCAAGAGCCTTTTGGCTTGATAGGAATAGAATCATTTAGTAGATGCGTACCTGTGGTCGGATTTGACGTGGGGGGAATATCAGAGTGGTTGCACCATGAAGAGAATGGTTATTTAGTAAGTAAAAAAAATAGCCAAGGTTTAGCAGAAGCTTTAGAATATCTGGACAAAAATTACCAACTCTTAGATAAATGGGGTAGAGCCGGTTATGACTATGTTAAAGAAAACTACTGTGAATCATGTTTCTTGCAATCCATTAAAAATATTCTAAACCAAGCAAAGGCTAAATTCTGATGACTGAACTAGAGTATAAAGAGATAATTCTCAATAAATTCAAAAAGCAAAAAGCAATAGTAAATTGGTTTAAGTTGGCTATTGGTAAATTTTTTCAGCTTATTTTTATTCTCCTGATTATGCTCCTTTTTACAATTCCCATTTTTCTTATTTTATGCTTTAGAAAGATGTTTTTAGGCATTCCTATGTTCTCCTCAAGCACTATTCTTGGCCATAACTCAAAAATCATAAAAATAACTACTTTTAACCTTAAAGGGCATCTTTTAAAGCACTTCTCCCTAATCTACCAACTTCTAATTGGTCAGATTCATTTTGTCGGGAATAGTTTTTTGTCTGATGAGCTAGAGTCAGATGAAAATATTTTACTCATAAGCAAATTTGGTTATCCGGGGATATTTAATCTTTGGTTTATCAGAGAAAGCACTAAAATAGCTCATGAAGGACTCATAGTTACTGAACTGGAATATCTGGCGACTAAGAGCTTCAAACGGGATTTATCGCTAATTATCAAAACATTTCCAGCCCTCTTATTCAGAAGTTCTGAACAGTCTTACCAAGAAAAATTAGAAATATTTGATCTGGAATTTGATAATATTTCGATGAAAGAGGGGCTGACCTTAATAGAAAATACTATTGATTCTGATAAAAAAAAGAAATTCTTTTTTGTCAATCCTGATTGTATGAATAAATTATATAAAGATGACCAGTATTTTTCTATCTTAGAAAAAGCTGACTATATCTTCCCCGATGGAATAGGGATAAGTATTGCCTGCAATATTTTAAAGACTCCTCTTCTGGAGAATGTAAATGGGACTGATATGCTTCCCTTTCTGTGCGAAATGAGTGAGAAAAAGAATTATTCCTTATTTCTTTTTGGAGCAAAACCGGGAGTTGCAGAAAAAATGAAAAAAAAGCTTGAAGAAAAATATACTAATCTTAACATTGTAGGAATAAGAAGTGGCTACTTCGATTGGGATCGTGACAGTTCCTCTATTGTTCAAGAAATTAATGATTCTCAAGCCACTATTCTCTTGGTTGCTTTCGGAGTTCCACTCCAAGAAAAATGGATAAGCGAAAATTTTGCTAAATTAAAGCCAAACGTGTTAATGGGAGTAGGAGGTTTATTTGATTTCTACTCCGGTCAAATGAAAAGAGCCCCTAAATGGATGAGAGAAATTGGAATGGAGTGGTTCTTTAGATTAATTAAAGAACCAAAACGGATGTGGAAACGATATATTATAGGTAACCCACTCTTTATCTATCGCGTTTATAAATGGAAGAAGAAAAAAAATAGGTGATATCATGGATAAAAGAATCAGAGACCAAAGAATAGAAAGATTGATGAAAATGACACAGAAGAAAAACAAGTCATCAATCTCCTTTAAAATAGCCTTGTGGGACTACACTATTAAATCAGTTATTATGTTTAAGAAATTCTTAGATGTGATAGCTTCTTTAATCTTAATCATTTTACTATCACCCCTCTTTGTAATTACTGCAATTTTAATCTATCTTGAAGACCCGGGACCTGTCTTTTATATTGCCCCAAGAGTAGGTAAAGATGGAAAGCATTTTGGCTTTATAAAATTTAGATCAATGGTGATGAATGCAGATAAAATTAAAGACCAGTTATTGGATCAAAATGAATCTAAAGCCGGGGTTATCTTCAAAATGAAAAGAGATCCAAGAGTAACTAAAACAGGTAGATTTATTAGAAGATTTAGTATTGATGAACTTCCACAGCTTTTCAATGTCCTTAAAGGAGATATGAGCTTGGTTGGCCCTAGACCTCCTCTACCCCGTGAAGTTGCAGAATATACTCTTTTGGATAGGAAAAGATTGCACGTAATGCCAGGCATAACATGTCTCTGGCAAGTAAAAGGTAGAAGTGATATTCCCTTTGATGAACAGGTGGAACTGGATATGCAGTACATCAAATCAAGTAGTTTTTGGAAAGATATAAAGATTTTGTTAATGACTATTCCTGCTGTGATTAGTGGGAAAGGTGCTTATTAAATAAATAAACTGGAGGAACAATGGAGTTAAGTTTTGAACTGAGAGAAAATGTTGGTGTACTTAAAGTTAGTGGTAGATTGGATGCATATAATTCGACTGAATTCAAAGAGAGTTTTACCAAATATACCGAGCAAACGGTTAATTTCGTGCTTGATTTAAGTAATTTAGACTTCTTAGATAGTACTGGTTTAGGTAGTTTAGTTGCCTGCTTAAAAGCAATATCAGAAAAAGATGGCGATATTAGAATTGCAAATATGTCTGAAAAGCCACGCATGGTCTTCGAAATAACTAGAGCTTATAAAATCTTCGAAATATTTGATGATGTAGATGTTGCTATAATGAGCTATGAGGCTGACTAACCCCGAGGTTTAAATGAAATGCCTAATTTACACCCGCGTTGAAGATATGACATGGAAAGAGGAGTGTTTTCATAAGACAAACCCCTACCTCTTGAAAATAGTCAATAAGCCTCATTTAGAGTATTTTATTGACTTCTGTTCCACTTTGCAGATTAACGAGATTAGAATTGTTAGCAACAATGCAACTAATGATTTGAGTGATTACTTCAAAGAAGGGAAAAAATGGGGTGTCGAAATTAGTTATAATATTGCTAGACCAGAAGATACTCTGAAAAGAGTTCTGCTCAAAAACTTCTCCTTCTGCAAGGATGATGATGTATTAATTATCTCTGATTACTTCTTTTTAGAACATGATATCAAACTTCTCAAAGAAAAAAGTGAGGAGATTATTCAATTCATTGCATCACATAAAAGTAAATATCTTCAAATTCTAACCAAAGGGGCATCTGTAAAAGAAATCGAAGAGGAAGAGGATTTTCCAGAGAACCCCTATATGTCTGTTAAACTAATCACTAGTGTTATGGATTATTACAATCTCTCGATGGATATTCTCAGTAATCGATGCTGTAACTATGTTCTACCCGGTTATAGCTCAGAACCACGTACCTACCTCGGGATGAATGTCTCATATCCAAAATCAGCAACTATCGATACACCTGTTATGATTGGTAATAATGTGAGACTAGGGGAGATGGTCGGGATTGGTAAAAATAGCATTATTGGCGATAATATTATCATCGAGTCTTTGACTAATATCTCCAATAGTATTATTTATAGTGACTCTTTTGTTGGGAGTGATCTCGAAATTGATAACAAAATTATCTATCATAACAAGTTGATTTCTGGGAAAACCGGGCAAGTAATAATTATGAGTGATGATTACCTAATCTCCAGCATCAGTAAAGAGAAAGAGATTGGAAAAGTTCAAAAAAGTATCCATTTCATCATAGCTTTTATCCAAATTATCATTCAAACTATTCCCTTCCTACTAGTTATACCATTCCTGTATTTTATCCATAGGAAATATAACCTCACCCAAATTTACTACCTTGCTAAAGATAAGAAGATTAAAAGGATGTTTAGTGTTGATAATGCTCGAAAACATCCATTTATTAAGTTAATCAAGAAATTCTCATTAGATAAATATCCCTATCTTTTCTATGTGATTAGCGGGAAAATGCTACTTGTGGGTAATAAACTTTTTACTATGACTCGCCGACATAAAGAGATAATTACCAATTTACCATGCTACCAGCCGGGAGTTTATAGCTATTGGGAAAGTTTAAATCAAGGGTTTAGTTCTGAAGAAGAGATTCATGAACTATACTATATTAATAACAACAATTTTTGGAGTAATCTCTATATCTACTGCAAAATCAACTTCTTAAGGTTATTCTGGTAAAGCCTATGCACCTAATTCTAATTGGCGGAGGAACTAGTTCAGGTAAGACTACGATTGCAAAGCAGATTACTAGTCAGTTGAACAATCAAAATGTCTATACCTTCTCTCACGATAATTACTACTATGATTTAGCGAATTTATCTCCTAAGGAGATTAAAAAGATTAATTTTGATCATCCGGATGCTATAGACAGCTCAAGGCTAATCTCCGATGTGAAAGATATTTTGAATAAGCAAGAGATTTATATTCCTGATTATGACTTTATATCTCATCGTCGTATTCAAGGTGAGTTTATCCATAATCGTTACGATGTCATTATCCTAGAAGGGATATTCGCACTGTACTTCCCTGAGTTGGTTAAACTAGCTTCACTTAAAGTTTTCGTGGATACTGACGCAGACTTAAGGCTTGCTCGAAGAATTGACAGAGATATTAACGAAAGAGGATTTACTATCAATGAAGTGCTAACTCAATATATCGAAACTGTCAAACCGATGCATGATATTTTTATCGAAGGGACTAAAAAACAAGCTGATATCATTATACCCGGAGAGAAAAAGTTTGATCGCGTTCTAATCATGATTAATGGCTACTTAAAGGAATTATTAGGATAAATTATGGGAAAATATACTCTTACCGGCTCACAAGAATTTGATAATATGATCGATGACCAACTTAAAATGGTAACTGAAGAGATTTTAAACCTTATTCCACCCGATGATATCGCAGCAATTCTCTTAGGTGGTGGTTATGGACGAGGTGAAGGTGGGGTATTAATAGAAAATAACAAAGAATTTCTCTATAATGATTATGACCTCTTTGTTATCCTAAAAAATGTTAATTTGTTGAAAAAAAGAGATTACCAAAATAGAATCCATCTTATTCATGAGAAGTTTACTCCCCTCGTTAAAATTGATGTCGATGTAGGTCCCCTCCAAACTGTCAATGCTATTTCAAAGGCTCCCCATTGGATGATGTGGTATGAACTAAAAAATGGTTTCAAACTTCTCTGGGGAAACCAATCAATTAGAAGCTATTTCCCTGATTACCCCCACGATAAAATGCCATTAATGGAAGCATATAGACTTCTTCTAAACAGAGGAGTTGGCTTGTTACTCTGTAAACAACACTTTGAAACTTATGAAGAGACAGAATCTCAAGAGTTTATTCTCAGAAATATTAGAAAGGCTCAATTGGCTATGGGTGATGCTTACCTAATTAAAAAGAAAAGCTTCCATTACTCTTACAAAAAACGAGATGAAATTTTCTCTGAACTGGAAAATGATCAAGATATGATTAACTTAAATATCTATAATCATTACAAAATAGCCTACCAATTTAAAGAAAAACCACATAAACCTAATTTAACTAAAGAAGAGTATTTATCAGAATATCACAATCTTCTTACAATCTATGAATCACTCTATAACTGGATATTTACTAATGAGGTCTCTGATAAACTAAACTTGGAGACCTATCAGAAAATCTTGAATGAGATATTTACAGAAAAGAGAAATCTACCAGATTTATTTAAAAACATTTGCAAAAGTATAAAAATCAACTATTCTAAATTCGATATTAATTTAATATCTAAACACCCACGTTATAGATTGTTTATGACCTTACCGTATTTTTTGTTTAATCAACAAAATATTAGTTGCCAAAAACTACTTAGCTGTAATAATTGTAGTAATGAAAAAGATTTACTAAAATTCTTCTTTAATTTGTGGGAAAAAAATAATTAGGATAATAAAACATAATGATAGATGAAAATAAAATTAGTGAGATTGAACAGCATAAAAAAGATGCTGAGCTAGAAGAGAAATCTCCTTTAGTTATAGATAAAAGAGTCTTATTGATCTCTTTTAGGTCTAAACTCAAGTGGATTATTCTTATTACTCTCTCTTTCATGGTTCTTGTTTCTATCATTGTTTCAATTAAGGTTAAACCTGTTTGGCGAGCTAATTGTCGCGTCATTAGAATGCAGAAAAATATCTCTACTCCTACTGATATGCCCTACCTCTATAATGCTTTTGATATTAACACAATTCTTGAAACTGCACGCTCACGTCCTATTATTCTTTCTATCATGAAAAAGTTGGATATGAAAGGTTATGAACCAGAAGACGTTGGAAGAATGATAGAAGTACAGAGAGGTAATCGTTCCAATGTGCTAAGTTTCAGCGTTACAGACAGTGATCCTGAAAGAGCTGTTGAAATGGCCAATATTCTTGGAGAAACCTTCATTGAAACAAGCACCAGACTTCAAAACGCCAGTGCTGATAGCGTCTATAACTACTATTACCAAGAAAGAGAAAAAAGTTTAGCTAATATCGCAAGACTGGAAAAAAGTATCTTAGAATTTCAAAAAGAAAATGATGTAATATCCATAGATTCTGAACGTGATCAATTATACGAAAAGTTAAAACTTGTTGAAGTTAGAAAAATCGAGTCTCTTATGAAAATCGATGAGATGAGAGTTAAAATTTCCGATTTAGAAAAGAAAATGGCTGAACTTCCTCAAGAAGTGATGATGACTTGGACATTCACTAATACAGACGAAAAGAAGCTGATTCTACTTAAAAAAGAGTTGGAACTTCTTATGACTCGTTATACTACTATTAATCCTAAGGTGCAGAATCTTCAAGCTGAGATAGATACCTTAGAATTAAAGATTGCTAATCCTGACAGAGCACCAGAACCGCCCGATAATACAAGTTGGGGACCAAATGGGTTGATTCAAACTTATGAAGTAGATAAGACTCGTTACGAAGGAGAATTAAAGGCTGCTAGAGCTAATCTTATAGGTTATAATAACGAAATAAAGGGAATTAAAAATAACTTAATCCATTTTAATACCATCAATGATAATCATTTAGAACTTCAAAGACAGCTTGAGTTAAGCAAAGATGTTTTAAGAATTATTGAAGGAAGAATTGCAGAATCAAGGATGGCTCTTGATACTAATACTAATGATTTCCAATTGTTTGAACGTGCTGTTATGCCTAAATATCCTGTCAATATTAGTAAGAAAATTATTGTCTTAGGTTCTGGTATGTTTATGGGATTCATTCTCTTAGTATTCTTCATTGGTAAAGAACTCTTTGATTTCAGAGTTAAATCAAAACTTGATTATGAGAAGTATATTGGGATTCCATTACTTGGTCAAATACCTTCTGAAGAGGGAGCTAATGCCAATAAATTCTATGCTAACTTGCAATTCATGCTTGATAATCTGTTTGATGTCATTAAAGGGGTCCCAAAACCACCAATTATTACTATTGGTAGTGTTAATCCTGAAACAGGTAAGTCATTTCTTATGAATGAGTTTAGTAAGATGTTAGGCTCTACTTCTAAGGTGTTAATAATTGAGTGTGTCAAAGATTTATCCATTGAAATAGAAGATTATGAAATCAATACTTATCTAGATGACGATAAACCTTTTGAAGTGAAAGAGATTTCAGCAAATATTAATAAATGTTATTTCTGGACTGGAGAACAAATCTTCAAGAAGATGTATAAAACAAGCGACTTCCATAAACTTTATGGTCTTTTTATGGACTATGATTACATCCTTTGGGAATTATTCCCGTCAAATTATAATATCCAACTCTACCATGCAGTTACTAAATCTGCAGATGCTAATTTGTTAGTTGGAAGATTTAGATATTCTCCAAAAACTGATTTATTTAATTTGGTTAATTATCTTCATGAAAAAGATGTTCAAAAAGTATATGGAATACTTAACAATATTCCTAAAGAGTATTACGTGGAAACTTTGTAGGTTAATATGAATAAAATAAAAATTATCTTATTTCTGATCTTGGTTCTTGTTATTGTAAGTTGTAGTAAAGAGGCATATATTGAAGAGAATATTGATGTCCCGGGAGAATACTTAGAAGAATCTTCTGTATCTACCCAGGAGGATCAGCAAACTATTGATGAGCTAACAAAGCTGCAACAAGTAAAAATGCCAACATATTTGATTGGCCCTGATGATAAGTTTCATGCTTATGTCTATAATGAAGAAGATTTAAACACTAAAGAGCTTATTGTTAAGCGTGATGGAACTCTTACATTTCCCTTGATAGGAGAAGTACATGTCGAAGGTTTAGAGCTGGAAGAGGCTACTAAGCTTATTAAGCAAAAACTTGAAGCTTATATCACTCATCCTGAAGTTACTATTATCCCTTATGAAATAAATAGTGGAACAGTAACTATCCTGGGGAAGGTAACTTATCCTCAACAATATCAAATCAAAGGCGAAATGAGAATATTGGATTTAATTGCTAATGCCGGTGGTTTAGCTTTAGGTTATTTTCAAAATAATTCTATTGAATTAGCAGATTTAGAAAGATCCTTCATAGTCCGTAATAACAAAGTTTTACCTATTGACTTCTATGCTCTTATTAAACAGGGAAATATGCTTAATAATATTCCTCTCATGGGAGGAGATTACATCTATCTTCCATCATCAATTAATAGGGAAGTTTATGTTGTTGGTGAAGTGTTAGAGCAAGGTCATTTTGCCTTCAAAGAGAATATGACACTAGGACAAGTTATAGCTTATGCTCAAGGGTTGAAACCTTCTGCAAAGACTTCAACTGTTTATTTAGTGAGAGGAAACTTAAAACACCCAAGATTATTTAAGATTAATTTGGATGCTATCTATCAAGGCAAGATTATGGACTTTAGATTAAAGCCCAATGATATTGTTTATGTCCCTAAAACCCCTATTGCTAGCTGGAACTTAGTATTAGAACAGATACTTCCAAGTTTACAAGCTGTTCAAACAGGCTATATACTGCAAAATATTATTGAAGATACTAACAATTAAGTATCATGACTGAAGCCTTAAGTGCCTTTAAGTATGTAATTTTCTTTGCTGTGATGCTGATTGGAGTGCCATTAGGCTATTCTTTTTCGCTTAAATATGATAAGGTAGAGAGGGCTATATTTTTCTTAATGGTGTTTTTTACTGTTAAGATGGAAGATATCAATTTCGTTTCAAGAGAAACAGAGAGGTTAACTTCCAAGGGTTTTGAGATTGGGATGGTTGATATTTGTACAATGATTATCTTTCTTGTAGTTATGCACAAGAAAGGTATCAAAAACAGAATTCCCAAAGGGGCTCATTGGTATTTTGTTTATTTTGGCTTAAGTGTAATATCCATAATTAATGCTGATTTTGTTCTTTTTTCTATGTTTGAAGTATGGAAAATGATCAGAATGTACTTTTATTTTTGGACTATCTATAATTATATTGATACAGATAAGAAGTATTTTGATTTTCTCAAAGGTGTAGCTGCCATTACCGTTTTTGTATTTTATGAAGTGATTAAGCAGAAGTATTTAGATGGGAAGTTTCAAACTGCGGGTCCTTTCCCGCATCAGAATTCGCTTGTGATGTATATGATTATCTATGGTTCCATTGCCTTTTCTTATCTAATTAACAAAGCTGACTTAGCTATAGATAAATTAGTTGTCTGGTTGATGATTTTTGGGATGTCATCAGTATCAGTTATTTCCACCCTGTCTCGGGCAGGGTTAGCTTTATATGCTTTTGCCATTGTAATTGTTTTAGGTTTATCCTTTTTTAATGGGTTTAATCCGAAGAAGATTGCAGTTACTTTTCTGTTGATTATTATGAGTTTAGCAGTTTTAGCAAAAGCTTGGGATTCAATCACGGAGCGCTTTAGCACAGCACCAGAAGAATCTGCCTTGGTGCGGGTTTCTTTAGCTCAAGCAGCAGTGAAGATGGCTGGCGATAAGAAGTTAGGTTATATGGGGGTGGGATTAAATAATTTTGGTAGAGCGATTAACCCTCCATATCCCTATAGTTCACATATTGAGATGCATGATGAAGAAGATGAAGAGGAGAGAAATGGTTTAGTAGAGACCATTTATTTAATGATAGCTGCTGAATCCGGGTGGCACACATTAGTATTCTTCTTTGTATTTCTCTTTTATTATTACTTCTTGAACTTAGTAAATGTCTTTAGATATAAAGGGAGCAACCTGCAATTCCTGTCCATAGGATTAGTTGGAGGCTTGTTAGCAATTTATATTGAGTCTGGTTTAGAATGGGTGTTAAAGCAGACGAATAACTTCTATCAATTGATGTTGATTTTTGCTTTAATTGCATCAATGGATAGGCTATATCATATAAAAGTTAGAAAGGGTGAATTGAAATGAGGACACCACAAGAAGAACAAGAAAAGAATATTAAACAGATAGGAAGCGATAGATTTAGAGAGAACTTGAATATTGAACAGCGTAATCAGCTTAAATCTATGTTGAAAAAGATGTTACCTCCTGTTCCTTCCATTGGTATTATAGATATTAGGTTTTCTTTTTGGTTTTTTAGGCAATGGTATGTAGTTTTTATTTTTGGTAGAGATACTCGAGAAGGGTTTAAGACTCTTGATAAAGGTGATGTTGATAGATCATTAAGTATTGTAGCGAAAGCAACAACGTATATAGTTATGATGATTACTATTCTGATAATGTTGTTATTCTTACTTTATGCTTTAAAGAGTGTGATTGGAATAGATTTGTTTCCAGACAAGCATTTAAGTGATTTTTTGCCTTGGAAATAGAGTGGAGATGGAGTATTAATGAAATATAATAAAACAGTTGTTACAGCATGTGATAGTAATTATATTTGGGGTGCTTATATCTTAGTTGCCTCCCTATGTTATTTTAATGTAAAGAGTTATAAAAAGGTTTTAGGAATTATATTAACTGAAGAGGAACAAGAATTGCTCAATCAATTTCCGGATACACAAGTAGTAAATAGTAATCGGGAGACAGATAAGAGTGTTTGTTTAATGAAGCCCCATGCTTTTTTCTCTGCTGAGACAGATTTGATAGCTTGGATGGATTCTGATTGTATTGTTACCGGAGATGTTACGGATTTTATTGAAGTTGAGGATGATGAGCTTCAGATTAGGTTTAGGTCTTTTGAAGAGAATTCAGGAGTTTATCGTAATTATTATGGAAAGAATGACGAACCAGGCTTAATACCCCATAAAGTTCTTGATACATGGAGAGTAGATGTTAATGATTATGATGACCCTCAAATATCAACCGTATGTGAAACGAATTGTTTTGTTATCAGGAAAAAGAACCTAGACTTTATTCAACTATGGAAAACTCAGATGGAGAAGGTGATTATAGATAATAACTTACAGGTTTATGATAAAAATAGTGTGGGTTATTTCATGACGGATGAATCTGTTTTAAATTCATTAATGGCTTACTCAAGCAAAGCTTTAAAGGTAAAAGAATATCAATTTGATAAAGATAAAAGCAAATTATTAGTTCACTTTGGTTTAAATCCTAAACCTTGGATACATTGGACAAAGCGTGGATTGTTACATTATGATTTAACAATGGAGATTCTTGATTGGTGCAAAAGGCAGGGATATAAGTTACCTCCTTTTCCATCATCTTTTAGACCAAATAATAAATATAAAGAGCTCTTAATGGCTAATATCAGACATTATTTTAACTCTTTTAAATACCGAGTTTCTACTACTCTTCACAGTTTTCATAGAAAGGTAAGAAATTAACAATGAAGATATTAATTATTTCCAACTATTACCCACCTCATTTTAAGGGAGGATATGAATTATCCTGTTATGAAGTAACAACTTATTTATATGAACAGGGTGAGGATGTCTTGGTTTTATGTGGAGATTATCTAAAGAATGAGCCTGATAATCGTAGCAATTATAGAGTTGTTCGTAAGTTAAAATACATAGATTATTTGAGTGATGATTATTGGAACAAGAGTAAGGTTGAAAAAGATAATTATGAAATGACAACTAGAATTCTTGATGAATTTGAACCTGATTTTGTTTATTTCTGGAATCAACAATATCTCTCTCTAGCACCCTATTGGGCTGTTAAGAGAAGAAAGATAGCTCATGTATTTGATATTGGGGATGTATGGCCTTTAAAGTATTATAGAGAGGGTTTCAAGGCAAAGGTGAAGTCTTTTATCAAGAGATTGTTACCTAATTTCAGAGATGCCAAGATGGAGGTTAATCCTGTGATTATCTTATCTGAATGGATGCGACCATTGTTTGTTGAGAAATTTGGGTCTAAGGAAATCTATAATATTCCTAGAGGGGTAAAGCTCAAAGAAGATCTTCAAATAAACTCAAAAGCTGATGATATCAAGCTGATGTTTGCTGGAAGAATCGAGCCTCTCAAGGGACTTGAGCTGATTATCAATGTTCTCTCAGGCTTACAAGCTTATAAATGGACATTAGATGTTTATGGTGATGGAGATGAAGATTATCTAGAGAGAATAAAATTACTTATTACAGAGAAGTCTTTAGGCCAAAGGGTAATTCTCAAAGGCAAGCTATATCCTTTAGATGAAGCTTACCAGACTCATGATGTTTTTCTCTTTCCTACTTTAGCAAAAGAGGGCTTTGGTCGGGTTGCTATTGAAGCAATGTCTTATGGTCTTCCTGTTCTTACGGTTAATAAGTATGGTCCCAATGATATAGTAGAAGACGGATATAATGGATATAAGGCTTCTCCAAGTGATCTTTCTGCTTGGGCAAATAATTTAAAACAAATATTGTCAGATAAGGATTTATTGATTAAAATGTCTAATAATGCCCTAGAAACAGTCAAAAATAAATATGATATTGAACTTATCAACAAACAAAGATATGATATTATAAAAGATATTTACTACTCAAAATGAGGTTTTTATGATTAAAGCACTTAAGATAGTTAACTTGTTATTACTTTTTTCTTTTATTGCTGGATGTGCTCCTTATCGGAAGTCAATCTACATTCCTAAGGGTGTATTTGAAGAGAAAATTCTTATTCGCTCTGAACCTACAGAGGCCATGGTTTATATTAATGGACGCCAAGTGGGGGAGACTCCCTTTCGGACATCTCTATTTTATGCTGAAGATAGGTTAATCAACATCAAAGCAGTTCCTATTTATCCTAATCAATTTACCCAGAATATCTTTGTCAGGGTTCCTCCTATACCTAAGACAATGACTATCTATATGAATGAGAAACCGAACTTTATTTTTGAGACAGAGGATGAGGAAGTTACTCCTCCTGACAAGCGACCTCCTGTCGAGCTTGTGAGATATGACACTCTTTATGTAGATAGAATTTCATATTATACAACTCCTACTATTTATTTTGAGTTTGATAAGGTTGATATAAATAGAGATGATTCTGCTAAGTTAAGAAATCTGGTTCAATTTTTGAAAAAGAACCCGGAAATTTATGTTGATATTCTTGGTGCTGCTGATGTTAGAGGAGGAGATAGCTATAATATAACTCTTTCTCTGAATAGAAGTAAGGCTGTTGCAGATTTTCTTAATAAGTATGGTATCCCACAAGATAGGCTATATACTAGGGGTGTAGGTAGAACAACAATTTATGATGAGTTAGGAAAAGCTATGTCTCATCAGGAGAGTAGGACTGTTATCTTTAATTTATATGTTAACAGGGATGATTTTGAAAAAATGAAAAGAGAGTATGAGGATAAGGACTAATAATGGCTGAGAATAACTTAAATCTAAGAAAAAGAATGATTGTGAATACTATGTCTAACTATGGCAAGTTACTTATCGGGATGATGATAACAATCTTCTTAACTCGGGTTTTGTTCTTGGGGTTAAGTCGGGCTGATTATGGATTTTGGGCACTTTTATGGTCAATTTTTGGTTATTCCTTGTTATTAGATTTTGGATTTGGTGCTTCTATTCAGAAATATACTTCAGAAAGTGTTGTAACTAAAGACTGGAATAAGTTCAATAAGATAGTAAGTACAGTCTTTTTCAATTACACCTTTGTCTCGGTTATTATCATGTTAGTTTCAGTGATTTTAGCTTACAATATCCAGCATATATTCACCTTTGAATCAGATTCCATCGAATATTACAAGCGAGCTTTGCTAGTCTTTGGTATAGGTTCCTCAATCGTTTTCCCCATAGGCTTTTTTACAGAAATCTTACGCGGTATGCAAGCTCTTCACCTTCGCAATATTGTGGAAATCATTGTAGCAATTCTCAATTTCACAGGAATGCTCTTGATAGTCTATTTCTTCAAACTAGATAAACCCTTAATCTGGATGGCTATAGTTGCCATCGGCACTACTTTTATCTCAAGTATCCTAATGGGGATGATCTCACACAGACTTATCCCAGAGTTAAAAATTCGCTGGCGCTTTTATGATAGAAAGATGCTAAAATCAGTAATGGGTTTTTCTATGTATGCTTATTTAATAACCTTTACTAACCTTATTATCTTTAAAACGGACCAGCTTGTTATCTCAATCTTTGGTTCTGTTGCTTTAGTGGCTATTTATCAAATATCATCTAGGTTAGCTGAAACATTCAGAACTTTCTCAAAGCAATTTTTAGATAATCTTGGTCCGGTCTCAGCCACCCTTTTTGCTGCCGGTAATAAGAGTAAGATGGCAGAGATTATGATTCAATCAACCCGCTTAATGGGCTTCATTTCAACTTTATTTCTAGTCCCTTTGTTAGTCTATGTCAGACCTCTACTCAAGATTTGGTTAGAATTAGAAGACATTACCGGAGTCATTGTCGCTGTAATTCTCTTACTCTCAATGTATGTATTACTCTTCTATCGATCAACATCTGTTTATATGCTTTTAATGGCTAATGAACAGAAGAAATTAACAAAAATTGCCTTGATAGAATGTATAGCAAACCTTGTTCTTAGTGTTTTCTTAATCAAATATTTAGCTACCATAACAGCCTATTTTGGCTATTCCCTACCTGCTAATGGAGAGATAATTGGAGTTGCTTTAGGCACTTTTATTCCTAATATTATTCTAGCTGTTACCTTCAATTTACCTATTGCTGTTAAATTCTGTGAAACTTCACTCTGGACTTTCTTAAAGACATCTATTCTTAAAACGAAAGTTGCCGGATTGGTCTATATTACAGTAGCCATTGCTCTCTATAAACTTATAGAACCAAGCAATATCTGGGTAATTCTACTCAATTCAGGCCTTGCTGTAATTGTCTATATTGCTATATTCTACATGATTGGATTTGAAGGCTGGGAAAAAAAGCAACTTAAAGGATTTATAGCCACAAAGCTTAAATTAAGAAGAGTGTAATAATTTTAGTCTAGAATAATTACTAACGTCGAAGGAAACAATATGAAAATCTTAAAACCGGAAATATTAGGGGTAATTGCCATCTCCATAGCTGCTATAGCATGGGGTTTAGATGGAATAGCCTTAACTCCAAAACTCTATAATTTAGATGTCCCTTTTGTAGTATTTATGCTACATGTAATCCCGGCTATCTTAATGACCCCATTCTTAGGCAAGTATTGGAAAAACCTGTTAAACTATAAATTTCAGGATGTGTTAAGTCTGTGGATTCTAGCTTTTTTTGGTGGTGCCTTAGGGACTATTTCTATTGTAAAAGCACTATTTTTAGTCAAATTTGATCATCTGTCAGTGATTGTCATTTTACAGAAACTTCAACCTCTTTTTGCTATAATATTAGCTATGATTTTTCTAAAGGAAAGGCCAAACAAGCAGTTTTGGATATGGGCATTTATTGCTTTATTAGGAGGATATTTTCTTACTTTTGAGTTTCATCTACCAAAAGTTTCTCAGCAAGCTAATCTTATTGAAGCTTCTTTGTATTCCTTATTGGCAGCCTTTTCATTTGGAGCCGGAACTGTATTTAGTAAGAGATCTTTATCTCGCCTAAACTTTAAGGAAGTTACCTATTTTAGATACTTCTTCACCTCCATAATTGTCGGCCTTTTTGTTTTCACAAGTGGGAAGATGGGTTATTTTCAGCTGGTAACAAAAGTAAATTGGTTTTATTTATTCTTGATATCCTTAACAGTCGGCATCGGGTCAATCTTTTTATATAATTATGGACTAAAGCGGGTAAAAGCAATAGTCTCTACCATCGCAGAACTACTTTTTCCTATATCATCAATCTTTTTCGATTATGTGATTAATGGTAACAAGCTCTCTCTAATCCAGATGATAAGTGCTGGGGTAATGGTCTTGGCGATAATTAGGATTAGCAAGCAATACTCCCATTAGGTTTGAGTTTTGTGATTAATATTGACTAAATAAATGTGGTTAAATAATTGGTATTGACTATTATTATAGAAGTAAAAAAAATAACCTATAAAATGGAGGAACGATGTTAGATAAGAAAAGAGTACAAGAAGTTCTTGATATGGTAAGACCTTCTTTACAAGCTGATGGTGGTGATTGCGAATTAGTTAATGTTCGTGAAGATAACGTGATAGAAGTTAGATTACAAGGTGCCTGTGGTTCATGTCCTATGGCTACATTAACCTTGAAAGCCGGTATTGAAAGAGTATTGAAAGATGAGATACCAGAAGTCAAAGAAGTAATTCAAGTAAGATAAATTAGTTAGATAAAGATGTTTTATTTTTGATTATCAAGAGTAAAACATCTTTTTTTCTTGGAGATAATATGAGAAATAGAGATTTGAATTTTGAGATTATCAGGATTGTCGATTTCATCAAAACTATGATTAAGAATTCTGGTTTACCCAAGCTAATTATTGGTTTATCCGGTGGGATAGACTCAGCACTTTCAGCAGCATTAGCGGTTGAAGCAATAGGTAAAGAGAATGTGATTGGTCTTATGCTTCCCTATAAGGATAGTTCTCAGGCTAGTTTCGATGATGCCAAAACAGTAGCTGATCATTTAGGAATAAAGTACCATAAGGTAGAGATAACTTCCATGGTTGATGCTTATTTTTCAGCTTATGAGCGTGATGCAGATGCTTTAAGAAGAGGTAATTGCATGGCAAGAATGAGAATGATTGTCTTATATGATTTCTCAGCCAAATACCGCGGTTTAGTAGTTGGAACTGGAAACAAATCTGAGCTCCTAACAGGTTATTGCACCCAATATGGAGATTCTGCCTGTGCTTTCGAGCCAATCGGTCATCTTTATAAAACCGAAGTGTGGGAGATGGCGCGAATTCTTAATATCCCTGATGTGGTAATAAATAAAAAGCCTACAGCAGATTTATGGTCTAACCAGACTGATGAGCAGGAGATGGGTATCACTTATGTGCAATTAGATGAAGTATTATATCTTAAATATGAGTTAGCTTTATCTAATGAGCAAATGTTGAAGGAAGGACTTACTTCTCAAGATTTGATGATTGTTGAAAAGCTCTATAATAATTCAAAATTTAAAAGAGTTATGCCCCCAATGTTAGAGGAGATAGATTGAGTTTATTTAAGAAAAACAGATGTAAGTTATGTAAGGAAGAGAGAGGGGTAAGAGAATGTCCCAGAAGTGGTAAGACAATATGTTGGCACTGCTGTAATCAGATGAGAAGTGATATGCAATGCCCTGATCTTTGTTCATATCATCTTCCACCCCAGAAAAACTTAGAGTTCAATATAAAATCTGATTCATTACAAGAATCTAATGCTTTAGTCCTAAGGCTTTTTGATCTTTGGGGAATGAAGGTTCATCCGGAAATAGACGAGCTAGCACCTATTGAATTAGCCCAAACAGAAGAGGGACGAGAAAAATTAGAGACATATTTTTCTAAGATAAAGTTTTTAAACACTCTCCCCATTAATAAAATAAGGCAGAAACTGCAACTCCCAGCTATAGATCTTCCTTCTGACAATGATTTTGAGAAGCATGCTACAGAAATAATGACTATCTTAGCAGATCAAGATTGGGATGCTCTGATAAAATATTATTATCATCAAGAAGAACTTCAATCGCAAGAAAATAGGGACTTATTTATTAATAGAAATAAAAAGTTCAGAGTTTTTAAGAAAATTAAAGAATTCTCCCTAATCAGCTCTTCCTTGAATGATGAAGCAAAAGAAGCTCTTGTTCATTTTGATGTTAATAAGAAAGCAGAACTTACCATCAATATGATTAAAATTGGTGGTGAATGGAAAATGAAGAGTAGAATAATCGGCCAACCTCAACTTTTTTATGGGGAAGATACTGCTATTAAGCATATTGCCACCCTATTAAGTAAGAACGAAATGGACGAAGTTTTTACGCTATGCGAGCAATATCGTACCATCTATCCTGATTCAGCAGATATTGAATACTATTGGGGACTCTACCACTCGATTTCAGAAAATGT
This sequence comes from Candidatus Cloacimonadota bacterium, assembly GCA_016838885.1. GTDB lineage: Bacteria > Cloacimonadota > Cloacimonadia > Cloacimonadales > JAFGVF01 > JAEKNW01. The sequence goes on from JAEKNW010000215.1 coordinate 23,158, forward strand.
TAAAGAAGCCCGTAAGCACTTCGAAATCTCATATATATTAGACCCAACTTTTGCTGAACCTCTCTACAATATCGGCTTTATCTATCAGGTTGAACATAAGAATGATAAAGCCCGTGAGATTTATTATCGTGTATTAGAGCTTGATCCTAATGAAGTTAAGAGTATAAATAACTTAGCTATTTTACATATTGAAAAGAAAGAATGGAAAGAAGCTTTAACTTACCTGGAAAAATGTATAAAAATAAATCCTGATTATGATATTGCCCAAAAGAATTATGATATTGTGAAAAGAAAGTTGCAAGGAGATGGTCTAGATATCTAATGAATTTAAAATATCTCAAACAAGCTATTCAATTAGCAGAGAATGCTCGCGGAAAATGCTCTCCAAATCCCTTTGTGGGTTGCCTTATCATTAAAGATGATAAGCTGGTTGGACAAGGATTTACTCAGCCTTGGGGACAAGATCATGCAGAAGTTCAAGCCCTCAAAGAAGCAGGTCAACTTGCTCAAGGAGCAGATCTATATGTTACCCTCGAGCCATGTTCTCATTATGGAAAGACCCCTCCTTGTGCTACAGCAATTATTAAAGCCGGGATTAAACGCGTATTTATCGGGATTAAAGACCCAAATCCGCAAGTCTCAGGGCGGGGGATAGCTATGTTGGAAGAAGCTGGGATTGAAGTTACCTCTGGTCTTATGGTTGCTGAGATTACTCACCAGTTGGAATATTTTCTTACTTATATTCAAAGAGACAGGCCTTTTGTCTTTATCAAAAGTGCTGTCTCAATAGATGGGAAAATAGCAGATGAGCTTGGTAATTCTAAATGGATAACTAATGCCAAATCACGGGAACGTGTTCATCGCTTAAGAGCTGAAGCGGATGCCATTATTACCGGGGTTACCACAGTGAATCAAGATGATGCTATGTTCAATGTGCGATTAGATAACTATGAGGGTAAGCAACCTCTTAGAATAGTCTTAGATTATGATTTAGAAATAAATCTAAATACTAAACTAGTCAAATCAGCTCATGAAATTAAGACTATAATCTACACTTCCCAAGAAAATACATCTTCGCCTAAAGCAGATATTTTGAAAAAGAATAACATAGAAATTAGATGGTCTAAAAGTGTAGGCAATAACTTCATCCTTAAGCATATTCTCAAGGATCTTAAATTAGAATATATCTCAGTAGTAATGGTTGAAGCAGGTCCACGTTTGGTCTCATCTTTTATCAGAGAAAACCTTGTGGATAAACTCTATTATTTTATAGCACCAAGTCTTATCGGAGGAAGTAATTCTGCCTTTAAAGATGTTGGTGTGGCAAATATCTCTGACCAAAAAAAACTAAAACTATTCTCATCAGAAAATATTGACGGAGATATCTTGTTAATATATTATTTTGCTTAATCAAATAGCATTTCTAATTCATCCTTGCCGGTAGAATCAAAGAAATAGTCCGATGTTATCTCACACCCAGGGTAATAGTGTTTGATTATTCTGCTATAATCCCAGCCTGCATAAGATTTTAAATATCCCCCTGATTGACAAAAACCTACTCCATGACCATAACCTTTTCCTTGGATAATGAAGTTATTGCCACTAACTTTAATAATAGCTAAAGTAGAAGGAATCCCTCCTAGAATAGCTCTTATCCTATCCTGAGATGTAATTGTTTCCTTACCCTGAGAAGTATTAAAAGTGATTTTGTTAATCCTTCCTGAATTATCACGAGAATCAACTTTAGCTGAATATACTTTGGAAAACTTACCCCTATTAGCAACAGTATTCATGGCTACAGTTCGTTTCCACTGATAGCTGTCTTTAATCCAATTAGGAAGTTTGGTGTAGTGAGGGTAAACTTTAGCCGGGTCCTTCTTGATCCAATCTTCCACATTTCGATAAGTGCTCATATCTTTCCCTTTCAGATAATCGATATCAGCTTTATCTTTCAAGTAAGGATAACCCTTCCCACCCCAAACTTGCTCTACATTAGCTAGATAACCACCTCCATAACTGTTAAAAGGAGTGAAGGCAACTTGGCCTTGATGAGTAACTAGCATGTAGGCTGTGGCATTTGAGGCATCAATCACGTTTTGAGGTACTTTCTTGCTTGTATTAAAGACTTGAGAATAGGTATCTGCCCGTAAATCCCATGGATAACGGTTGTTCTTCATGGATTCATAGATAGCGTAAGAGCGAGCAATAATGGCTTGAGATTTTAAAGCTTCAGCCGGAGCTCCTGAACCAATTTCACTCATTACCACGAACCTGGTGTAAGATTCTAAATTCATTAAATTCATTACAGCAATCTTGCCCTTATGCTCACGAATATGAATATCACCGGAAAATTGTTGCTTATTATTACCTGCTAAGTAAAAGTTACCGGTTATCGAGATTTCTAGCTTATAGGCTTCATCTTTAAAAGTTTCTCTATCTAATTTTAAGGTAATCATGCCCTGAGATAAGTTATGGATTCTCAAACTTTTACTTTGATATTCACTACCATTTACAAATACTAAACCATCTGTGGTCAGGTTGATATCATTATCTAATTTTACCAGTATTTTTAAAAATACTTCATTCCCTATCGTCATATAGGCAGGTAATTTTGAAACTAGCAAAAGTAAAATTATAAAAAGAGTTCTTCTTTTATTCATTAATGAATCCTTATTCTCATGATGTTTACCACTTTACTCAATATGTAAATTGATGTCAAGTAATTGTGCTTTGGATTTACTTCGAGAGGGCTTATTAACTGGGAGTACCACTGGGAACGCCACTGGGAGCGCCTTCATCCCTGAAGGCAAAAAGATGAATGCCGGCAAGATGCTCTTGTGGAGTGGAAGCGTCCCGCTTCCACAACCAAGCTTTATCAAACTTGGTTAAATCTGGCGGCAAGATGCCCCCAGTCCATATCCCCTCGTTTCAGCTAGCAGGAGATTGACAGCTGAGATACATTCTGGCAACAAGTGGTATGGAGTGGAAGCACCCTTGCTTCCACAACCAAGCTTTTCAAAGCTTGGTGAAATCTGGCGGCAAGATGCCCCCAGTCCATATTCCCTCGCTTCAGCTAGCAGGAGATTGATAGTTGGGATACATTCTGGCGACCAGTGGTATGGAGTGGAAGCGTTTCTGGGAGCATCACTGGGAGCGCCTTCATCCATGAAGGCAAAAAGATGAATGCCAGCAAGATGCTGGCGCTCCCAGTGGCGCTCCCAGGGTTTTCAAAAAGACTATATTGTTTTAAAATTTTATTTGACAACTTTGCACTAAGATCAATAATTTGATCAAATGTGGAGGAATTATGAAAAAAATATTTCTATTTATATTGTTTGGAGCTGTATCAGCTCTAATGGCAAACAATGTTCCTGTGGTATCTAATATTTCAGCTTCACAGCGAGGAGATGGAAGTTATATTGTAGATATTTACTATAATGTGCATGATGCTGATGGAGACCCAATGACAATTACTTTACAAGTCTCTCCTGATAGTGGATTGACCTGGACTTTTAGCTGTACTCAAATCTCAGGTGATGTTGGAGCTAATATTTATTCCGGTAATAATAAGCATATTGTCTGGAATTTAGGCTCAGAACATCCCAATATTGCAGGTAATAGTTTTAAGTTTAGAATCAATGCTTATGATGGTATTGATGTTGACCCATTTGACTGGAGTTATGTAAGTGCCGGTACTTATACATGGGGACAAAATGACCAAATGCAAACTCTTGATTATGATTATATGATAATGACCTATGAAGTAACAAATGCCCAATATAAGCAGTTTCTTGATGAAGCCCTAGGTATGGGAACAGCATGGATTTCGGGTAATTATGTTCAGGCTTATTATCCTGGTGATGAACATATCTCAGCAGGTAATCAAAATCTCTATGCTTTGGGTACACCATCTTCTTACAAATATGCTCAAATTTCATTTTATGAAGGTGATTTTTATATTAATGAGCCAAGTGGTTATAACGATGGAGATTTTGACAACCATCCTGTAGTTTATGTAACATGGTTTGGTGCTTGGGCTTTTGCTCAGCATTATGATTTACGGCTTCCCACAGAACAAGAATGGGAAAAAGCGGCTAGAGCTTCTACAGGATATGAATATCCTTGGGGAAATTCATTAAGTGGTAATAGAGCTAACTATCGTGATTCAGGAGATCCCTGGGATAATGGAACAAGCCCGGTTGGTTATTATAATGGACAAAATGGGACTATAGACAGTCCTTCTCCTTATGGACTATATGATATGTGTGGCAATGTTCATGATTGGACTGATAGCTGGTATAATTCTGCCAATCGAGTCTTGCGTGGCGGTATTTGGGGCTACAGCTCTTACTACGACTATTTACGCTCGTGGTACCGCTACTACTACACTCCGACAAACAGCAGCTACAGCATCGGTTTTCGATGTGCCAGGACTCCATAATGGACCCTTGTGATTTGTACCTTGGTACTTGTAAATCGGGCAAAGCCCGATTTCGAATTTTTTTTAGAGATTGAATTATATGAATAATACTAAAGAATTACCAATTATTCAAATGACTTATGATATAATTAAGTGGTTGATTCCAAATATTGATAAGTTACCTAGAACTCAAAAGTTTGTGTTGGGAGATAGAATAGAAATAGCATTTTTAGATTTTCTAAAATACATTTCTTTAGCTTCTAAAACGAAAGATAAATATGAGATTCTTACCATAGCAGATGCCAAGCTCATGGAAATAAAATTGCTGTGTAGATTAATAGTAGATTTAAAATACATATCTATTAAGCAATTTGAGTATTTAAGTAAACAGTTATCTGAAATGGGAAAAATGTTAGGTGGTTGGATAAAATCAATTGAGTGCAGAAAATGAAAACATTCAAAAATCTTTGGGAAAGCTTTGTAAGTTATGAAAATCTATTTATTGCTGCTATAAAAGCCTGTCAAAGGAAACGTTATAAACCAGCAGTCTTAGAGTTCAATAATAATCTTGGAGAAAATTTGCTGCAACTTCAAAAGGAATTACAGGATGGAGAATACATGCCTGGTAGTTACAAGTATTTCAAGATTACAGAACCAAAGGAAAGAGATGTTTATGCTGCACCATATAGAGATAGAATTGTTCATCACGCTTTGTTAAATGTGCTTGAACCAATCTGGGAAAAAAGATTTTATTATCATTCTTATGCCTGCAGAAAAGAAAAAGGAATGCATAGAGCAATCGATATTTGTCAAAAATACATAAGACAAAATAAATATATTCTCAAATGTGATATCAGAAAGTATTTTCAAAGCATTGATCATAAATTGTTGATGCATATAATCAAAAAAAGAATTGCTGATAAAAAACTCCTTGATTTGATATTCATGATTATAAATTTTTCTCCCCAAATGGACACACCCTATATTCTCTATTCAAATGATGATTTATTTACATATTTTGAAAGAAAAAAGGGTGTTCCTATTGGAAATCTAACCAGTCAATTTTTTGCAAATGTGTTTCTTAATGAATTAGATCACTGGGTTAAGCATAATAATAAAATTAAACATTATATAAGGTATATGGATGATTTCCTTTTATTTCATAATTCAAAAAGCTATTTAAGAAATGTAAGGCAACAAATGGAAGGTTTTCTTGACTCGATGAGGTTAACTTTACATCCTCAAAAAACACAAATACTCCCTTCAAAAGATGGAGTGGCTTTTCTTGGGTTTCATATAAAATCAGATGTTAAAAGATTAAGAAAAGCTAATATTCAAAGATTTGTTAAAAGAATGAAAATTCAACAAAAATTATATTCTAATTACTCTATTGATTTAGCATATATAAAACAATCTATAAATGCTTGGATTGGACATGCCGGTCATGGCGATACATATAAATTGATCGCTAAACTGTTGTATAACTATCCATTGAAGAGGGGAAGAGATAGAAACTTAAATGATGATTATAAGTACTTTGCGAATAGATCGAAAGATTTGCCAATCGAGTCTTGCGTGGCGGTAATTGGAACAACAACTCAAACAACGACAATTTACGCTCGTGGTACCGCAACAACAACACTCCGACAAACAGCAACAACAACATCGGTTTTCGATGTGCCAATACTTAAAAAAATATCTGACCAAGAGCTTTACGGAGCTTTTGGAGATTATGGAGTCCAGATCTATTCCAGCTGTAAAAGGCGAAAAGAAAAAAACACGAGGCAGTTAGTAGGTAACGAAAGCTGCCAAAGTCTTTTTAATAGTAACACGTTAAAGGTTTAAAGGAGAGTAAATGAAAAAACTAATATTAATATTAATTATTTTACTAGGGATAGCATATTTATCTGCTGAAAGAGAATCTGCTTATGCAATTTCAGAAGTTGTGAGGTTAAACACAATTATTCCCTATCATGATGAAAGTTCATTTTCCTTATCAAGCAAATATAGATTGACTTCTTTGTTAGGAACCGGGTCTTTTGCAGTTTCTGAAAATGTTATATTAGAAACAGGAGGACAAAATTATTCAAGCTTGAGAGTTGTGCCTGTTGCCATGGCCCCCAATCCTAGTACTATCCAGATACCAGAGTCTGGTTATGGCTATGCCTGGTTTGCTTTAGAAGGATTAATAGAGGGGAATTGGCTCCCAATTCATTCAAACAATATAATTGCTCAAGATTCACAGGGACGAAGTTATAATTGTCAATCAGGCTCAGTATTGTATGGGTTTTTAACAGCTCCTTGGCAGATGCAGAATATAGGGACTTTCTGTATTAAGATCGATGCAAACTTGATAGGAGATATAGGTTCAACAGAGAATTTTACTATAACAAGTGTAGATGGAAACTTGCTTTCATCAAGTCAAACTGTTAATGTAGAAGTTGTACCAATCGAATTTGTAGCAGGTTGGGAATATCGGTTGTGGTCGAGTATTGGAGTAAGCGCTAATGCTGGAATAGGTCCATTAAGTATGGCTTCAGTTGGGGTTGGAATAGGTGGAGGATTAGGTTCTAATCTTGAAATTAAGTATGACTCATCTACGGACACATGGAATGAATTTGTTATTAAGAGAACAGATGATCTTTTTTTGGAGGCAAATGCCCACGTTGGTGCTCCCAAATTCGGGGGTATACACCAAGGGGTTAGTGCAGAAGTGGAAGCAGGGATTAAATTTCCTTACACACAATCTTATGAATTTGATATAAATGACCTAGAGGGAGTTGAATCTCTTTTTGCATTCTATCTTATGTATGAACCTGCTATTATTTACGCCGGTAGTCTTGCCAATAAGCAAACTGCAGTTTCATTGCTATCATGGTTGGCAGAGGGGATTATTGAAAACTCAGATGAATATAATTTAGGTATTTCAAGAGTTTATGACCAATCAGGAATAGATATGTTTGCTGGTGCTGGAATTGATCTTGGTTGGGGGAATGAGAACTATCCGGTAGAATTTGGAGCATCAGCAAGTTTTGGAGCAGAAGCCCATATTGGAATGAACTGGAGAAAATTTGTAAATAACAGGAGGGAGAGTGAACTATACACTTATGGTAACCTATCACTTTCTGCTCATGCAGGTTCAACCGGGAAAATCTGTGGAGTAAACTCTTCAAAATTCAAACTTGGGAAGACTTACGGAGGTTCATTAGGTGGAGGCTTTAGGTTCACTTCAGGTTCAGATCATAATGGATATTTAGATAAATTAAAATTAGAAATGTTTTATAATTCCGATGTAGCAGAGCTTAACATTGCAGGTATGAATGGAGAGCAATCTCAGTATAGTTTCTATCTGGAAGCAGAGCAAACTGATTTGATAAACTTGATGAATAATGCAGCCGATTTACCCTCCGAAATCTATAATATTGGAGAATCTGCTTTTACTGCAGCAGTGGATAATAACTCTTTTAGTTCTGATATTTCCAATATCTTAGAAACTATCTACGAAGAACAAAACGATGATTATCCGGTTTCTATAGCTTATGGTGTAGATGGTATGAGTAAAAGTTCTTCTGAGTATGAAATTGAGCTGGCGATTCCATTAGCTTCACCTTTACATCTTAATTTTGGAACCGGACTTTCCTTTGGTGATTATTATAAATATAATCTATATAATGGATATTGGGTAAGAGGCATGCCATATTTACAATCTGAAGTAGTTAATCCTCCTACAAAAAATCAAACTTTTACAGGGGTAATGAATGAACTCTGGGATAGGGTTACTAGTGGTGATACATGGAGTCAATTACGGGGTATTATTTTACGTCAATTACTAAAAACTGCAATAGGTTGGATTCCGGGCTTAAGGGATCAAGAACAAGCAATTGAAATTAATACAAATGGGTCTGAACTAATTATTCAAGAATTTTCTATACCTACAAGTATTGATAGTGCCTTTGTAAGGTATTGGACTTGGAATGAAGAACCTCCACAAAGAAATATGAGCTATAATCAAAGGCAATCATTAAGCAACTTTAACAGAGCATTAAGAAGTGTAAGAGAAGAAGCTGTGGGAATGAAATATGGTATTGGGGGATTTTATTCTCTTGAACCTCACAATGAAAGTTTTGCTGATACAACTAAAATCAGAATTAAATACTCTGATGCAGAAATTACAGGTCTTGATGAATCAACACTCTCTGTTTATTGGGAAGATGAAGTAGGAGGATGGCATTATTTACCTTCCATTGTTGATACTGATTTAAACTATGTTGAAGCTCGAATTACTGACTTTAAAACTTATACTTTAGCCCCTGCTTTACCTCAAGGACAATTTGGAATGATGTCTAACCCTGATTCCTTAGAAGCAAATGGAGCTACAACTGCTATGATTACTTCTGACTTGATTACTAATAATAATGGTAGTCTTGTTGAAGATGGTACCGAGTTTACTATTCAAATCACAAACTCAATAATTATTACACCAGATGCAAATCTTCAGAAAGAAGGACATCAATTAATGTCTTCTAATGGGATTTTACAATATGAAATTCAATCAGGACAAGTTGCTCATCCAATTGAGATTGTTGTGGCTTCTATTAATGGATTTGCTTACTCAACCTTAACAATAAACCAGTATGATTATTCTGCTCCTCAAGCACCAATCAATTTATCTGGTATACCTCTTCATAAATCCATATTGCTGAATTGGGAAGAAGCATCAGATATTGATTTAGCTGGATATGTTATTTCCTATGACACAGATCAAAGTGGAGAACCATATAACGGAACTGCAAATGTTAATGGAATAAATAGTCCTATTACTTTAGGATGCATAGATAGTTATCGTCTTTCTGGGTTAACAAATGATCAAACATATTACATTACAGTTCAAGCTTTTGATGTAGCAGGAAATGTTAGTGATTTTTCAAATGAAATAGTCCTTTTACCACAACTAAATGAAGTAAAGGATTTATCGATTCAAGCAAGTGTTAACGGTACAGTCTTAAATTGGTCTCCAGTTATAGGAGCAAACTCCTATAAAATTTATCGTAGTTCTTCACCTATAGAAAACTCTTCCAGAATAGAGTTGATAAAACAAACAACAGCTACTCATTATACTGATATACAAGCATTGAATTCTGATAAATACTTCTATGTTGTGGTGGTGGTAGCTTATTAATTTTCTAGGAGATGAGGTATGGAGAGGAAGTGTTCTTTATGGAGTGGAAGCGTCCCGCTTCCACAACCAAGCTTTATCAAGCTTGGTTAAATCTGGCGGCAAGATGCCCCCAGTCCATATCCCCTCGCTTCAGCTAGCAGGAGATTGACAGCTGGGTTAGATTCTGGCAACAAGTGGTATGGAGTGGAAGCGTCCCGCTTCCACAACCAAGCTTTTCAAAGCTTGGTGAAATCTGGCGACAAGATGCCCTTATGGAGTGGAAGCGTCTCGCTTCCACAACCAAGCTTAATCAAGCTTGGTGAAATCTGGCGGCAAGATGCCCCCAGTCCATATCCGCTCACTTCAGCTAGCAGGAGATTGATAGCTGGGATACATTCTGGCGACAGGTGGTATGGAGTGGAAGCGTTACTGGGAGCCTCACTGGGAGCGCCTTCATCCCTGAAGGCAAAAAGAAGAATGCCAGCAAGATGCTGGCGCTCCCAGTGGCGCTCCCAGTGGTACTCCCTGTGGCGTTCTCAAAAAAACACCACCACAATTATCTTGACATATAATTAAAACACTAAAAAGCTATATCATATCAAACTAAAAGGTAAATAAATATGTTAACAGATAGAAAGATTCTCTTAGTAGTTACAGGTGGAATAGCAGCTTATAAGGCTATCGATTTAGCCAGCAGATTGAAAAAATTAGGGGCTAAGGTAAGGACAATTTTAACCAAGAGTGCCTTAGAATTTGTGGGTGAGATTAATTTTCGAGCTATAACAGGTGAGCCGACTTATACTGATCAGTTTGACTTAGCTGAACCTATAGCTCATATTACTTTAGCTGATTGGGCTGATATAATGGTAATAGCCCCTGCAACGGCAAATATCATAGGAAAGATGGCAAATGGGATTGGAGATGACTTAGCTACTTCAACCATTTTGGCTTTTCATAAACCTATCTTAGTAATACCTGCCATGAATGTAAATATGTATAATAACAAAGCTGTGCAAGATAACATTGAGAGACTGCAAATTCGGGGAATAAACCTGATGATTCCGGAAAAAGGTATGCTAGCTTGTGGTTATGAGGGACGGGGTAAATATCCACCAAATGAGGAGATTATCCCGGCAATACTTACTTATCTGCAATATGAACAAACTATAAGCAGTAAGTATCTGATAACTTTTGGTGCCTCCCAAGAAGATCTTGATCCCATGCGGTTTATTACCAACCACTCTTCCGGAAAGATGGGAATAGCTTTAGCACGAGCTGCTTATTTAAGGGGGGGAGATGTTGATGTTATTCATAGCAGAATAAGTGAGACCCTACCTTATTACTTAGAGCAAATTTCTAAAACTCTTTCGGCAGAAGAGATGTTTAGTCAAGTCAAAGAAGACTTTACTAAGGCTAATGTAATTATCATGTGTGCAGCAGTAGCAGATTATACTCCTAAGATTAAAGAGGAACAGAAGATAAAGAAAAAAGAAGAGTTAAGTCTTGAGTTAAAGAGAACACAAGATATTCTTCATTACTTAGGAGAGAATAAGAGAGAAGGTCAGATATTAGTGGGATTTGCTGCTGAATCTGAGAACCTAGTCGAGAATGCCGAGGCAAAGCTAAAGAAGAAGAATCTCGATTTGATCATTGCAAATAACATTTCTGTATCCCAAAGCGAAAGAAGCCTGGCTTACTTAATCACGCGAGATAAAGTAGAAGAGTTTCAAGGGACTAAGTTTGATTTAGCTCATAAGATTATTGACATAATAGAAGCAATAAAAAAAGATGTTAATAAATATTAATAAGATAAAAATAAGGGTATAACTATGGGAAATAAAGCAATTATAATAACCGGTGCTAATGGTGCTATTGCTTCTGTCTTAACAGAAGAATATCTCCAAGAGGGGTATTTTGTTTTTGCTTTAATAAACAAAAATAGATTTAGATTAACAGATCTTGAAGAAAAATATTCTCATAGTTTATTTACTCAAGCTTGTAATCTAGAAGATTATAAGGCCTTAGAAGAAGCCATAAAAGAGTTGGAAACCAAACACGGCAATGTCCCGGATAAGTTGATTCACACAGCCGCTCTTAGGAGTAGTGACTTCTTACCTCTGACAGAAACCGATCCTGTTAAATGGTCATCAATAATTAATAGTAACATTATGGCTACTTATAATTTACTTCATATCCTTATTCCATATTATCAGAAGAATAAGATGGGAAGAATTGTTCTGCTAGGATCAAATATCAGCAGAACAGGACTTAAAAATGGTTCTGCTTATGCTGTTTCCAAAGGGGCATTAGGTAATCTAGTAAGGACTGTTACCCTAGAGTATGGCAAAGATAATATATTAATCAATGTCCTTTCTCCGGGACCTGTTCAAGCAGACCAGTCTCATTTCCCTGAAGCTTATCGTAAGTTTCGCGAAGAGTATTTTGCCAAGGAGTTGCGAGGCACTCCTTTACAGAAATTAGTTGAGCCTCTCGATATCTTCAATGCTTGCGACTTTCTGCTTTCTGATCAGAATCGCTTAATTAGTGGAGAAGAAATATTTATAACAGGTGGAAAATTATAGTTATGAAGGGTGAGATAGATTTGTTAAAAAAGAGTAGTTATCATTATGATTTACCTGAAGAGTTGATAGCTCAATATCCTTTGAGTAAGCGTAGTTCTTCCAGACTTTTAGTCTTAAATAAAGAAAAGGGGCAAGTTGAGCATAGCCACTTCACAAGTATTGTAGACTATTTACAGAAGGGAGATGTTTTGGTAGTGAACTCTACTAAAGTTATTCCAGCCCGTTTGATAGGGACTAAAAAAACGGGTGCTAAGATTGAAGTATTTTTACTTAATCACGTAGTTAATGATACCTGGAGATGCTTGGTTAAGCCAGGCAGAAAATGTCCCGTAGGGACGATTATTAAAGTTAATGATAATTTCTCAGGGATTGTAATGGACATGGCGAGTGAGGGGAGTAGATTGGTTAAATTTAGCTATGAGGGTAACTTTTGGTCTGCCTTGAGTGAAGCCGGTCATATCCCACTACCTCCCTACATCAAACGCGAAGCTGAAGAAGCAGATAGCTCAAACTACCAAACTATTTATGCTAAGATTAAAGGCTCTGTTGCTGCTCCAACAGCAGGATTGCACTTCACTGATGAGATTCTTAACAAAATCAGGAATAAAGGGGTGGAAATCACTGAAGTTCTTCTGCATGTTGGTTTAGGTACTTTTAGACCTGTTAAAGCTGAGAACATAGAAGATCATAAGATGCACTCAGAATATTGCAGTATCAGTAAAGAGAGTGCTGATCTAATAAATAAAGCTAAAGCAGAGGGAAGAAGAGTTATAGCTGTAGGTACAACTTCAACAAGAACCTTAGAGAGTTTTGCCAAGAACAATAGAGTAGATAGTGGTGATTTGTGGACAAGTATTTTCATCTATCCGGGTAAAGAATTTCAAATTATTGATGCTATGATTACTAACTTTCACATGCCTGAATCTACCTTAATTATGATGATTTCAGCCTTTGCCGGTTATGAAAATATAATGAAAACTTATCAAATAGCTGTTGAAGAGCGTTATAGATTCTTTAGTTATGGCGACGCTATGCTAATTATTTAGGAGAAAAATTGATTATTGATGAACACCCCTTGTTTGATGAAATAATTCATAAGAATAAAATAAACAGCACCTCTAATCATGCTCTATCATTAATAAAAGAGAATTTGATTAAAGGTAATTTCTTAGTCATAGCTGATGAACAGTCTGCCGGATCAGGTAGAAAAAAGAGTTTATGGCATTCTCCCCTAGGAGGACTATGGTTCAGTTTGGGACTCTATAATGTGGTTCAAGATAGTTCAATAACCCTTTTTATGGCAGTGCTTATTCACCAGACAATTATTGAAATCTATCCTTCCCTGCAAAGTGATTTAAAAATAAAATGGCCTAATGATATCATGTTAGATCACAGAAAAGTGTGTGGGATTCTAACCTCATACCACTCTTGGGCTAAATATTTAATATGTGGTATTGGGATTGATACCAATATCTCCAAAATGCCTTTGGAACTTTCAAATATAGCAGTTTCTCTCAAAAACTATCTAAATATTGAAGTAAATAACTCCTTTCTCCTTAAAGCATTCCTTGATAAATTATACCAACAATTACCAGTTTTTTTAGAACATGGATTTGCTGAATACCAATACTATTTTAATCAATTTGATTATTTAAAAAATAGGATAGTAACCCTTGATACAGAGTTCCAGGTCTTCAAAGGGAAAGTTCTCAAAATCAACAAGAGCGGTGCTTTAATAATGGAGCTGGATGAGAATCTAATTCAACCTTTTTACTCAGGAAGTATTGTAGAAATTGACTAGAAAGAAAAAAAATAAAGAAAAGTATTGACTTATAAGTGAATTTAAATTTTTTTTAAAAAAAGAATATTATCGTGGAGGATATATGAGAAAACTCATTGTACTAATATTGAGTGCATTTCTATTTGCCTGTAGTATGAATGTAAGTTCATTCGAAGAACAAGAAAAACCAGAAAAAGTCGATGGAGCGCTCAAAGTAGCTATACTTCCGCTCGAAAAATTAGATAATCAAAGTGGATATATCAAGAAAATCATGGAAGTTAGAGATCTTCAAATGTTGTTTGATTTAACTGCTAACTATGTATTGATGGATATTGATCAAGTTGCCATGGTTTTAGATGATTATGGAGATGTTGCTATCGATGAACTAGAGAAAGAAGAAATTCTTGATATAGGAAAAGAATTGGGTGTTGATTTAGTTATAACCATGACTGTTGAAGAGATTAGAAATCCTCAATTTAGAGTAGCTTATACTCTCTTTTCCATGAGAACCAGTGATGTTACAAGTGGCAGAACAACTGTACTTAAAAACAAAGAACAAAGATTAACTGCTCTAAGTGATGAATTTATGGGTACTGTTGATGATTTCGTAAGTTCTGAAATGCTAAAACTTATTGATATTGCAAAACAAGCCTATAACACAAGACGTTATGATGTTTCTAGAGAATCATTCAATAATATTTTACAAATAGATCCTTCACTTGATGAAGCTCGTTACTATCTAGGACTTATCAATCTTAAAGAAGAAAATTATGATGAAGCTCTCTCTTACTTCAATAACCTAGTTGAACAAGATACAACAGGGAACATTGATTATCTTGATATTCAGTATCAAGTATATTATGTTCAAGGTATGTTCAGAGAAGCTGCTGAACCCCTTAGAAAAATTGCTGAAATTAGAAACACTAAAGAAGACTGGCTCTTGTTAGCAGATTTATATACTAGAAATAGTGACTCAAGAAACGTCATAGATGCCGTTTCCAGGGCAATTGAACTAGATCCGGAAGATAGTGATGCAATTTATCGCTACGCTAATGTTCTATATGATACCCAAGATTATCAAAAAGCAATCCCTTATTTAGAACAAGCTCTTGCCTTATTCCCTGAAGATGATATTGTGGTTACAAATCTAATCTCTGCTTACCAACAAACCGGTCAAATAGACCAAGCTATTAAAAATTACGAAGATATTGTTAAAAGAGATGGTAAAAATGTTAATGCTCGTCTTAATCTGGCAAATATGTACTTGTCAGCTGCCAAAGAAGCAGAAAAAGCGGGCAATACTAATACTGCTAGAACTTTTAAACAAAAAGCTACAAAAGCATATAACGATGTTGTGAAAATTGATGATACTAACGGAATCGTATATATACGTTTAGCTAATCTATACCTTGAAGAAAAAGATTATCAGAAAGCCACTACTAATGTTGAAAAAGCTATGATCTTTAGCCCTAATAATTATGCACCATTTATCATGTCTGCCCAAATTAAAAGAGTTCTAGGATTCGAGAAATATCAAGCTGCTGTTAAGCTCAATTCTGAAATCCCAAAAGCTGTTGGTTCAAAAGCTCAAACCTTAGCCAGTCAAAGAGACCAAGCAGTTGAAGAAGCTAGTAACTTCTACAGAGAAGCTGAAGAAAACTTAGAACAAGCTGCTAAAGTTACTGACAAAGCTCAAGTCCTCAACATTGTGGAAAATAATTTAACAATGATTAGAGATTTAGAGGATAGATTAAGATCTAGCTTCTAAAAAATATCCTTTAATGTTCTTTAAGCCCTGCTTGCAGGGCTTTTCTATTGCTATAAAGGTGCACATCTCCTCCTAAACGCAGAGTTCCACAGAGGTCAAGAGGAGTTTCACAAAGTTTTAAGAAAGAAGATGAAGAGCTTTCACTCGAATTAACTCGAATTAAAACGAATAAACACGAATTATTTTTCGCTGATCGCGAAAAGACGGGGAGACGGGGAGAAAGGGAGACGGGGAGAATTCATCGTGTTAATTGGACACAGAGTATGAGCCCGTATGTCTTAAATCCCCTCTTCATTTGCTATAGCAAATGTTTCCAAGAGGGGTGGCATCGAAGATGACGGGGCCTTTCTTCAATCCCCTCTTCATTTGCTCTAGCAAATGTTTCCAAGAGGGGTACATCATACGAAGCTTCCTACTTCGCTAAAGCTATGTAGGATGTACTAGCGAAGTATGATGGCATCGAAGATGACGGGGCCTTTCTTCAATCCCCTCTTAATCCCAGAGGGATGAGTGAGAGGGGTGCCCAAAGGGCGGGGAGAGTAAAGAAGAGCATTTTGACATGGACTATATATATATGAAGGATGATGAATGAGAGATCGAGAGATGTCTTGATTTAAGTTTAACCCAAAAATGCAGTAGACTTTTGTGTATAGCACTATATTCTTCTGCAATCTTCAATAAAATTCTACTGTATCAATGGGGTTTAACATAACTATTGACAAATAATCCTACTATTGAGAAAATGCAAAAAAATATAAGGTTTAGAAGGAAATGGCCAATATCAAACAAATAGAGAAAGAGATAGAGAAGTTAAGAGATGAGATAGAGTATCATAACAACTTATATTATCATAATAATGATCCTGAAATCACAGATTTCGAGTATGATACTTTAGTGATAAGATTTAAGGAGCTTTTAACCCAATATCCTCAATTTAGGGATAAGGGAGAAGTCTTAGAAAAAGTTGGTAATGACTTACTTGATGACGGAAGTACTATAACTCATAAAGAGAGAATGTATAGTTTAGCAAATGCTTATTCTCTTGAAGAGGTTTATTCTTTCTTTCAAAAGATTTATTCTGCTTATCCAAAATATGATTTTGAAGTTGTTTTAGAGCAAAAAATAGACGGCTTTAGTATTAATCTCTTTTATGATCAAGGCAAGCTTCAATATGCGACCACAAGAGGGGATGGATTTAAAGGAGAAGTGATTACATCGAATACTCTAACTATTGCAGATATCCCTAATCAAATCCCTTATCAGAAAAGTTTGGAAGTCCGTGGAGAAGTCTATCTCTCTTTGCCGGAATTCATGAGAATTAATAAAGAACGGGAAGAGAGCAATAAGAAACTATTTGCTAATCCGCGTAATGCTGCAGCCGGAACAATAAAACTAAAAAGCAGTGAGGAAGTTGAGAAACGAAAGTTAGCTTCTTTTATCTACTCATTAGGGGCTCATGATTCAGACTTAGATATCAATCAAGCTGAGTTACTGGAGTTTCTAAAGAAAGAAGGATTCTCAGTAAATCAACATTATCAAAAGGCCAAATCATTAGTTGAAATTAAGGAATATTGCGATTTGTGGGATAAAAAAAGAACTGAATTAGCTTATGAAATTGATGGTATTGTGCTAAAAATAAATAATATTAACCTTCAAAAAGAGTTGGGTTTTACAGTCAAATCCCCGAAATGGGCTATTGCCTACAAGTTTAAAGCTGAAGAGAAAGAGACAATCCTTTTAGATGTTCAATTTCAAGTAGGAAGAACAGGGGCTGTAACTCCGCGAGCTATCTTAGAACCTGTATATCTAGCAGGAACTACTGTTAGTCATGCAACTCTCCATAATGCAGATGAATTAGAAAGACTAGATATTCATTATCAAGATACTGTAAGAGTAATTAAATCAGGCGAAATAATCCCTAAAATCCTAAGTGTTAATCTTGAAAAAAGAAAAAGCAAGGCTAACAAAGTGGTTTTCCCAAGTCGATGCCCAATTTGTAATACAAGCTTAGAAAAAGCAGGAGATGAGGCTATTAGATATTGTATTAATCTATCGTGTCCTGCTAAAATTCAAAAGAGTATTGAGCACTTTACTTCACGAGATACGATGGATATAGAAGGGTTAGGAGAAGCTCTTGTTTCTTTGTTAATCGAAAAAGGACTAGTTAAGACAATTGCCGATATTTATAGGCTAGATTATGATAAAATAAGAAGTTTTGAAGGATTTGGAGATAAATCTGTGAGTAATCTAAAAAAAGCCATAGATAAATCTAAAGTCCAAAATTTAGATAAGCTTATTTTTGCTTTGGGAATCAGATTTGTAGGTTCAAAAGTAGCTTCATTGTTAGCAGAGCATTTTGGTACAATGGAAAAAATTCAAGAAGCAGATAGTGTTGAGTTGGAAGAAATCTCCGAAATTGGAGAAAAAATAGCAGCTTCCGTTTATGACTTCTTTCATGAGCCTAAAAATATTGCTTTGATAGAAGAGTTGAAAGATTTGGGAGTGAACTTCACCTACAAGCAAGCAAGTTCAAAATCTAATCTCTTGGAAAGCAAGAGTTTCTTGGTAACAGGAACACTTGAAAAATACACTAGAAAAGAGATTCAAGAACTAATCAAAGGCAATGGGGGTAAAATCTTGTCAAGTGTAAGTAAGAATTTAGATTATTTAATTATCGGAGACAGTCCAGGATCTAAACTTGATAAAGCTCAACAAATTGCAAGTATAACAATTCTCAATGAAGAAGATTTCTTAAGGATGATTAATAGATGAACATAATCGAGTTCTGCTCCCAGTTTATCAAAATCATTAATGATAAGTTAATGAAAATACCCTATGTCTCTAACTATCTTAATGAAATAGTTTTCGGCTTAGCAATACTCTTTATAATAATTATGTATTATCGTTCTAAAATACTGCAAAAATATCTAATGAAAGAGTTAGTTGCACCTTTCTTTATAACTTTAACGACTATTACTTTTGTTCTCTTATTAGATGAGATAATCGAGTTACTAAATTTGATTATCGAAAAGAATCTAGATTTTCTGACAGTGCTGAACATCTTTTCTTTAGCCTTGCCTTTCTTGCTTGCTTTATCCATACCTATGGCTGTCTTGATGGCGACAATTCTTGCTTTTGGGCGATTAAGTGTTGATAGTGAGATTATAGCTATTAAGTCTAGTGGAATAAATATTTTCAAGATAGTAAGACCTATCTATCTTTTAGCTTTCTTGTTATCGGTGTTTATGGTTTATTTTAATAACCAAATTTTACCCGAAACTAATCACAAATTTAGTAATTTGAGAATGCAAGTTTCCATGCAAAAACCCATGAAGATAATCACCCCAAATGAATACATTGACTTCGGAAAATATACGGTTATTGTTAAAGAAACCAGTGAAGAGGAAATGAGAGGCATTATTATTTATGATAGAAGTAATACTCAATTTCCCAAGACCATTGTCGCCAATAGAGGGGTTTTAATCCCGATTGATAATGGCTCAAGTTTGAAAGCAATATTATACGATGGTGAAATGCACGAAAGAGATGCTAAAGATTCTGCCAAATATACAATCACAAGCTTCAGCGAGTTTACTCTAAATATCCTAGGCTTAGATGATAGAATTGTAATTGGGGAGAGAGAACATCGTTCTGATCGAGAGATGAGTTCAGAACAACTAGTCGCAGCCATCAACAAAGATAAAGAAAGCATTGTTCGCTATGCTGACCATAATGAAAGAATCGAAAAAGAGATTGAGAAACTTCGAACAGAACTCAAAACAAAACCTGATGATAGATTGATTACTCAAAAGATAAGCTCAAACTTGAATACTCTGAATGTTAATCGACAAGAAAGCAACTATTCTCAAGAAAGAATCAGAAGTTTTCAAGTGGAATATCATAAAAAGTACTCATTAGCCTTTGCTTGTTTAGTTTTTGCTTTGATTGGAATACCTATCGGTATCATGACTAAAAGTAGTGGCATCGGGACTTCATTCTCGGTTAGCTCCTTGATATTCTTAGTATATTATGTGTCTCTTATTGGAGGAGAAAGATTAGCAGATAAGGGGCTTTTAAATCCATGGTTTGCTATGTGGATGTCAAATATTTTATTCTTCATTATTGCAGTGTTCTTATCCTATACTGCAAAATTCGAAAGATCATTCTTAGACTTTAGTAAAATTCATCTAAGAGCTAAGTTACATAGGAAAAAATCATGAGAATATTAGATAGATACTTAATTAAAGAGTTTATTAAAACTTTCATTGTGATATTTTTTGCCTCGTCAATTCTCTTTATCGTAATTGATATTATTGACCAACTTTCAAAAATGTTAAAATACGGGGCTACTCTTAATCAAGCCACTTTGTATTATATTCTTAGGTTACCCTACTTATTGACCTTAACCTCACCTGTAATTATGCTGATAACCGGATTATTCCTAATGAATAATCTGGCTAAATATAATGAATCAATAGCAGTTAGAGCTGCAGGAATTAGCATCAAACGGATGTTATTTCCACTGATAATTATTGGTTTATTGGTCAGTATTATGATTGGTTGGTTCGGAGATTATGTGCTTCCAAAAGCTGAAGAGAAAAGACAAATCCTCTATCAGGTTGAAATAAAAAAAGGTGATGTGAGAGATAAATTACTAAGAACAAAGATATTCTTTCAAGAAGGAGATGAAACTCATAATTATGTGGCTTTCTTTAGTGGGCATAACAATGAGATGAGGGTCATTGATAAAACAATAGTTGCCCCTGATTTCTCATCAATTCTTACAAGAGCCGAAGCTACATCTGCTAAATGGGATAGCGATGAATGGCTTTATAAACAACTTTATCAACGTGATTTTAAAGCAGGAAGCCTTATAAAATATCAATATCAGGATGAGTTAAAAGATAATATCATGACTGTTACCCCAGAAGAATTTATTAGATCGGGCAAAGCTACTATGTCTATGAATTACCGTGAACTTAGTGCCTATATAGATAGACTAAAGAAACTAAATGATAATTACTCAAAAGAGTTAGTAGACCTCTATATGAAGATATCATTTCCTTTTGCTAATCTTATTATTCTCTTTTTCTCTTTTCCTATCGTCTCTAGTTCAACTAGAAGTAAAAATCGAGGTTATATTTTTATGATAGGTTTATCTGTTTGCTTCATCTTTCTAATCACATTTCAGATTACGAGGAGTCTTGGCTACAGTGAAGTACTTTCTCCTTTAGTAGCAGCTTGGGCACCTAATGTATTCTTTGCCATGGTTGGATTATATTTCTTACATAAAGCTGAGGTTTAAATGAAAATAGTAGTTAAAAAATTTGGTGGGACATCTGTTGGGAGCATTGAACGAATCCGCAATATTGCACGTAGATTACATCAAGAGATGGCATCTGATTGCAGATATGTAATTGTGGTTTCAGCAATGGGAGATACAACAGATGAATTAACAGATATGGCTTATCAACTAAGCAAAAAGCCCATAAAAAGAGAACTTGATATGCTTCTTACGGCCGGAGAGAGAATTAGTATGTCTCTGCTCTCTATTGCTTTACAGGAGTTTGGTATATTCTCAATTTCCTTTACCGGTTCTCAATCCGGGATTATAACAGACTCTAATCATGGTAATGCCAGAATTATTGATGTTACAGCCTTTAGAATTAGAGAAGAGTTAGTAAAGCACAAAGTTGTGATCGTAGCGGGTTTTCAAGGTGTAAGCAGAGAGAAAGAGGTAACAACTTTAGGAAGAGGGGGATCTGATACTTCAGCTGTTGCCCTGGCAGCCTATCTTAATGCTGAGAAGTGTGAGATTTATACTGATGTAGATGGTATCTACAGTGCAGACCCACGGATAGTGCATGATTATGTAAAACTAGATGAGATAAACTACGACACTGTACTAGAGATGGCTTATGGTGGAGCAAAAGTTATTCACCCGCGGGCTATTGAGTTTGCCAAAAAATACGATATACCTTTAGAAGTGAAATCTTCTTTTACCTTTAATACCGGAACTTTAATAAATAAGGAATTACTTAATATGGAAGAAAAAAAAATAACTTCATTAGCCCAGAAAACAGGCTTGTTTAGATTCATAGTGGAAGCTGATTCACTCCACTTACTACAAGCTATCAACAATGCTAACATTGATCTTTATGATTTTACTATCAATGGCAACAACACTATTATAGTTGAAAAAGAGAATTATGAAGAGACTTTAACTTCTTTAAAACCCTTCCTCATCATTGAAGAGTGTGAGGTGCAGTCAATATCTATAATCGGACATAGGATTATTAATGATATTGACTTCTTAATGGCTTTAATCAAAGAAGTAAAATCATTAGATACTGAGATTAAAGATATTAAGAAGAACGCAGTGGGAATAAACTTAATAGTATCCACTCGCGATATTGATCAATTATTGAACAAATTACATAAAAATTATATAAAATAATGGAGAATTATTAATGAGTAAATATATAGTTACCAGTGCCTTACCCTATGCTAATGGTAAATTACACATTGGTCATGTGGCAGGTGCATATTTACCTGCAGATATATTTGTTAGATACTTAAGATTAAAAGAAGAAGATGTTATTTATATCTGTGGAACTGATGAACATGGAGCTCCTATTTCTATCAAAGCAGAGAAAGAAGGTGTTTCACCCCAAGTTATTGTTGATAGATACCATCAATCTATAAAAGATAGTTTTGCCGGACTTCATATTGATTTTGATAACTTTTCCGGGACTTCTAGAAAACCTCATTATGACTTATCTCAGCAATTCTTTACGGAGTTACTGGAAAACGGTTATATTACCAGTAAAATAACCCAGCAGTTCTATGATGAACAAGAGGCACGTTTTCTTCCTGACAGATATGTTGAAGGTACTTGTCCTCACTGTGGAGCTGATGGAGCAAGAGGTGATCAATGTGATACTTGTGGGAAGTTGATAGATTCCATAACTTTAGTTAATCCTATTAGCAAAGTCTCGGGTTCTACTCCTGTTATTAGAGATACTAAGCAGTGGTACTTAGACCTACCAAAATTCACTCCTCAGCTTAAAGAGTGGTTAGAAACAAAAACTTATTGGAAAGAAAATGTTCGAAACTTTATTCTTTCTTGGCTTAATGAAGGACTAATCGAAAGAGCTATTACACGTGATATTAACTGGGGGGTTCCTGTTCCTTTAGAAGAAGCAGAGGGAAAAGTACTTTACGTCTGGTTTGATGCTCCTATAGGCTATATTTCATCTACAATTGAGTGGGCACAAAAATTAGGTAAACCTGAGCTGTGGAAAGAATACTGGTTAGACCAAAATACTAAGCTAGTGCATTTTATAGGCAAGGATAACATACCCTTCCATACTATCATGTGGCCTTCTTTCGTGATGGGACAGAATGAGAATTATATTTTTCCTCATGATGTTCCTGCTAATGAATATCTTAATTTAGAAGGAGATAAGATTTCTACAAGCCGTAATTGGGCTATTTGGGTGGATGAGTTTATTAAATATTTTGATGGTGAATATCTCCGTTACGTCCTAGCTGCTAATGCTCCTGAAAAGCAAGATAATGATTTCTTGTGGAAAGACTTTCAGAATAAAATCAATACTGAACTCAACAATGTTCTAGGAAACCTAGCTAACAGAGTATTTTCTTTTTCCAAGAAACACTTTGATGGCTTTGTTGAAAAACCTACTCAGCTAAATGAGTTATCATTATCTACTTTAAAGCAAGTAAAAGAGTTAACTAAAGAGATTGATTCTTGCTATAAAGAATATCAAGTAAGAAAAGCTGTAAAAACTATAATGGATATTGCACGTCTAGGAAATAGATACTTCGATGAAAGAGAACCATGGAAAGTTATCAAAACTGATAAAGAAGCTGTCCAAGAAACCATTTATACATCTTGTGAGATTCTAAGGGTTATTTCAGTGGTAATGACACCTATTCTACCTAACTTTATGTTTGAACTACGCAAGATTATGGGCTTAACAACAAACGCAGTTTGGACAGAGTTAGATGCTAGTCCATATCCGATAAAGTTAGATAATATTGTTCAAATTTTCCATAAAGTTGAGGATAATCAGATTGAGGAGCAAATTAAACTCTTACAAGAAAACTCCAAAGCTAATCAAGAAGCTGAGAAAGCTAGTTTTCAAGACATTAAAGCAGAGATTGAATTTGATGATTTTCTTAAATTAGATATTAGAATTGCTGAAATTCTAACTGCTACCAAGGTAAAAAAGACTGATAAGTTATTGCAAATCACTGCTGATATTGGAGGGAAAGAGATTGAACTCATTGCCGGACTTGCCAAAGCCTACACTCCAGAAGAGATTATAGGGAAAAAGGTAGTTATGCTTCTTAATCTAAAACCAAGACAGATTAAAGGTATTCTCTCACAAGGCATGATTCTTGCCGCCGATGATGGCGATACTCTCTCTATCTTAACAGCCCACAAAGATGTTAAAACCGGATCTGTGATCGGTTAAGAAATAATCCTCCTATTACGATACTTTTGGCATTTTATAATTAATACAATATATTATAAAATAAAAAGTGAGGTCAATATGAAAAGATTAATTTTGATATTACTCATCGTAATAGGAGGAATAATTATGTATAGTCAAGACCGTAAATTAAATGATTTAGAAAAATATGTTATAGAGAATAAAGGGACAGAAGCTCCTTTTACCGGAGAATATGTAGAACATTTTGAAGATGGGACCTACCATTGTAAGAAGTGTGGAACAGAACTATTTGATGCTTCAGATAAGTTTCATTCAAGTTGTGGCTGGCCTAGTTTTGATGATGCTCTGCCCGGTAGAGTAAAAGAGGTCCCTGACAAAGATGGAATAAGAACAGAAATAGTTTGTGCTAATTGTGGCGGGCATCTTGGCCATGTATTCAGAGGTGAAGGGTATACAGATAAAAACCTTCGTCATTGCGTCAATTCTGTCTCTATGAAGTTTGAAGAAAGAAGCAAAGAAGCAGAAGCTTATTTTGCGGGCGGATGCTTCTGGGGTGTTGAATACTACCTACAGAAGTTGGATGGTGTAATTTCGACAAGTGTTGGATTTATGGGGGGGCATGTAGTAAATCCCGGATACTATGAAGTTGTTCGAGGTGGAACAGGACATATTGAAACTACCAAAGTTGTCTATAACCCTAACAAGATTACCTATGAGGAACTTACTAAATATTTCTTTGAAATTCATGACCCTACTCAACTTGACAGGCAAGGACCTGATATAGGCCAACAGTACAGATCAGTGATATTTTACTCTTCTGAGCAAGAGAAAAGAGTAGCAGCTACTTTAATTCAAACTTTGAAAAATAAAGGATATGACGTTGTTACTAAGTTAGAAGCAGCCCAAGCTTTCTATAAAGCTGAAAATTATCATCAAGATTACTATCAAAACAAAGGTAGTCTTCCTTATTGCCACTCATATAAAAAGAAATTTTAACCCAAATAATGCAGTAGATCTTTGAGAAAAGCACTCTGGGATTGCGGGCTTCCAGCCCGTATTAGAAACAGACAACTCGTTGTCGGTTCTCCTCTGGGGCTTAATGGCGGACAGGATGTCCACGCTGTGTAATAATTAATATAATGATAGCTTTCAGATGGGGGCAAGGATTGTATGGAGTGGAAGCGTCCCGCTTCCACAGCCAAGCTTCCAGCTTGGTAAATCTGGCGGCAAGATGCCCCCAGTCCATATCCCCGCTTTTCCAACCACCAAAACAAATCAACTAATTATTCTTGGTTTAAATCTACAAGTTTATTTCTATACTGAAGCACATATATTCCTGAACTCATTCCTTTGAGTTTCCCATCTTTATCAGCATCTTGAAGAATATCAATAACCCAAACAGCTAACTCACTATTACCCTCTAAATTCTTTAAAGATCCTCGTGTTCTACCATCTTTTATCTCAAAATAGATCTTGCATATCTGAGAAACTTTCTTGGTTGGATCAAATTCTTTGCCTGCGAACAAGGAGCGGATAAGAGAATCATCTCCTCCATAATTAGTATCTTGAAAGAAATCACTTGTTCCAGTGAATGAGATAAAGATAGTATCTTGTTTAGTTTTACTATATTTTCGGGTATTAATCTTAATTGGATCATTATCTCCCAAAGATTCATGAATATCATGCTTGTCATAGTTGATTATATGCGAATTAGGAGCAACAACTTCACGATTTCTGTCTGCATAAGTAGAAGCTGTGTGGGTTCGATCTTGGAACCTGTCATTATCTTTATCTTCAAACAAATTAAATGAGTAATCTTCATCAGCAGGTGCTTCTATCTCGCTCTCCACAGTCGGTTTCATGAATTGATCAATGGGAACAGAGCTTGCTTCTTTGGTTTCTTTTTGAGCAATTTTAGTTTGCTTAACAGGCTCAATCTCAATTTTTTCCTCATCAGGAATTTTTTCTACTTCAATTGCCAGTTCTTTTACTTCAGGAGCTATATATTCTGGAATATCAATACTATAAAGAAATAATAACCCGTGCAGAAAAATAGAGATAATTAAAGGAAGGGAAAAGCTTTTTTTCATGATTAATCAACATTATAGCGTGTTGGGTAGGAGATTCTCTTAGCTCCTACTTCTGTTACAAGATCATGGACAGGGACAATATTTTTCCATTGCACCTCTTCATCAACCCAAATTTCTACTTTTGAATCAGGTTCTTGAATTAATCTGGTTCGCATTTCATCAACAAAATTTGCTTGGCTATACTTCTTATCTTTATTATCGAGGCATAGATCATTATCTCTGGTAATGATAACTTTGATAATATTGCCTGTTGGGAGTTTGCTTGTACTTACCGATTGGGGTAAGGTAACTCCTATTGAATTAATATTTACAAAGTTAGATGAAAGGAGAAGGAATATGATTAAAAGAAAGACTACGTCTGTCATCGAAATCAATACTGTAGAAGTAATTTTTCTCTTTTTAACATCTATTTTCATTATTAATTCCTATTGCTTTCTCGGTGTTTGAGTATTACATGGTGCCCAATTTCTTCAATCTTTCCTGCCATACTTTCAATAGATGAGACAAAATAGTTGTTGAAAATTAGTGCTACAATACCTACTACTAAGCCTCCGATAGTTGTTAGCATGGCTTCCCAAATACCATTAGCCAGCATACTGATATCAACTCCACCTTTAGCTAAACCAATGTTCATAAAGACTTTTACCATGCCTGAAGCTGTCCCTAAGAACCCTATTAAGGGAGCTACTGCAGATAAAGTCGATAATACACCAATATGGTTCTCTAAGCTTTTAATCTCAACCTTGGCCTTGTTCTCCATCTCTTCAGTGGCATCCTTCTCTCCATAACTTAAAAATTCAATTCCTCTTTTTAAGGTGTTAGGAAGCGGTGATTCAATTATACTACTTTTAATATAATCTTCTATGCCTGAGATATTATCAATAGTCTCTAGTTCATTTGCAAATTCTTCATCTCGCTTCTTAGCTTTGAAGATTACGATAAATCTCTCAATAATCACTGCTATTGTTATTATGGATGCTAATAACAATACATACATTAATATTCCGCCTCTGGCTATAAACATGCAGGCTCCTCCGATTTTTATAGAATTTTATTTACTTTTTATATTTATGCTCCCCTCGCTCTTTGTCTTGAGGGATAGAGGTTTTTATATCTGTTTTAAATTACCATCAACATCCTGGGGTTGATTAAAATGTTCTTCCTCTAATTTTTCCATTTCAGCCAAGGCTGAATTTAGCATAAGAACCCTCTCACTATAGGTAACAAAAGCAGATTTAAAACCATTAATAATTATATTTTTCACATCCTTATAAGAGAGCTTTAACTTGTCAATAACAAACATAAACTCGTCTGTAACTGTAGTATTAGAAACTGTTCTGTTATCGGTATTTAAAGTAACTCTTAATCCATAATCGAGGTAGAAGCCAAAGGGGTGAACATCGAGAGATGGAACTGCTTTAGTATGGTAGTTGCTCTTAAAACAAATCTCTAAAGGAATTCTGTGATCATTAACATAATTTAGCAAATCACCATCCTCAATCAAACGAGTACCATGCCCGATTCTGTGGGTCCCACAATAATGTAAGGCTTGATGAATACTATCAGGACCGTAAGCTTCTCCTGCATGGATGGTTATATTTAGATTATTACTTAGGGCTAATCTAAAAGCTTCTTCATGATCTTTTGCCGGATAATTATATTCAGCTCCAGCTAGGTCAAATCCAATCACTCCCTTGTTTTTATAAGCTACAGCCAACTCAGCTAATCTTAGGGAAGTAGCAGGATTTATGTTTCTAATTCCACAGATAATTACAGCAGTTTTAATATTATACATCAATTCTGCTTTACGTAATCCCCTTAATACAGCATCATTAACTTCTGTAAGTTTTAGACCTTCATTTGTATGCAGGATCGGAGAGTAACGAACTTCTATGTATCTAACATTCTCTTTGGCTGAATCTTCTGCTAGTTCAAAAGCTGCTCTCTCTAAACCTTCCTCATTTTGAAGCACTAAGTTGGTTATATGAAAACCTTGAAGATATTCATCTAAACTCTTACATTCATCTCCGCAGGAAATCATTGTTAACAGCTTGGCCTTATCCATAGTTGGTAATTTTATTTTATTCTTCTTCGCTAAATCTAATATAGTGTCAGGACGTACTGAACCATCCAAATGAACGTGCAGGTCTGTCTTTGGCAATTTTTCAATAAATTCTCTATTTAACTTCATTTTTCCTCCTAAAGTTATCTAATAAGTTATTATAATTAACTATCCTTATTCTGTCAAAGAAAAAAAATAATTAAATTTTGTGTGAATGATAAAGTTAAACCCAAGTAATGCCTCTTAAATCCCGAAGGGATGCAGATATAGTAGGCAGGGTTCGAAGACCCTGTGTAAGAATCTCCCACAAACCTAAGCCCCGGAGGGGCGATAATCAATTAGATGTAAATAGTGGGTTTAAACCCAAATAATGCAGTAGATCCTTGAGAATAGCACTATATTCTTTCTAGTGTTGGCGTAGCTTTAGCGAAGACTCATGCAAAAGTAACTTCCATAATTCTCCCGAATATATATATTATATGCCTTCAATTTCTGTAAGTTATTTTGCTAAAAGAATCTGCACTCTTCTTTAAAGCTCTACTGCACCATTCGGGTTAAAGGATAAAGTAGATTCTCCTTCATTATCCTCAATAATCATCTTCATCCATTGAATAGCTTGTAGAGAGTATTTACCGATAGCGGTTTGTCAGATAGGGTAACTCCGGAAGCACCGTCAAAGACAGTATTAGCAACATCTGATATATGGCACTCTCTCAAGTAGAGTGGTAAGCAAATTATAGGACCCAAGAAAATAGAAAAAATTATTTTTATATTGTAAACAGTATTTTAAGAAAAGTTATCAAAAGTCAACTTTGCTCTTTATCTGCAAGCAGACTAGATTCTACATTTTTATAAGTGCCACAAATAGGCATTACAAAAGGGTTTGCCTAGTGATGCTTTAGAGTATCTCGATGAATCATCGGGATTTCATCGAGATACTTAAAGGAATGACTAAGGTTT